>CAYYSX010000079.1:9421-21935 GCA_964474315.1 uncultured Verrucomicrobiota bacterium | reverse complement strand
CGTTCTCGGATGGTCACCAATTGTCCGGGTCGCTCGTGGGGCAATGGTTTGAGCAGCATGCCGTAGATGACCGAGGAGAGCGTTGTGCTCGCACCGATCCCGAGGCCCAGCGTGATCACCACGATGAACGTAAAGCCGGGGTTGTTTCGTAGTTGCCGCGCGCCGTAACGAACGTCCTGCCAAAGCGATTCCAACCATGGCAATCCGCGTTGATCGCGGTAAGCCTCCTTGGTGGACTCAATCCCTCCTAGCTTGATCATCGCCTGACGTTGCGCTTCGTCGGGCGTCATGCCCGAGCGAAGGTTGTCCTCGATGTGCATCTGAAGATGGCTCTCGATCTCCTCCTCGAGTTCCCGATCTTTGCGCTGCTTTTTGAACAAGCCGCCGAGCCTCAGCATCCATCCGCGCAGTTTTCTCATAGAACTTCTGGCTGTAATTTCCTGTCTTCCATGCCCTGGTCACTGATTACCGATTACTGATTACTTGGTCCCTTCATCACTCGCTTCTCAGCGCCACCAGGGGGTCAATGCGGGCCGCGCGCCGGGCGGGCAGATAACCCGCCACCGCGGCCACGGCGACCAGCAACACGGTGGCCACGGCCATCGTCACCGGATCATTCGGCGTCAACCCAAACAGCCAATTGGCGATCAGCCGGGTCAACGCCAGCGCGGTGGCCAAGCCGATGCCGATCCCCAACGTGACCAGCACCAGTGATTCGCGTATCACCAATCGAATGACATCCCAACGTTGAGCGCCGAGCGCCAGGCGAACGCCGATTTCCTTAGTCCGGCACGCCACGCCATAAGCCATCACGCCATACAGCCCGATGGCCGCCAACAACAGCGCGAGCAGTCCGAAGAAGCCGGATAGGCCGGCGAAAAATCGTTCCTGTTGCCAGCTCCCCTCCACCTGTTGGCGCAGGGTGCGCAGGTCGCCGAGTGGCAGGCTGCCATCCACTTCGCGCACGGCCTGCCGGATCATTGCGATCATCACCACCGGATCGCCGGTCGTGCGTACTGTGAAATAGGCGCTTCCCGCCGTGTCCTGAAAATACGGGCGATAAACGGTGGGCGGCATCTCTCCGCGCAGCTCGAAATACTTCGCGTCCCGGGCGATGCCGACGATTTCCATCTGCCCGCTGGTTTCGGGGTCGTCCACGCCGAAGCGCCGGCCAATGGGATCTTCATTGGCGAAATACTTGCGCGCCAGCGCCTCATTGATCACCGCAACCTTCGGCGCGCGTTCATCATCCTGCCCGGTCAGGCCGCGGCCCCGCAGGATGGGAATCTCCAGCGTGTCGAGAAAGTTTGCCGCCACATCATTGACCGCCGCCCTTCGGTCTTGGTCCGGCGGCTGTCCTTGCACGAAAACAGGCGCGTCGTTGCGGCTCCCCGCCAGGATCGGGTTTTGAGAGAGCGTGGCCGAACGCACGCCGGGGATGGCTTCAAGGCGTTCGAGCAACCGCTGGAAAAGCGGCGCGATCTGCGCGCTGGGGTAACGGTTCCGCGCCGGGTCCAGTCCGAAGGTCAGCAGGTTCTCGCGATTGAATCCGACCTCCAGAGTTTGCAGGTTATGCAGCGTCCGCGCGAACAATCCCGCGCCAATCAGCAGGACCAGGGACAGCGCGACCTGCGCCGTCACCAACGCTTTGCTGAGCGGGGAGCGCGCGCCACTGCTGGAATTTCGGGCGCTCTCTTTCAGTATCGGAGCCAGATCGATGCGCGTCGCGCGGAACGCCGGCGCCAGTCCGAACAGCAAGCCGGTGAGCAACGAAACCGCGGTCGTGAAGCCGAGAACGCGGAAGTCCAGTTTGAGATCGAGCGCGAGTTGCGATCCGCCCCAGGGTTGCAACGCCAGTAATAGGTCTTTTCCCCAGTAGGCCAGGAAGGCGCCCAGCACGCCGCCCATACCGGCGAGCAACAGGCTCTCGGTCAGCAATTGCCGGATTAATCGCGAGCGGCCCGCGCCCACAGCCAGCCGCGTCGCCATTTCTTTCCGGCGCGTCTCGGCGCGCGCCAACAACAGGTTGGCGACGTTCGCGCAGGCGATGAGCAGCACCAGTCCCACCCCTCCCATCAGAATCCTCAGGGACTGCGCATGCTTCTCCCGCATCCGGGTCAGCCCCTGGCTGCCGTCGGTCGCTTTTAGCCGGGGCACGTCGCGTGGTTCTCCGTTTGGCTGATTCTGCGCCGGAGCCGCCATCCAGCCTTCCTCCGCGCTGTGTTGAAAGGTGACCTCCAATCCCGCGCGCGCCTGTTCCGCCGAAACGCCCGGCTTCAAACGTCCCATGACCCGCAGCCACCAGACCCACGGTCGGTTCAGTTGCGAATTCTCCGGACGCAACTGCGGCTCCATTGCCAGCGGAATCGAGACATCCGGCGACTCGCCAATGTGCAGCGCACCGTGAAATCCGGGCGGCGTCACGCCGATGATCGTGCAAGGAACGCTGTCCACTTGGATTGTCTTCCCCACGACTGCCGGATCCAGGTCGAATCGGCGCTGCCAATAACGGTGGGTGATGACGGCGACCGGACTGGACGCGGCTTGGTCGTCCTCGACCGTGATGGTTCGGCCCAGTATCGGTTGCACGCCCAAGCCCGCATAATAACCGCCGGAAACCAACTGAGCGCTAACGAATTCCGCCTCGCCGTCCGCGCGCACGCTCAGTCCTCTGGGGGTAAAGGCAAACACCTCCGCGAGCGCCTGATGCTGGTCGCGCCACTGCTCGAAGGTGTGGTAGGAAAACGAAGTGCTGGTCATGAGTCCGGTGGCCGGGTCTTTCCCGACGTCACCAAATACATTGCGCGCCATCCGGTTCGGCCCTGAGAGCCAGTTGAAGAGCACCAGTTCCTCCGGCGCCTTGACCGGCAGCGTCTTCAGCACCACCGCATCCAGCAGACTGAAGAGGGCCGTGTTGGCCCCGATGCCGAGGGCGAGCGTGAGCACGGCCACGGCGGTGAAGCCGGGATTCTTGCGCAATTGCCGCGCCCCGTAGCGAAGGTCCTGCCCGAGCGTTTCCAACACCGGCAGGCTGCGTTGATCGCGGTAAGCCTCCTTCGTGGACTCGATCCCTCCCAACTTGATCATCGCCTGACGACGCGCTTCGTCGGGCGTCATGCCCAGTCGAACATTGTCTTCGATGTGCATCTGGAGGTGGCTCTCGATCTCAGCGTCGAGTTCCCGGTCCTGGCGTTGCTTCTTAAGCAACCC
This sequence comes from uncultured Verrucomicrobiota bacterium, assembly GCA_964474315.1. GTDB lineage: Bacteria > Verrucomicrobiota > Verrucomicrobiia > Limisphaerales > UBA9464 > UBA9464. Next base: position 18,725 of record CAYYSX010000079.1, on the reverse strand, counting down.
GCCGAACCTCATCATCCATTCACGCAGTTTTCTCATGGGAACAAAGGCCTCGTGTTCTTCAATCTTCTCCGGGATTGACGAATCCATCGAACGCCGACAACTTGTCGGCCATGAAAACCTTCACCGTCCGCGAACTGGACCGAGTTCCCAACGCGGTGCTCGATGCCTCGGACCGCGATGGCGCTGCAAGGATCCGCCGCCGAAACGGACGCACATACACTGTTCGCCCCGATGCCGGCCCCGATCGCATGGCCGCGCTTCCGGATTTTCGCGGGCGGCTGGAAAAGCTATTCCCAAAACCTCTCTCTCGGGCGCAAACGCGCATGGCCGATAAATTGATCAGGGGAGAATGAAGGCCTATGCGGATACGAATTTCTTTTCCCGGCTGTATCTCCGGCTGCCGGACTCCGAAGAGGCCTTCGCTTTGCTGGAGAATGTGAAGGACACGCCCGGCGCACCTCTGCCCATCACGTGGCTGCACCGGTTGGAAGTGATCAATGCGTTGCAACTCCATGTTTTCAGCGCCAGCCGGCCGGGACAGGTCCGCGTTACTCTCGAGCAGGCCGCGGCGGCCCAGGCGATTTTCCGGACCGATCTGGAAGAACGAGCTTTTCTCCGTCTCGTTCCGCTCGAACTGCCGGGTTTGGAGCGGCAGTTCGAGGAACTTGCCTTGCGCCACACCGCCAGAAGCGGCTTCCGTACCTACGACCTGATTCATGTCGCCTCGGCCCTGATCTTGAACTGCGACCATTTCTGGAGTTTCGATTCGAAAGCTTCCAAGCTTGCTTCTTTGGAGGGATTGCGAGTGCGATAGAGCGGGACTCCGATCCTTCCTGACGATGGATTTGGTTGCGGATTCCTTGAACGGCTGATGTTGCAACTCTTCGGGCGTCACGCCCAATCGCAGATTACCTTTGATGTGCATCTGGAGATGGCTTTCCAACTCTTCGGCGAATTCACGCTCGCGTCGTTTGCGATTGAACATACCGAAGAGCCGCGCCAGCCACCCGCGTAATTCTCGAATGTGCATCATGACTCCTGTCCCTGTCGTTGCTATTCGTGGCGAAGCGCCATCAGCGGATCCACCTTCGCCGCGCGGCGGGCGGGCAGCCAGCAGGCCACAATGCCAACCGCCGTGAGTATGAGCGTGACCGCAGTCAGGGTGAGGGGATCGGTGGGTGCGACTTCGTAAAGAAAGCTCCGCAACAGGCGGCTCAAAGCGAACGCAGCGGTCACCCCGATCGCTATCCCCACGACCACAAGCTTCATTCCCTGCCGGATGATTATTTGAAGCACATCGCGTTGCCGCGCACCCAAGGCCATGCGGATACCGATTTCCCGCGTGCGTTGCGCGACCGAAGACGACAGGACGCCGTAAATGCCCACCGCAGCCAGTAGAAGCGCCAGCCCGCCAAAGGCCGACAGCAGCACAGTTCGGAATCGCGGCGTGGCGCTCGAGTCCGCCACGAGATCCTCCATGCTCAGCAACCGGTAAACCGGCTGATCAGAATCCAAATCACTGACGACCCTTCGGACGGAAGCGGCCAGTGCCGCCGGATTGGAAGCCGTCCGCACCACGAAGTTCACTTGGCTGGGCGGGCTTTGCGCCAGCGTCACGTAGAGCTCTGGAGCGGGTCGCCGCTCCAGCCCTTGATGCCGCACGTCTCCCACCACGCCGATAATTTCCAGCCACGGCAAATCCGAGGTCGTCGGCTTGACCCGCTTTCCGATGGCCTCCTCATTCGGCCAGTACTTTCGCGCCATGGCCTCGTTGATGACCGCCACGGGCTGGGTCGCTTCGCGGTCTGGGTCCGCCAGCAGGCGGCCCCGGCGAAGCGGAATTCCCATGGTTCGGAAGTAGTCCTGACTGACGGAGCGGATGCCGGCGGCCTGCATCTCGCCGCCGGACTTGAACTCGGGCGGCGGATACCCTTCGATTTCCAAGAGCCTGATCGTATTGTTCCCGGAAAGCGGCAGACGCGAAATGATGCCGGCGGATTGAACGCCGGGCAGCGCCTCAATGCGTTCCAGCAATTCCTGTTGAAAGGCCAGCCTGCGTTCCCCGCCGGGATAAGATCGCTCCGATAGCTCGACGCGCCCGGTCAAGAGATGCCTCGGCTCGAAGCCCAGCTTCACACTGCGCAACGTAACGAAGCTTTTGATCAATAACCCTGCGCCCGCCAACAACACCATCGTGAGGGCAAATTCCGCGATCACCAGGACGGCGCGAAGGCGATGGGTCTTGGCGCGAGCGCTGCCCGTCGCCGCCGACTGCTTGAGCGAATCATTCAAGGCGAGGTCACGCGTTTGCCATACGGGAACCAGACCGAAAGCCAATGCTGTCAGCGTCGCCATGACCAACGAGCACGAGAGCACTCGTGCATCCAGAGCCAACGTGTGAAGTTGAGGGAACTCCGCCGGCAGCAGGGCGCGGATGAGGCTTGGGCCGGCGCTGGCCAACAAAAGGCCCGCGGCGCAACCCAGTGCCGCCAGCAATCCGCTTTCAACGAGCAGTTGCCGCGCAAGGCGCCCCCGACTGGCACCCAATGTCAGGCGCAATGCCAGTTCTCGCTGTCGGCGCATGGTCCGCACCAGGAGCAGATTGGCCACGTTGACACAGGCAATCAACAGGATGAAGGCCACCGCGCCCTGCAGAATCAGCAGCATCTGTCGCACGTTTTCCACCAAGCTGTCCTGCAGCGGCATGGTATGGAGCGTCCAGTCGGCTCGAAAATCGGGGGCCCGAGAATCGCGATACTTAGCTTGGTTGCGGGCCGTGATGGCCTGTAATTCGGCGTCCGCTTGCGCCGGGGTCGTCGCAAGCCGGATGCGGGCCACCAAGCTGAGGAAATAGGCTTGATGATAATCGTCCAACTCGGCTGGACTTAGCCTGAGGGGTGTCCAAACTTCGGTTTTATCAGGATAATTGAACACCGGCGGCAGGATGGCGATGACGGTATGGCTTTGCGCGTCCAGCCGGATGCTCCGGCCAAGAATATTCGGATCGCCCCCGAACCGCCGTTGCCAAAGTCCATGGCTGATGGCGACGACCGGCTCAGCACCCGGCTGTTCTTCCTCGGTCGAAAAGGCGCGTCCGAGAACAGGCGCTTTGCCCAGCAGGGCGAATAGATTGGCGGAAACTCGGGCACTGTTGACCCGCACTGGATCACCATCACCCGAGAGATTCATAGTTTCGGACGACGTGGCGGCGACCGCCTCGAACGTCTGCGCCTGTTCGCGCAGGTCGCGAAAGTCCCCGCCGGAGAAGAAGTTGAAACCGCCTCTGATGAGCACAAGCTTTTCCGGCTCCTTGAAGGGCAGCGGCTTCAGCAAGACCGCGTCCACGACGCTGAACAGAATGGTGTTGGCCCCGATGCCAAGCGCGAGCGTGAGCACGGCCACGGCAGTGAAGCCGGGATTCTTGCACAGTTGCCGCGCGCCGTAGCGAAGGTCCTGCCAAAGCGATTCCAACCATGGCAATCCGCGTTGATCGCGGTAAGCCTCCTTGGTGGACTCAATCCCTCCCAACTTGATCATCGCCTGACGTCGCGCTTCGTCGGGTGTCATGCCCAAGCGAAGATTGTCCTCGATGTGCATCTGGAGATGACTCTCGATCTCCTCGTCGAGTTCCCGGTCTTGGCGTTGCTTTTGAAGCAAGCCGCCGAACCTCATCATCCATGCGCGTAGTTTTCTCATGGAAACTCCTGGCCGTGATTTTCTGTCTTTCGTGTGCCCGTCACTTATCACTTATCACTTATCACTGGTCACTGGTCACTGATTACTGATCCCTCCGTCACAACCTGTTGGAAACCCATAGGAAATATGTTGTGGTGTCGCATTGTTAACTCATGAACCTGGAATCCTCAATGTGCCCGAAGTCCCCTCACGCCAGTCCCTCCTGCGGATTCAGGAATCGGGCGAGGATCGCCGCCATTTGTTCCCACTCCTGGGTTTCCCGTTCGAGCTGTTTTCTCCCGGCGCGGGTCAACTCATAGTACTTGGCCTTCCGATTGTTGTCAGAGAAGCCCCACTTGGAGGTGATGTATCCCTCCTGCTCGAGCTTCAGAAGCGCCGGGTAGAGCGTGCCGTAGTTGACGGACAAAAGTTGGGCGCTGGTCTGCTCGATCCGCCGGGCAATTCCGTACCCATGTAATGCGCCGGTGCGCTCCAGGGTCTTCAAGACCATCAAGGCCAACGTTCCCTGCCAAACCTCCGGTTTGCGGTTCACGAAACGGACTCTGCCATGGCTCATATTGGAAGGCAATAGGGAAGTGGATGTTGGTGGCAAGGGGCGCATCTTGACCCTGTCCTGACCGGCAGGAGCGCGGGCGGCTCGCCCGCCCGACCACCCCTGGGAAGCTCCCAGCTCCAAAACCCAAGCTCCAAAGAAATCCCAAGCTCCCAGCTCCCCGTTCCGGTCCAGACCGCCTGGGAATGAGGCGTTGGCGGACCCGGCTTCGGTCGCCGTCTTGCCTGTCGAGCGGTGCCACCCACCGGGGAACTGAGGGAACGCTTGGAGGTGGGTCCTGGGAGCTTCTTTGGAACTTGGAACGTGGCGTTTGGAGCTTTCGTCCCCGCCCCGATCGCCATCCCGGTAAGGACAGGGTCAAGATGCGCCCGTGCCAAGGCATGAGCCCCTCAGCCCAGGGCAACGTCAAGCAGCCGCAGCCCCAGACGGCTCTCCCGGTCCTTCAGGCCGCGCCGATAAAAGGCATTGGCAAGGTCCGGGATGGGCGAACGGAGGGAGGGAGGGCCTGAACCCCAGGGCATCGCCGGGCGGCTCAACCCTTCTATGGGCTGGGGTCTGTGGCTCCGTCAGAGCCAGGGTATCTCGAATCACGGTGCCCGATCCGTTCCAGGCGACTGCTTTTTCCATCCTCCCCAAGCTCGAAAATGTCTGGCCGGACCTTCCGGTCGCAGGGAAGATTTCGGCATGATTTGGGGGAGTTTCCGGAGACCGGGCCGGGGGCCGGGGGCGGTGATCCTCGGCCTGCTCATGCCCTGGATCGCCGCACTGGCCGCCGGTCCGGCGGCGGACTTCAACCGCGACATCCGTCCGCTCTTCGCCCAGCACTGCACGGCCTGTCATGGCGGGGTCAAGGCGGCGGGCCGGATTTCCTTCGTCTATCGCGACCAGGCCCTCGCGGCGGGCAAGTCGGGAAAGGCGGCCATCGTGCCCGGGAATCCCGACGGGTCGGAATTGATCCGCCGGGTGATCTCCACCGACCCGGATGAGCGCATGCCGCAGCCGGAGCACGGGCCGGCGCTTTCGGAGGAGGAGATCGCCACCTTGCGGCGGTGGATCGAGGAGGGCGCGGTGTGGAGCGAGCACTGGTCCTTCGTGCCGCCCCGGGAACCGGAATCGCCGGCGTTGAAGGACGCTTCGTGGGCGGCGGTGCCCTTCGACCGCTTCATTCTGGCGCGCCTCGAGGTGGAGGGCTTGAGGCCGTCCCCGGAGGCCACCCCCGCCGAATGGCTGCGCCGGGTGACGCTGGATCTGACCGGACTTCCCCCCACGCCCCGGGAGTACGCCGCATTCGTCGAGGATCGCCGGGACGATCCGCGCGCGGCCAGGGAACGGGTGGTGGATCGTCTGCTGGCTTCGCCGCACTACGGGGAGCGCTGGGCCGCGATGTGGCTGGACCTGGCCCGGTACTCCGACACCTATGGATTCGAGAAGGATCCGCACCGCGACGTCTGGCCCTGGCGCGACTGGGTGATCCGGGCGTTCAACGCGGACCTGCCCTTCGATCAGTTCACCCTCCGGCAACTGGCCGGCGATCTGTTGGAGAATCCGACGGCGGACGATCTCCTCGCCACCGCCTTCCATCGCAATACGCAGAACAACACCGAGGGCGGCACCGATGACGAGGAGTACCGCACCGCGGCCGTGCTCGACCGGGTCAACACCACCTGGACCGCCTGGCAGGCCACCACCTTTGGCTGCACCCAGTGCCACGCGCACCCGTACGATCCGTTCCCCCAGCGCGACTATTACCGGTTCATGGCCTTCTTCGACAACACCGAGGACTGCGACCAGAACGATGACTTCCCGCGCCTGCTTTTCGCCCAGGACCCGGCGCGTCGCGACGAAGTCATCGCGCTCCAGCACGAACGGCTGGCGCTGCGGGAATCGTTGAACGAGGAAGGCAAAGCGGTGGCCGCCGCGGTGACCGACTGGCGTCCGGTGGTACCCGCCGAGGCCCAGGCCAGCGCAGGGACGCTGAGCGTGACGCCCGAGGGACGGGTCCGCGCCGGCGGAACGCTGCCGATCAAGGTGGTGTACACCCTTACGATTCCCGCCGTGCCCGGCCTGACCGCGCTGCAGCTCGACCTCTTTCCCGAGGGTGACGATCCCAAACGGGCGCCGGAGCGGGGGCAGGCGTTCTCCAAGATCCAGCTTTCGGTGCCAAGCGAGGGCGAGGGTGCGACGAATCGGCCGGTGGCCTTCCAGGAAGTGATCGCGGACCACCTGAGCGGACCGCACGATCCCTTCCGGGTCATCGATTCCGGAGGCGGTTTCGGCAGTTTCCCCACGATGCTCACGCCCCGGCGAGTGATCCTCGTGCTGGCCCAGCCGCTGGAGGCGCCGCCCGGAGGGACACTGGAACTCAGCATCGAACACGGGATCGCCTCCAATAGCGGAATCCAGGGATGCCCGCTGCGGAACTTTGCCTTGTCGGCTTCTACCGACGACCGCCTGACGACCGCAGCGGCAGACGCCGGCCGCCGGGAGCGATGGAAGTCGCTTCAGGCGATGGATGACCGGTTGAAGGACATCCCGGGAGCCCGGGTTCCGGTGATGCGGGAACGCCCGGCCCTCGCCGCCCGGGAAACCCGGGTGTTCATCCGCGGGAATCGCCTGACGCGGGATGAGGCGGTGACCCCGGGGATTCCCGCGGTGGTGCAGCCCCCGGCCCTGGACCGTCCGCCCACGCGCCTCGACCTGGCGCGCTGGCTGGTCGGCGACACCAATCCGCTGGCGGCACGCGTGCTGGCCAACCGGCTCTGGGCGGAGATGTTGGGACGGGGGATCGTGGAATCCCTGGAAGATTTCGGTACCAGCGGGGCGCGGCCGACGCATCCGGAATTGCTCGATCATCTGGCCTTGCGATTGCGCGGGGAGATGAAGTGGTCGCTGAAACAGTTTCTTAGAGAGATCGCGTTGTCGTCCACTTACGCCCAGAGCGCCCGGGTTACGCCAACGCTGGCCGGGCTCGATCCGGGGAATCGCCTGTACGCCCGCGGTCCGCGCGCGCGGCTCACCGCGGAAATGATCCGCGATCAGGCGCTGGCGCTCTCCGGCTCCCTGGCCACCAAGCCCTTTGGTCCGCCCGTTTTTCCACCGCAGCCCGAAGGGGTCTGGAACACAGTGTACAGCGGCGACCGGTGGAATACCTCGCAGGACGCCGACCGGTTCCGCCGGGCGATCTACACCTATCAGAAGCGGACCAGCGGGTATCCGATGTTCCTGACGTTTGACGCGCCGACGCGAGACGCCTGCACCGCCCGCCGCCTGCCCAGCAACACGCCGCTGCAAGCGCTGACCGTGCTCAATGATCCGGCCTTCCTGGAAATGGCCCAGTCCCTGGCCAACCGCATGGAGGCGGCGGGCGACACCCCGCGGGACCAGATTCAGTACGCCTGCCGGTTGCTCACGCTGGAGACGCCACCGCGCCACTTGGTGGACCGCCTGCTGGATCTGTACGAGGGGACCCTGGGCGACCTGCAAGCCGACCGCGGATCAGCGGATAAACTGGGCCCCACTCCCGAGCGCGCCGCGTTGGTGCTGGTGGCCAACACCCTGCTCAATCTGGACACCGCCCTCACCCGTTGACGCCATGAATGACTTCCACTCGCTGCTGCACCTGGAACAGTTGCGCCACGACACCCGCCGGCATTTTCTCAGGAACTGCGCCAGCGGACTCGGGGCGCTTTGGCTGGCCGCCCACTCGGGGCGCGCCTGGGGGGCAGCCGGAACCCCGGCGAAGGACCCTTCGAATCCGCTGGCTCCGTCTCCGGCGTCGTTTCCGGCGCGCGCCAAGCGGGTGATCTACCTGCACATGGCGGGGTCGCCGAGCCAGTTGGAACTCTTCGACTACAAGCCGGAGCTGCAGCGCCTGGATGGCGAGGATTGCCCGTCGTCGCTGCTGGCCGGGAAGCAGTTCGCCTTCATCCAGGGGGTGCCGAAGATGCTCGGCCCGCAGTATGCCTTCCGGCAGCGCGGCGAAAGCGGCCAGTGGGTGTCCGACCGGCTGCCGTTGTTGGCGTCGGTGGTGGACGAGGTGTGCTTCATCAAGTCCATGTACACCGACCAGTTCAACCACGGTCCGGCGCAACTGTTGATGCACACCGGCACGCAGAATCCGGGCGGAGCGAGCGCCGGGGCGTGGGCGGCCTACGGGTTGGGATCGGACAACCAGAACCTGCCCGGCTTCATCGTATTGACCAGCGGCGGGAAGAATCCCGATGCCGGCAAATCGGTGTGGGGCTCGGGCTATCTGCCGTCGGTGTACCAGGGCGTCCAATGCCGGTCGCAGGGGGATCCGGTCCTGTTCCTGTCCAATCCGCCCGGCATCACCCGCGGACTCCGCCGCCGGACGCTCGACGCCCTCTACGACCTGAACGAACGGACGGCGCGCGAAGTGGGGGACCCGGAGACCCAGACCCGCCTGTCGCAGTACGAACTGGCCTTCCGCATGCAGGTGGACGCCAGCGACGCCTTTGACATCTCCAGGGAACCGCCGGTGATCCATCAACTCTACGGCACCGAACCGGGCAAGGAATCCTTCGCCAACAACTGTCTGCTGGCGCGGCGGCTGGCGGAGCGCGGGGTGCGGTATGTCCAGTTGTTCGACTGGGGGTGGGACTCCCACGGCGCCGCGGAATCGGAGGCTTTGAACCACGGATTCAAAGGCAAGTGCCAGAGCGTGGACCGCGCGCTCATGGCGTTGCTCACCGATCTCAAGCAGCGGGGATTGCTGGAGGACACGCTGGTGGTGTGGAGCGGGGAATTCGGGCGCACGCCCATGCGCGAAAACCGCAGCGGGATGGAGATGCAGTTCATTGGCCGCGACCACAACCCCTCGGCGTTCACCTTGTGGATGGCCGGTGGCGGCGTGCGGCGCGGCCATTCCTTCGGCGAGACCGACGACTTCGGCTATCAGTCCGTGGTGGATCGCGTCTCCGTGCATGATTTCCACGCCACGATGCTGCACCTGCTCGGATTCGATCACCTCCGCTTCACCTATCCGGTTTCGGGGGTGAACATGCGCCTGACCAACGTCACCAAGCCGGGCAGCAG
>CAYYSX010000079.1:7726-9321 GCA_964474315.1 uncultured Verrucomicrobiota bacterium | reverse complement strand
AAGTTTCACGCAGCGGCATTGAAGAGCTTGCGTTCGCGGTCGGCGGCGAAGGCGAGACACGCCCTGATATCTTCACGGGTCAGTTCGGAGAAATCGGTGAGAATCTCGTCTTCGGTCATGCCGGAAGCGAGATATTCCAACACGTCGTAAACCGTAATCCGCATCCCGCGAATGCACGGCTTGCCGCTGCGCTTATCTGGCTCGACAGTGATGAGGTGTCCGTAGTTCATGCAGGAATCGTATCCACTTAAAGTGGATCGAGCAAGGATTCCTCGGGGCGCCCAGCAACGCCTACGACCAAGCTTAGCCACGTGCGCTGGGCGACAGGGGGAAGCGCACAGTCCACATCCGAAGCTTGCCAAGACGCCGAGCGGAAAAGTGGGGCGCACGTTCGCTGAAGCGCTGGTTAGACCGCCTTCGCTCTCTGTGCCAAATCTCGAACATGGTGACCAATCCTCCAGTAAACAACCGCCTCCACGAGGGCGAAAAACACAAACTCATACCAAGTCGTCTCTTCTGCCTCATTCCCCAACGCCTCCGCTAATGCAACGAAGGCAACGGCTGCCAGAACCACTATTGCCAGCCAGCGAATCGTAACGACCCAGCCAATGGCAAAGTAACGCTGCAAGAAATGCTGTCCGTCGGCGCCGCCGTTCTGTCGGTAGATGTAGATCGTACCGAAGACCGCCAGGGCGACGCTCCAAACCGCTTCGAGTCCGTCCCAGACGTTGGTGACCGCCTGTGGGAGGTAACCGAAAGCGGTGAACAAACCGACAAAGACGACCAGATAGGGCAGCACCTCACGTTCGGACAAGGGACGCGCGACCATCTCGGTCTTCAGTTTTTCGATGCGCCAGAAATACATGGTTGGTGTGAGAGTGGACTCGGTGGTCAACGACCAAGCTCAGCGACCGTCGCCGGAAACGCCGGTGGACTGCAACAGTCGCTGATAAATTATCCGAACCGTCCGACGGCCCAGCGGGGCGGCGCTGCAGCGTGCCTGTAGCCCATCGCAACCATCTGACCGCCGCACTGTGGACACCGGCGGAATGTCGGCGTGACCGAATGCTCGTGCGGCTTCTTGAAAACCTTCCGGCAACTAAAACAAGCGTGCTGGCTCCATGTCGGCATGACGTGCGAAGTGGCCTAACGCTCCGGCTCAGGCACGCCGGGCCCATGGTGATCGATTGTCAAACGAGAGGCGATCCCGGCGTTGCCTGCAGCCGGATTGTGAGGCCGCCAAAATACAAAATGCAAAGTCACATAATTAATCATGCTCTAGAAATACTGCTGCTTCTGCCCGAAACGCTCGCCAACTTATCCATATGTGCTGAACCACTCGACTGGCAATCTTCGCCTTGTTGCTCATGATTTTAAGGATTTGTCCTGCCGTAGAAAACTTCCTCGCCCAATCCAGTCCGCTCGCTGAGGGCGATGGTCACGGAGTTTCCTTCGTCAGCGAAGGAGAGCTTGAAGCGGTAGAGGCTGATGCCAGCGACGCGGTCAAGTTCCAGCAGGAAGGTGTTGGCGGTCAGCCAGCGGCCTTTGCAGGCGAACGGGAGTTCCACCAGTTTGTCGGTGGAGAAGCGTTCCAC
>CAYYSX010000079.1:0-7626 GCA_964474315.1 uncultured Verrucomicrobiota bacterium | reverse complement strand
TCGTCGGATTTAACGGCGTTCAGCGATTTCAGGATAAACGGGGCGAGCTGGCCCGGGTCGAATCCACCGCCGGTGTACACGAGCACGAGTTCCTTGTCCGGCCAGACGGTGATGCGCTGGCCCCCGCGGCCCACGGCTTCGAACAGGCCGGGAAGTTCGTCGCTCACCCACCAGTAGTAGCCGTAGTGGTCCTTGCCACCAGTGCGCTGGACGTGCGCGAGGGTGGCAACGCGAAGCCAACCCTCGGGAACAATCTGGCGGCTAGCCCAGCGTCCGCGCTGGAGGAAAAGCTGGCCGAGCCGGGCCATATCGCGCGGATGCAACTGGAGGTCGCCCCAGCCGAAGTTGTTGCCTTCCGGGTCGGCGGGCCAGGCGGAATCAAGGATGCCGAGCGGATCAAAGAGTTCGCGTTGTGCGAAGGCGAGAGCGTTGGTGCCCGTGACGCGTGTGAGGAGGGCGGACAGGAGATGGCAGTTGGCGTTGCAATAGAGGAAGCGTGTACCAGGTTCGAAAATTATTGGGAGGTCGAGCGCGAATTGCGCCCAGTCTGGGCGGCGTCGCATCTCCGCTAATTGCCGGTCGGCATTGATGCCGGGAGTGCCGAGAGGCACGCCGCAGTCCCAGCCCGATTGCATAGTGAGGAGGTGTTCGAGCGTCTGCCTGCGCTTGCGTGCGTCGAGTCCGGCGATAACGCGGTCAGGAAAAAAGCCGAGCACAGGTTGTTGCACGTCGCGAATGTGGTCGTGCTTTATGGCCAGCCCCACGAGCGTTGAGGTGACGCTCTTGGTGACCGAGGCTACGTCATGCCGCGTCCGTCCATCGTAGGGGTAAATATAGGCGTCCAGCACGAGACGTCCGCGACGAACGAGCTGAATGCTATGGACGGGAATCTGCCGTTCACGGATGAAGTCGAACATCTCGGCAAGCGGCACGGAGTCGATGCCGACCTCCTCCGGAGCGGCCAGTGGCCATGCTTGCGCAGGGGCGGGAGGCGAGGATTCGGCGGCGTGAGTTGAGGGCGACGCCATGATGAGCAGCGCGGCGCACACAACCAAGAGAAGGAATGAACTGGGTGCCTTCATGGATTCTATTGCACACTGCGTAGCGGCCTAACAGTGGATTCATCGACAGAATCCTCTGTCGGTATATTGGTATCACTGCAACGCTGGCCACGCAGCAACCCGTTGTCGAGACGTTTCTTCCAACAGGACTTCAGGCCTTCAGGCCATCCATCCGTGTCGTCTGTGAACGTGAAAAACGGAATGGGAACCGCGGATTTCTATGGTTATTCGGCCTCCACCCGTCCGTACAGGATGATGCCCCGCCATCGGTGACCACGGTGTGGATCTGAGCCACTGGGTGGAACCGTTCCTAATTGTGCTCGTGTCCCGACAAAATCATCTGAACCCCGTGCCGGGCGGCCACTGGGAGCAGACGCTCCGCCACTTCCAGTCGGCCGTGGCCAGTCAGTACTTCCAGCGTTCACCGACTCCGATGAGCACCGGGTCATCCTCCCATCCTGCCAGCACCACCCCCGGCCTACATCGATGCACCCGGTTTACCGCTGACTGCGGTACAGCGTTCGCGCGCCCGCCGGACCCGGGCCGCCGCTTCGGCCACGGAATCGGCCACCACCGTCAGATGCCCCATCTTTCGGCCGCGTCGGGGTTCGGCTTTGCCGTAGAGATGCAGCTTCACGGCCGGATCCGCCAAGGCGGCGGACCAGTCAGGATCACCACCGGCTTCCAACCAAAGGTCACCGAGCAGATTGGCCATGGCCGCGGGACGCCGCAGTTCCGGCGAGCCGAGGGGCAGACCGCAGACGGCCCGAAGTTGCTGCTCGAACTGACTGGTGACGCAGGCGTCGAGGGTGAGATGTCCGGAATTGTGCGTGCGCGGCGCCAATTCGTTTACCAACAGGCGTTCGTCGCGCGTGACGAACAATTCCACGGTCAGCAGACCCACGACGTTCAGCGATTCGAGCACGGCGCGGGCAATCTCCTCGGCCTGGTGAGCCAGAGCCGGAGACAGCCCAGCGGGGCAAAGCGTCACATCGAGGATATGGTGGGAATGCGTGTTCTCGAAAACCGGGAAGGCGGCGAACTCGCCGTTGAGCGTGCGCGCCGCGACCACGCTGATCTCTTTCTCGAAGTCCACGAACGCTTCGAAGATGCCTTCCGCCCCCTGCAACGCGGCGAACGCTCCGGCCAGTTCCTCGGGAGAGCGGAGTTTCTGTTGACCCTTACCATCGTAGCCGAAGCTGGCGGTTTTCAGCACCGCCGGGAGTCCGAGGGAGCGCGCGGCGTCTTCCAGGTCAGCGAGCGTGGTGATGCGGCGGAACGGCGTGACGGGAAGGCCGTGATCCGCCAGGAAGGTCTTTTCGCGCCGCCGATGCTGGGTGAGATGCAACACCTCGCCATCGGGGCGGACGGGAACCACCTCGGCACACGCCCGACTGGTGGCACTCGGGACGTTCTCAAACTCGAACGTCACCACTTCCACCTCACGGGCAAAGGCCCGAACCCGGTCCAGGTCCTCATACGGCGCCGCCACTTCCACATCGCCCACCTGACCGGCCGGGGTGTCGGTGTCGGGGGAATAGACGTGAACCCGATAGCCTAGCTGCCGCGCAGCCATGGCGAACAAACGGCCCAACTGACCGCTTCCTAAGACTCCGAGGGCGGCGCCGGGAAGGATGGGGGCGGTCTTCACGCCAGAAACCTTACGGATGAGGGCGGGCGGGACATAGGAGGCCGGAAGAATCCGGAAGGTTCGCTGCCACTCATTTCACGAGGACCAGCTCGGCTTCCTCGGAAACTTCGACGGCCACTGCCATTGGGGCCGCGGCCGGAATGTCGAGCTGTGGTTCCGTGGCGGGAACCGCCGGCTGCACCTGGCCTTCCTCGGCATTGAACTTCACGGACACGATCCGGCTGACCCCCTGCTCTTGCATGGTCACGCCGTATAGGACATCGGCCATGGAAATGGTCCGCTTATTGTGCGTGATCACCACAAACTGGCTTTGCGCCAGAAACCGATGCAGCACCCGCACGAAGCGATTGATGTTGGATTCATCGAGCGGCGCATCCAACTCATCCAGCACGCAGAAGGGCGAAGGCTTTACCTGATAGATCGAGAACAGCAGCGCCACCGCGGTCATGGTCTGTTCGCCGCCCGACAGCAACGAAATCGACTGCAACTGCTTGCCCGGCGGCCGCGCCATGATGTCGATGCCGGCTTCGAGCGGATCTTCGCCTTCGACCAGGTGGACGTCCGCTTTCCCGCCGCCGAAGAGCTCGACGAACATGGTGCGAAAGTTGTCGCGAATCTTCTCGAAGGTCTCGAGGAACATCGTCTTGGTCTCGCCGTTGATCTTATTGATCACCTCGACGAGTTCCTGCTTAGCCTTGACCAGGTCGTCGTACTGGGTCGTCAGGAAGGTGTGGCGTTGTTCGGTCTCTTCGTATTCGTCAATGGCCACGAGGCTCACGGGGCCGATGTCATCGAGTCGGCGCTGCAAGGTGGCCACCTGGGCGGCCACGGCATCCCAGTCGGTGGTCAAGCCGGCCGCGGTCATCTCGTCCAGGCTCAACGTCTCCACTTGGGCCGGTCCTTCGTCGGCAAAGGTAATTTTGATGGCCTCGCCGCGGATGCTGTCGAGATCGACCTGGTAACGGGATTGGATGCGTTCGCGCAGGTGGGCCACCGCCATGTTCTTCTGCGTGAGTTCCACTTCCAGTTGGCCCCGACGGGATTGCAGAGCGGTGACCTGGGCGCGGCGTTCGCGCAATTGTTCCTCGCGGCTCTGGATTTCGCCCTCCTGGAATCGCTTTTCCTCGGCGAGCTCCGCCAGTTGCTCGGACAAGGTCTGGCGGTCCTGGGCCAGACGGAGAATCTCCCGTTCGCTCTGCGCGATGCCGGCCTCGTAGTTGCCGCGTTTCTCATCAAACGAACCCATTTCCTGCTGAAGCCGGGCCACCAACGCGGTGAGCTCCCGGATGCGGGTCTCCAAGGGGGGACGTTGGCGTCCGTGGCTGGCCAACAATTGCTCCTCGGTGGCCAGGACGACCCGGGCTTCGGACACGACCTGATGGGCGGTGTCGCGCTGTTGGCGAGAGGTTTCCAGTTCGCTGGACAACTGGCCGACCGCGGCGGTCGCGTCGGCTTCCTCGGTTTCGAGTTGGGAGATTTGAGCGGCCAGGCCGTTGCGCTTTTCCGTTCCTTCGGCCTCGTGGGCGACGAGCGACTTCAGTTCGAATGACACGGTCTCCAGTTTCTGGGTCAGGGCCCGACGCGAGCCTTGTAACGCGCGGAACTCGCCTTCGCGCGAAGCGATGGTCACCTCCACCTGTCGCAGTTCGGTGCGCGCCTCCTCCAGGCTGGCCTGCAGGGTGGTCTGTTCCGACTGAAGAGCCCCTTTGCGACGACTCACCTCCTGGACCTGCTCCGCCAGCGCGGAAAGTTCGGCCTGCAATTCCGCCATCTGGTTCTTGCGTCCGAGAATGCTAGCCGGTGCGGTTCCGGTTCCATTCGCCGAACCGCCGGTGAACACGCCGTGCCGCGTCAGCAGCTCGCCGGACAGGGTTACATAGTCAAAGGCCTCAGGGGTGGAACGAAGGGCTGCGGTCGCCGCGGCCAGGTCGGTTACGATGCGCGTCTGGCCGAGAAGCGCGGTGATCAACGGTTGAACGGATGGATCGGCGTCCACGCACTGGTCGGCCGGGATGCCCGTGGCGTCCGCGGGAACCGGCTCCGACGTAGGTGCAGATTCGGGAGCCGGGGTGGACAGCAGTGGAACGGACGAATCGGCCTCCACACCGTCGCCTGCCGGGGCTTCTGCCGAAGCCGCGGGAATCGGCTCCAACGTAAGTGGGGATTCGGGAACCGGGGTGACCGGCAGTGGAACGGACGGATCGGCTTCCACGCTGTGGCCGGCCGGGGTGACCGTGAGGTCCGTGGGAATCGACTCTAACGTAAGTGCGGATTCGGGATCCGGGGTTACCCGCAGCGGGACGGATGGGTCGGCCTCGACGCTGTGGCCGCCTGAGGCATCGGTGGAATCCCCGGGGATCGGATCCGACGTGAGTACAAACTCGGGAGCCGGGGTCAGCAATAGTTGGCCGGACGAGTCGGCCTCCACCGGGGGTTCGGTGGAATCCGCGAGAATCGGCTCCAACGCGGGCGTGGACTCGGGAGCCGGAGCCTCGAGGCGGTTGACCGCGACTGATTGCAATGCCAAGGCCGCAATGCTCGCTCGGCCGCGACGATGCGCCTGCAAATCGGCCAAAATCTGTGTCGCGCTCTCGGGCTGTTCCGTGAGCACCAACTGCAGATGATGCCCCAGCGCCGCTTCGATCGCGACCACGTACTCGGGCGGAACACGAATGCGATCCGCCAAGGAACCCAGAACCTGCTGGGACTGCTTCAGGGCCGCCAAGGTTCCGGCGCTGAATCCTTCGTGCTGGGTGTCGAGCTGTTCGAGGACGGTCAGCCGGCTGCGTTTTCCGGCCTGTTCGCGCAAGACGCCATCGAGGGTGGCCTGGGCTTCGTTGATTTCCTGCTGAAGGGAGCGCAAGCGAGCCTGACGTTCCTCCAGCGTTCCACGGCTGGTGGCCACTTGCAGACGTTCCGTTTCGACCTGGGCCTGGAATTCCCCCAGCCGCGCTTCCAGACGTGTTCCTTCCTCGCCGAGGGCCGTTTGCTCTGCGTGGAGCTTTTCCAGCCGGACCACATTGCCCTGCTTCTGCAGGTCGAGCTGGTTCAGTTCGTTGCGGGTTCGGCTCAATTGTTGGGAGGCGGCGAACGCCCGGGATTGCGCTTGGCGCAAGGCTTCCTGTCGGTCGGCCACTTCGCGTTCCGCCGCGGCCAGGGCCGTTTGCTTTTCCTGCAACGCGGTGCGGAGGGTCTGCACCTTCTCCTCCGATTCAGCCAGCCGCTCTTGGACCTGGGCGAGTTCCTCGGTGGCGATGGCCTGGCGTTCCCCGGCTTGCGTGATGTCGTGCAGCGCCCGGGCGTTCTGATCCTGGAGTTCCTGGAGGTGTTGCCGGTTGAATTCAATCTTGCTCTCGTGCCGTTCCGATTCGGATTTCAGCTCGAGCCCGCGCTGCTGCTGTTCCGAAATGGAATGTTCCAATTCCGAAAGCTGCTGACGGAGCTGCAAGACTTCGTCTTCCAGGCGAAGGACGGTTTCCTGGCCGACTTCGAAATCCAGCTTGGCCCGCGCGAGTTCGACATCGCGCACCTGGATCTCCTCCTGCAACACGTCGAACTGATGACGCGCGAGCTGGGTATCGAGATGCTGCAGTTCCGCCGCCAGGGCCTGGTAGCGCCGGGCCTTGCCGGCCTGGCGCTGGAGCGAGCCGATCTGGCGCTTCACCTCTTTGATCGTGTCCGCGACCCGCAGGAGGTTTTGCTCGGTGTGTTCCAGTTTCCGCAGTGCCTCTTTCTTCTGCTGCTTGAAGCGGGTGATGCCGGCGGCTTCCTCGAACACCATCCGGCGATCATCGGGTTTGCTGGAAAGGATCTGGGTGATGTTGCCCTGGGCCATTACCGAGTAACTGGTCTTGCCCACGCCGGTGCCGGCAAACAACTGCTGAATATCCCGCAGACGGCAGCCGATCTTGTTGATGAAGTACTCCGAACCGCCGTCGCGAAAGACCCGGCGCGTGACCGTTACCTCGTTGAATTCCACCGGCACGCCCGAGGCCCGGAGCTGATCGGTGTCCACATCCCCCAAGGTCAAGCTGACCTCGGCCATCCCCAGGGGTTTACGGTTATCGGTACCGTTAAAGATAACGTCGGCCATTTCCCCGCCGCGCAAGGCCTTGGCGGACTGTTCTCCGAGCACCCAACGGATGGCATCGCTGACATTGGACTTTCCACAGCCGTTGGGGCCGACAATGGCGGTCATGCCCCGCTGAAAGTTCAGGGCGGTCTTGTCGGCGAACGACTTAAACCCGAGGGCCGTCAGGTTTTTCAGGTACATGGCGACTGAAGTGAAGGGCTCCCGTCCGCGGACCGCAAGGGCAAACCCACAAGGGGTGGGGGCAAGTTGTTCACAAGGCCACAATCGGTGGAGAGGGGAGGAAGCTCAGAAGGCAAAGTTCAAAGCTCAAAGCTCAAAGCTCAAAAGAGATTCATGGGGAGCGCGCCCGCCTCGGGTGCAGTCGTCGGGACAATGGAACTAAAGTCACGATGGATCACTTCGCGATCAGCCCCGCCGACGGCCCTTTGGCGCCCCCGCCAAGGGTGTCTTCGGGAGGGCGCTGGAATGAACTGGAGCCTGGAGAGCCGGAACAGGGCTGGGAGTCACACAAAGGTCAAAAGCCCCGGCCCCCTGCGTGTTGATTGAGGCGTAAAGCTCCAAAGGCCAAAGCCCAAGCTCCAAAGAAAGCCCAAATCCCAAAGTTCACGGCGCGGCTCGACTGGGACTCCTTCCGCCTTCCGCCTTCCGCCTTCCGACTTCGCACACCGTCCCTCCTCTCGCTGGCAAGCTACCCACGCAACGTAATGCCCCGGAGTCGCTCGACGAAGGTGGTGAAGCCCTCGGCCTGTTGGCGGAGGCGGCCGACCAGTTCCTCATCCTTCAACCGGCCGTCCTCTCCCAGGGCGTCGCCGATTCCGGGA
>CAYYSX010000078.1:13335-21972 GCA_964474315.1 uncultured Verrucomicrobiota bacterium | reverse complement strand
GCCGCGCAGGAGCGCGGGCGGCTTCGCCCGCACGAACCCGGCTGGACGGCCTCCGGCGGAAGAAACGGCGAGCGACCCGGTATGGAAAGCGGCCCCGTTCCTGGCGGTCGGTGATTCGGGCTCGGGCTCGGGCGTGGGCGGTGCGCGCCCTTCCGGCTCTTGAGGCTCCGGTTTATTCCCTGGCCGGCCGTGTAGCTACGTTGCTGCGGGTCGCAGACCCGCGCTCCGTTCCAGACTTCGCTTCCTGTTCCCGTTCGTGTCTTCTTGGGCGCTCGCCATGCTCAAACACACGCTCATCCATCCCGGCATCAACGCCGTTCTCGGCCGGGCCGGACATCACGCCAAGATTCTGATTGCCGATGGCAACTATCCAGCCTCGACCAAGAAGGGACCCCATGCCCGAGTGATCAGCCTGAATCTCTCCCCCGGCGTGGTCACGGTAACCCAGGTCCTGCGGGCCATCCTCAGTGCGATCCCGATCGATCAGGTCAACACCATGGGCATTCCCGCCGACGATCCTTACGCCCAGCGGGGCGAGCCCCCGGTCTGGGAAGAGTTCCGCACCCTCCTGCGCGAGGCCGGCTTGAACACGCCCTTGGTGCCCATCCTGAAATGGGACTTCTATCAGGCGGTGGAATCTCCTGACCACGTATTGACCGTGCAGACCGGAGATCAAGCGTTGTGGGCGAACGTGCTGCTGTCCGTCGGCTGCCGTGAGCCTGATGGAGTCTGAAACCGCGAATTGGGACCGTGGATTTCAGGTCCTACCTGACCGACCCACCGGAGCCTGAACCGCCGGCTGGGAGAAGCCACCGCTCTGCCGCCAGAAGGCGGACTCCGGACGAAGTCGGAATGCGGAATGCGGAATGCGGAGGTGGGAACCAGGGGCAGACTGAGCTGGGTAGGGCTGCCTTGGAGCTTGGAACTTGGCTTTTGGAGCTTTCGCCCTCGGCCCCTGGGGGGCCGGCTGAGGACAGCCGACGCTACACGGTCCCTCCTTGGAGCGCTCCTCACCGCTTCGCCAAAAACGGAGCTGCGCCCCGGCACGGGAGCCCGGTTTGTCTTCCGGCGGAAACGGCCATAGCCTCGGCGCCATGAAACGGGTCCTACAGGCGCTCGCCGTGATCATCTGGATTGCCGGTCTCGCGGCGTGGCTGGCGGGCGGGCGGAACCTGGGTTGGACCCGCACTCAGGAGCGGGTGACCTTCGTCGATGAAGTCACCGGTCTCGAGGGCGGTGAATGGCGGAAGGTGTTCCGGCCGGGAGTGGAGTTCCTCGGCGGCACGGTGGCGACGGGCGCCGCGCTGTGGGGCGCCGGTTGGTTTTGGGGTCGAAAACGTCGTCAGTGACGTTCCGCGGGCGCGTTGGTGATGCGGGCCAACGCCGCCGCGGCTGCCCGACGATGCCGTTCCGAGGGTGAATGCTGCTCCAGCTCGCGCAGGCGCGGCACAGCGTTACTGGCCAGCGGTCCCAATTGGCCCAAGAGCACGATCTCCGGCAGCTCGAATTCATGGTGGCGTCCCAACCGGGCAAATCGGTCGATGGCCTCCGGGGCGGGGTTCGGATCCGCCCGGCAAACGGCCGCCATCGCCCAGGTGTCTCCGATCGCGGCCCGGTTCTCCAGATACGGCACCGCCGCCATCACCGAAGTGCCGGCGGCCCGAAAGAATTTCGGCGCAACCAATTCGGCCAAATCCTGTCTTTGTTCCAGCGCGTTGGTCATCGCCTTCATCGCCTCGCCGGCCTGCTCCGGACTGAGGGAAACCAGGGCATAGGCGGCGCAGGCCGAAACGTGTCGGTACCCATTGGTGAGCAAGTCTTGCAGAAGGGGCACGGCGTCCCGAGCCAGCGGACCCAAGCGCGCGACCGAAACCGCCGCATTGGCCCGTACCTCCCCGTCGGGATCGTTGAGCGCGGTCAGCAGCGGCGTGAGTTCTGCGGTCGATGTCACCGGCAGGGCGCCGAACTCATAAGCCCCATAATAACGTTCGGTCTGTTGGGCGCTGGACAGGAGGACGAGAAAATTCGAGCGGGCCGCGGGATCATTCGGCTGGATCTTGGCCAGGGCGATGGTGGCCGCGCTGCGTTCCGAAAGATCCTGGGTTTGGTCCCGATGCCGGGTGAGGGAAGCCACGGCAGGGCTGGCCGCTGGTCCCAACTCCCCCAGGCTCCAGAGGGCGACCAAGCGGGAGTACGACGCCATGCCGGCGTCGGGAAGGTAGGCAGCCCATGAGGAAGGCACTCGTGACCGCAGCCAGACCATCAGCGGCATTTCGCCGACGTGGCGCCGTTGCAGGTGGGCCAGGAGCGTCGGTACGGCGTCGGCGCCCAGTTCCTGCAGGGCGTCGCGTCGCAGATTCGGATCGCCCGGCCAACTGGGCTGAGGCATTCCCGCCGGCAACGGGGGTATCGGAGCCGGGCGGCGCCAGAGGTATCCGGCCACGAGCGCGACCCCGATCAAAAGAAGCACCAGGAATCCGGACCTTCGCATGCGCCCAGCCAACGGTCCTGGGCCACGACGGACAAATGAAAAAACTGGAGGTTAGGCGTATCTTGATTTTGTCCTTAAACAGTGGGGGGCCGCGTCTAAGCTCCAAAGGCCAAATCTCAAATCCCAAAGAAACTCCCAAGCTCCAAGTTCCCTGGTGCGCGGCGTGGTCTTGAATGGGACGAGGCGCGCCCAACGCCTCCTCCCAACGCCCCACTTCCAGAGCGGTTCGGGTGGGAACCGGGAGCTTGGAGCTTGGAACTTTTTTGGAGCTTGGAGCTTGGCCTTTGGAGCTTTCACCCCCCTGTCTCCATCAGCGGTCCCAGTCAGGACCCATTCAAGATGCGCCTTAGAGGTTCGTTCAACCCGCTTCGGCCTGCGTTTCCGCCCAGCGGGCCATCAGCCAAAGCAGATCGCTGAGCCGGTTGAGGAAGATGAGGATCTGGGCATTCTCCAACTGGCCGGATTCGTGCAAGGCCACCACCCTTCGTTCGGCCCGGCGGCAGGTGGTGCGGGCCAGGTCGAGCGCGGCGGCGGCGGGCGTTGCTCCGGGAGTGGCCCAGCCTTTGAATGACACGTTCTGCGCTTCGATCTCCGCCACCCACCGGTCGAGTTGGGTGACTTGGTCCGCCGTCACCAGATGGAATCCATCTCGCACGTACCGCGGTAGATCCTCCACGCCCGTGGCCAACTCGCCCATCAGGGCGACCAGGTCCTTTTGAATGCCGAGAATCCGCTCGGCAAGGAAGGGCATCCGGCTGGCGGCGCGGGCCCAACCAAGAGCCGCGTTCAGTTCATCGACACTGCCGTAAGCCTCCACGCGCGGATGGGATTTGGAGACGCGCCGGTTGTACATGAGTCCGGTTTGCCCGGCGTCGCCGGTGCGAGTCGCAATGCTGGCCATGTGCGGGCACGTTGGGACGGAATGGAACGAAGAGGCAAGGGAGAGGGGGGCGAGCGGACATGGTTCTGAATTTTGGACCTTGAACTCTTGCCTCCGCGATAGCTGCCCTGTCCTGGTGTCTCGGGAGCGCGGGCGGCTCGCCCGCTCCTGGATGATAATCCACGAGCTGGGTCGCCAGGGACTGAGCGACATCGCGGTCGATGCTTGCGGGAAGGGAAGCGAACCAGGCAATGGCACCGGAAGCATCCACCGCCGCCCACTGGGAACGCAGTGCTCCCAGCGCCTCGGTTCGGGTGGATTCGGAGCGAAGCGTTGCCTCCCAGACGGCGGAGTAGAGCACCGTGTCGCGGTGACCTTTGGCTACCTATGCATCTTTCTTCATTTATCTCGATGACCTTGGGATCGGGTTTGCGTGTTACCAATCGGACCATCCATGAATGCGCATAGAACACTCACTTCCCGTGATCGCCTGGCTATCGGGCGCTCGTTTATCCGTGCCTTGACCACCGGTGTTTTCCTGATGCTCGGGACCTTGCTGATCGGAACGACCACGACCCACGGTCAGTCCACGGCCGACGAATGGCTTCCGAGACCGGCGATCATCGACGGTCCAAGACCATCCGCTCCCGCATCCGGAGTTGCCTGTTTGGGGACACATCCCATTGGGGGCAACCTGGTGATCAGTCCCTATGGTGTGGCCTCCCTGATCTCTTCCAATCGCGTCTCTCCGATAGCGGGTCTGACCCTGCCGTTGGTGGGCCCCATCGATGGCCGGGTGGGACGTACTTACCGGATCGAGCGCCGCGATGACGCGTCTGAGGCGAATCCTTGGTTCACGGTGGACCAGGTCACTCTGCCCAGGACACCTTATCTATGGATTGACTCCGTTTCCAATCGTCGCAACCACGGCCTCTATCGGTTGATCTTGTTGCCATAGAAACTGAATTTTCCCGCAAGCTCTTAGTTCAGCAGGCGGCGCAAAGCCGCGAGATTAGCGTCATCATCGAACAGCGCGCGCACCGGAAGCTCCAGGCCGGCGATGACTTGGGAACGGAGGACTCCTTCCCGGAGGCATTCCACCGGGGTGGGGTAACGCCCGTCCCGAAGCAGGAATGGCTCGACCGTCTCGGCCTCGGGATCCACCAGCCAGTACTCGGCGACACCATGGGCGGCGTAGTCCTCGAACTTCACGCCCCGGTCCGTGGCCGCCGTCGAGGGCGAAAGGACTTCCACGACGAAGTCGGGGACGGGATGCAGCAAGGTCTGCGGGGTAATCGTCTGGGACTTTTCCAGGCCAAAGAACACCAGATCGGGTTCGTAATCGTTACGGGGGAACTGGCAGAGAATCTTCTCCGTCCGCACCTGGCCCAGGCGTCGAAGGTCCACATAAGCGCCGAGCAGCCGGCTCAGCCGCCCCACCACCGCCGAATGGCGATTCAAGGCCGGCGATTGCATCACCGCCTCGCCATTGATGAATTCCCATTTCCCGTCCTCGCCGATCTCCTCATAGAACTTGAGCCGCCGCTGCCGCTCACGTGCCACCACGCGCTGCAGTTCGGCGACGTGCTCGATCAATTCAGGAGAATTTAGCAGTGGCTCCAGGATCGCGCAGCTCATGCCATCACTATGGTCGGAGGCGGCGGAATGTCAGCCGTTTTCTCGGTCGTTCGCGACAACCGTGGCCTGGGGACAGGATATCCATTAGCCCGGACGATGCGGTGGGAAGCGGCTCGCGATAGGTGTCCTGTCCCTTCTGCCTGTGGAGGGACAGCCCCCTTTGGACGTGTCTTGAGCGGTAGAATTTCAGGCCGACCGAATTCTCTCCTGGTCCTGCCGGGGCCACAGACCCCAGCCCAGGGTTGAACCTAGCGATGCCCTGGGTCACGGCCCACCACCTCATCCGCTCAAACGAAGTCGGATCGGCCCGCGGTTTGGACCCAGGAAGGCGCCCTCACGGACGCAGGGTTTGGCGGCTGGATCGCTTCGGCCGGAGATGTGAATCACGACGGCTTTGCCGATGTATTGGTCACCGCTTATTTCGCGGAACAAACCGATCGGGATGAAGAGATGGTATTCCTGTACTTGGGGAGTCCGACCGGGCTGTCCCCGGACCCGGCGTGGATCGCCCGCGGCAACCAGAGGTCGGCCCTTTTTGGCACCTCCGGCGGCGGGGCGGGCGATCTCAATGGCGACGGATTCGCTGATATTATTGTCGGGGCACGAGAGGCCAGCCATGGGGAACTCCTTGAAGGCGGCGTGTTTGTCTTTTACGGATCGCCTCGAGGGCCGGGCCCGGATCCCGGTTGGACGTTCGAATGCGATCAGCCTTCCGCGCACCTGGGTGGGTACGTCGCCCGGGCCGGAGACGTCAATGGCGACGGGTATGACGATGTGCTCATAGCGGCCACCAAGTACCAACGTGATGGTCAGCGAGTCGGCCAGGTGTGGTTGTTTTATGGCGGCCCGCGGGGTTTGGAAGGCTCGACTGGTTGGTCCTTGCGGAAACCGTGGACGGACGTCGCGGGTCAACGCCTGAACACCTTTCTCCAGCGTCATGGCGGCTGGGTGATTGCCGGGGGCGGCCTGGCCCTGGCGCTGGCGGGTAGCGGCTGGTGGCGGGTGCGCAGGAAGCACACCGCGACCCGCCAACTCGCCGATCAACGCCAGCGTCAGCTCCTCGACGAACGGACCCGGGTGGCGCGGGAAATCCACGACAACCTGGGCGCCGATCTGCATCACCTGGCTCTCCTCAGCCAGGCCGCGCTCGACGACACCGACCGCGCCGGCCAACGCCAGGAACGCCTCGTGCGCCTGAGTGAACGAGCCCAGGAACTGGTGGGGTCGATCAAGGAACTCTCCTGGCTCACCCATCCGCGACACGACTCGCTCGCCCGCCAGCGCGCGAGCGATGGGCGGGTTTGGTATCTGAGCGATCATCTCGGCAGCGTGCGGGACATCGCGGATGCGGCGGGCGCAATTGTTGCGCATGTGAGCTACAGTAGCTTCGGCCAGGTACAGGGCGTCAGCAATCCTGGGACGGTGGACAGTTTTTTTTACCGGGCGAGAACTGGATGTGGAGACGGGACTAATTTATTATCGAAGCCGATACTTCGCCCCCGAATTGGGCCGATTCGTGAGCGGCGATTCGCTTCATTTCGCAGGAGGCGACGCAAATTTATTCCGTTACGTCGCAAACGATCCAGTCGCCAGAATTGATCCTTCGGGACAAATATCGACGCTCGGGTATGTGGCGATATTGACCGTTGTAACGGTGGCCGTCCTAGAACACGTAGTGGTAGGACTACACTATCGCTCCCTGTATCGAAGAGCAACAAATGCCGCCTCGGCCGCAGCCAAACAGAATCATCTGATTTGTCCCCAAGAGGACGCCGTTCGTCACTGTATGGCAGGATGCTTGGCAATTGATGACTTAAATTGATACTGGGTAGCTTACATTTACGTGTTCGTTGGTGGAGGACTTCAGGAACTGAAATAATTTGATACTACATGGACCGATGACTGGGGTAACACGGTGACCGGTGCTCGACTTTGGAGCAAAGGATGTAACTGTAGTAGTGAGTGCGTCTCTGCATTACGAAATGGGAGGCTAAGTGTACCCTCAACTGGCTGGGGAACGGAATGTGGGCCATGAAAAACGAAAAGATCAATGGCGAAAACAAGCAATTGGGTCAAATCTATACTGTTGACAATTCGTAACATGAAACGGTGCGAGATGAATGGAAAGTTGTCCGAGCGATGAAGGCGGTCCGAACAGCGAAGAGGGAGTTCGAGAACGGCCTTCCGGGCGGGGCTTGGCTTAGCCTTCGGCTACGTAGTCGCCGAGGGGACGAGGCGCACTTCTTCTCGTCACGCCCGCTCGTCCCAGCTTACTCGGAGCTCCGAGGCGCATCGATCGGGGTCATTCCATCGCCTTCCAGGTGGCCACGTTGCTGCGAGTCACAAACCCGCGCTCCGACCCCGAACAGGTCATTCGTCGAACTATCGAGACTTTCGCAGAGCGTCGTGGAGTACGGCGGTCCTCCGGAGTTTTCGGCCTGTGCGGAGGCAATTGGGTCAGATCTGTAGCTTACCTTTGATAACTAACCATATGAACAGAGGAGCAAAGCGATGAAGGCGAGATCCCCCAATCCAATCCCCATGGCAAACCCCAGGGCCGGATCATTCCAGCAACCCAAGCTGGGTGAGCATTTCCCGCCAACGGAGCCGGTCGCCGGTGTTCATTTGGAGCAACCAGACGGTGGTGCGTCCTGCGGCGGTCTGGCCCGCGATATGGGCTCCCTCACGAGTAAAGTGATCGGTCCACCGATCGCGCCGCGGATGGAACAGCGGTGTCAGAATGCCGGTGTCGGGATCGATCCCGCTGAGGTTGATGCCCTTCTGGAAATTGCACTCCGGACAGGCGAGCGCGAGGTTGGCGGCGTCATCGGTGCCGCCGTGCTGCTTGGCGACGATGTGTTCCAGGTGGAAACGGAGAGCGGAAGCATGCTGCGGGAGGCGGCAATATTCGCAGCGGTACTCCGCCCGCTGGCGCACCAAATCAGCGGTGACGTGGTCCATCTATGCCATCTTGGTGTGGGCGAGGAACGCCTGGGCTTCGGCCTTGAGGATGCCGAGCAGGGTGTTGGCGCGGACGATGGACTCCAGTTCAGCCTGTTCGGTGGGGGTCAACTGGCCCTCGGTGCGTTTGCCGGCCAGCTCTTCGTAGCGGGCCTGCGTTTCGGGGTCGGCTTGGACGCTCACGAGCGCGCTCGCCAGTTCGGCGGTGAACTTCTGCGAAAGCGGTCGAAGCAGCCTCTCCAGGGCGGTGGTCTGGACGTTTACCATGCGGACAGATTAGTGACAAAGGCTGGAGGAAGCGAGGGCTTACTCGAGGGAAAAGCTGGAGGACCCAAAGGATGAACCCGATTTACCAAGGGACGGAGCATCGATTCGGGGTTAGTCCATTGCCTTTCCAATGGCCACACTGCTGCGGGTCACAGACCCGCGCTCCGACCCACGGCGACTCCACCCGCGCCGTTCAGTCAGCGCGTCCGGCCGTCCGCGGCTACGGGTAGCCGAACGAGGAGAATCGGGCGGATCCAAACTAACTAACTACCATGAAAATCGAGGAGATTCTCTCCCCGGATAGGAGCGAAATCGAAAAAGAACGAATTTTTTAACCAGCGTTCAAAACAATAAACCACGACAATCAAGAAGAAATAAAGGAAGTAATGTTATGATATCT
>CAYYSX010000078.1:2568-13235 GCA_964474315.1 uncultured Verrucomicrobiota bacterium | reverse complement strand
AGCTGGCCGAACCGCACCAACACCGTCTTCCAAATTCAGAAACAGGGTGCCAGCGCTGGCGGTACCTGGAACGGTCTGACTTATATTACCGGCGACGCGCCAACGCTGACGTTCGTGGACGAGCACGCGAAGGACTCATCGCAGCTTTACCGGTTGGAGGTGACGGAAGACCCGCCCTCCATTACGACCAACCTGCAGCGGACACTCGATACCCAAAAGCGGATTACGGGCACCAAGGGTGCTTGCGCTGCTGTGATTACTTCCAACCTGACGTGGATTGGTACCAGTGGCATGTCCGATCCGACGAACGGCGTTCCCCTCGAGCCGAATATGCGGTTCGGCATGGCCAGTCTCACCAAGATGCTCATGGCGGCACACCTGCTGCAACTGCAGGAAGAAGGAAAATTGTCGCTGGACGATCCCTTGAGTAAATGGCTTCCAGACTTCAACAATGTCACCAACATCATCACTTTCAGGCAATGCCTCAATCACACGGCTGGACTACACGATTGGTATAACGACTCAACTGTCTTTCCTAATGCCTTTACCAATGACTGGAATAAATTCTGGACTCCAGAAGACACGCTTGCTCTGATTAAAAGGCATGCCGGTTAACAAAGCCTGGCGTGAGCGCTTTTATGAACCTCTCAATCTGCCGAGCATGTACCTCAGGGCTTGGGATCCAGAAAACGGAGTGAGGGCTCACGCCTTTTCCGGCTACTTCGGGGTGCGCAACCCGGTTGATATCACTTCCAAGCCGGACACCGCCTTATATTCCAGCGCCTTTACCGCTGCCGGCGGCATGGCCAGCACGGCGGATATGGCGCGCTGGACCCGAGCTCTTTACCGGGGGAGATTTTTCAGAAGCCGGAATCGATGCAGCAGCTTACGAACTGGGTCACTTCCCCCGGCTATGGTTCTGGTCGCGCGGGCTTGGGCACCGTTGAATTTTCCATTTCCAGAGGCACCTTTATCGGGCACTTCGGCGACGGCCGGGGCTATCGCTGCATGGCAGCTCACTCGACGAGGCACAATGTAACCGTAGCCTTCGCCATTAATATCGAGTGGGGAACTGAATTCACCAGTTGGCAGCGCATGGTTGAGGGTTGGACCGCGTTGGTAAATCAGGCGGCGAGATAAGCCTACATTTCCTCCGAAGTGATTGGAACAGAAGGGAACAAAGAGAACGAAGGAGATCGCGAGGAGCTTTCCCGGAGGTTTTTCTATTCTTCGTTTTCTTCGTTTTCTTCTGTGAACATTCCTTTGTTCAAGTAGGCTACCCTGGAGCCATCACCGCGCAGTCCAAGACCGTTTGATTGGAACAGAAGGAAACGAAGTCAACGAAGGGGATCCCAAGGAACTCTCCCAGCGGTTGTTCTATTCTTCGTTTCCTTGTGTTGGAGGAAGCAATATGGGCAGATCCAGATGATCGACATCCCTTCTGGTTCGGCATGCCTTTGCGAACGCTTTTGAAGCACTGTGGGGACAGGACAGATGTTGGTCGTCCACCCAAGGTTCGGTTGCGTTTCAACACGGCGCCTGGCCCTCCTGAAGTCGTTTGCAGGTGTGCCGCGGCGAGGTGTGGCGGCAAAAGGGGGAAGATAGATAGGACTTGTGGACGGAGGCCTGATCCAGTAGGAACTGCATCGTCGCGACTATGGCATCTTCTGTTTCAACCGGCTTCACCAGCCTGATCCACTCCCACCTATGACTCGAGGTCTTGATATCGTATTGGAGCTTCCCGGTTCCCACAGTCTGGTCAAATTCCGCACCTCTTGTTCTTGGAACAATTTTGGGATGATTCACTGGTCCGACGGAAAGACGTTCCCTGAATATGAGCCGGAACGTCAGTTCGGACTCCAGCCGGTCACCGGAGAGTTTTTCTGGACGCAGCAGTGCCGCGTTCGTGGGGCGGGAGATCCCGGGGCAGGGCCAGTCGCCGGGAGAAGAGCCATCGACACCCTCCATCCCCTACGCGGGCGAACTGCTGATGCCGGATTTGGAACGGGTTGAGGCGGTCGGAGATTTCCCGAACCCGCAACTGGAGTCCTATTTTCGGATGCGATTTTGGTGGCGGGCCAATGATCCTCAACGGTTCAGAGGCGAGCGGGCAGTCCCGGAGGAGCGCTTCCGGAGGAATCTGGAGCGCCTGGTGGCGCTCACGCGTCTGGAAGCGGAGGGCCGCCAGTGGCTGGAGATCGAGGCGGCTCGGGAGTTGTTGAGCGTACTCTCCGATACGGAGGACTCGCTGGTAATCCAGTGTCTTCGAAGATGGGTGGCTGACAACGATACCGAGGTCCAGGTTGTTTCACCCTTGCCGCCGGAGGGTTCACCCGTATCGGGCAAGGGGTGACAGTATGGAAGTAACTGGGCCGAATGGCAGGATTCCGGCGGCGCGGAATCGGGTTTTGCTTAGGTGTCTTCGTCGGCTCCCTCAAAGGGGTCCGCATCGTTTCCGAGGGACATTCCCCTTTGACGGTCGATCGAAAAAGGAGGCAGGACGGGACATCTATACCGCGTCACCAATGGATGCCCTGTCCCTGTTCACTCATTAAGCTGGGATCCATTAACATTAGCGAAATCTGAGGGGACCCTGCCGACCGGCGGTGTGGTCGATGCGGCCTTCATGGTCATGATGGGTTTGAATAGGTATGTTTTCATTAGAACACGCACCGTGCTGCCGGGTGGCAGCCTCGTTCAACCCATCATGACTTCTAACGGCGGAATCGCGTCGCTGTTTTAATCGACGCGTCTCGTGGCCGCCGTCGCTGAGCTTGGGTCGTTCGGCCAAAACACGTGACGCGACCCGCTTGACATTTTCACCCCATCCGGTGTGAACTCTGCCAAGATCGCCATTTCCATTGGGCCATCTCTTCTCAAGCGAGTTGACGCCCTCGTGACGCGAAAATTGTTTCGGAGCCGCAGCGAGATTTTTCAGATTGCCGTGGCCGAGCAGCTTGATCAACTCGATGAGGATGCTCTAAGTGTCATCCTTCCGAGTTGCAGCAAGTGATTCATGGACTAAACGAACTCATTGGGAAGCCATAATCCACCACCCACAACCAAGGCTGAACAAGGCGGTGCAGCCAACCGCTGGGGCCGCTGAGTTTTCCATGCTTTCCCTGACTCCAACCCGCCACCCGCGATCCACGCCCGCCCCGCCCAACGGTTGACTGACCTTGATCGTTGGGCTGCCTTTATATTATTCGTATCTCCAAGCGTCGCTGCGGAGTAGTAGCTATAGAGCACTACCAGCGAATAGCGGGACAGAATTGCTGATCAGCGCGCCAACAAACCAGAATAGCAGGCTGGCGTTGCCGTACTCATTCACAATCCAAAAGAGAGTGCAGTCCCTTGTACACAAATGTCCCGCCGACTGCGCCCGGGGCGGGCGCGTTCCCCTACGCTGATTGGCGAGGGCGCCGTGGGGAGCGTTCCGCCATTTATGTTCGAGCGGGCGAGCCGTGCGTGCTCCCGCGCCGCAGCTCACGTTGACGGAGCCAGAGAAAGATGACCGGGGTGACAATGAGGATGTGGGCGAGGGAACTAAGACTGCCGCCAATCACCGGCGTGGCCAGCGGTTTCATCACTTCGGCTCCGGCCCGGGTGCTCCACATGATGGGCAGCAGACTGGCAATGGTGGTGGCGACGGTCATGACCTTGGGACGCAGCCGCAGTCGCGCCCCGGATTTCACGGCATCCATCAGGTCGTCGTCCGAAAGGGCGGCTCCACGTTCGGCACGCTTCTTTTCCCACGCTTCCTCGAGATAGACCACCATCACGACCCCGGTCTGAATCGCGATGCCGAAGAGCGAGATGTAGCCGATCCAGACGGCAACGCTGAAGTTGTAACCCAGCAGAGACTGGAGAAAGACGCTGCCGCTCAGGGCAAACGGCACGGCCAGGATGACATGCGCCGCTTCCTTCGCCGAGTGATAGACTACATATAATAGAAGAAAGATGATCAAGAGCGATACCGGTCCGATGACGCGCAGGGTCCGCTCGGCACGCAGCAATTCTTCATATTGACCGCTGTATTCGATGGTCATCCCCGGCGGCAGGTGGGGAGCGATTTCGGCCTGGATGCGCCGGCGGACTTCCTCGACGAAGCCGCCCAGGTCGCGTCCCTGCACGTTGGCCTGGACGAAGACCCGCAGCCGGCCGTTCTCGCTGGCGATCTCGTTGGGGCCGGTGGTGCGGCGGATCTTAGCAACCTGCCCCAGCGGGATGGCCATGCCCGACGGCGTGCCGACCAGGATCGAGCCGAGGCGGTCGAGATCGTCGCGTTCGTCTTGGGCGAGTCGGACCTGGATGGGGATCCGTTGTCGGCCGTCGATGGTGGTGGTGACGGTGCGGCCTCCGATGCCGACTTCGACGGCGTCCAGGACCGTCTGGGCGCTTAGTCCAAAGCGGGCCATGGCCGGCCGGTCCACTTCGATCTCGAGGTAAGGCTTGCCTTGGACCCGACTGGGCGCGACGCCAACGGCCCCCGGAACGGTCTCCACGACCCGTTGCACCGCAAAGGCCTGCTGCTGGAGGGCGTCGAGATCGTCGCCGAGGATTTTGACGCCGAGTTGAGCGCGAATGCCGGTGGAGATCATCAGCACGCGGTTTTCGATGGGCTGGAGGAATCCAGGGACGTAGCCGGGTACCGCGGTGAGCGCATGGGATAGTTCGTTGACCAACTTTTGGCGGGTCATGCCCTCGCGCCACGCCGGGTTGCGCTCGGTCCAGGGAATGCGGATGAAGCCCAGCAGCGTCCGGTGTCTCGTCACGTACTCGGGTTTCAGGGTGATCGTGGTTTCGATCATCTCGACCGGCGCGGGGTCGGTGGCGGTTTCCGCACGGCCCAGCTTGCCGGCCACCCCGGCCACTTCCGGGAACTGGCTGATGACCTGGTCCTGCCAGGCCATGATGCGTTTTACTTCGGAGAGCGACGTGGAGGGAATCAGCACCGGCATGAGCAGCAGCGAGCCTTCGTTCAAAGGCGGCATGAACTCCTTTCCGAATCCGGAGACTGCCCGGACCAACCCCGGCGGAGTTCCCGCACGCTGGAGCGCTTCCTGAGCCGTGCGGGGAAGACCAAAGGCAATCACCATGGCGGCCCCCAGCAGGACCATCGCCACGGCGAGGATCGAGCGTGGATGCGTCAACGACCAGTGCAGGACCGGGTCGTAGAGGCGCAGCAGGAACCGCATCAACACGTTGTCCTGCTCCCGGTGAAACGGACCACGCACCAACAGCGAACACAGCACCGGTACCAGGGTGACCGCGAGGAAGGTGGCGCCCAGACAGGCGAACGTCTTGGTGAACGCGAGCGGACGAAACAGTTTGCCCTCCTGCCCGCCCAACGCGAAGACCGGCAGGAACGCCAGGATGATGATCGCCATCGCAAAGAAGATCGGGCGGCCCACTTGCATCGCCGCCGTCCGCGTGCATTCCAATGTCTCCGCCGCGGTGAGGCGGACTCCCTTTCCGCTGGCGTCCTGCTTCTGTTCCTCCGCTCGTTCGCAATGCCGGATGACATTCTCCGTCATTACGATACCGGCATCGACGAGGACCCCGATGGCGATGGCGATGCCGGCCAGCGACATGATGTTCGACGAGATGCCGAACTGATTCATCAGGATAAACGAGATGAGGATCGAGAAGGGCAGCGGGATGGTGACGATCAGAATGCTGCGGAAATGAAACAGGAACAGAACGTGGGCGAGGGTGACGAGGATGACCTCTTCGATCAGCGCATCCTTGAGCGTGGCGATCGTGCGGGATATCAGATCGCTGCGATCATAGAACGGCCGGACCGTCACGCCGGGCGGAAGACTGGGAGCGATTTGTTCGAGCCGTTCCTTCACCCCTTGAATGACAGCCATCGCGTTTTCTCCGGTGCGCATGACCACCACCCCACCGACCACTTCGCGGCCATCGACGTCGAGGGCGCCGCGGCGGGATTCGCCTCCCACGCGGATGGTGGCGACCTTCCCGAGGTACACCGGCGTGTCGCCTTCGGTGCGGAGGACGATGCTCTCGAGGTCGGACAGTTCGCGCACCAATCCCACGCCGCGCACCACGAATTCCATGCCGTTCTCGTCGATGGTCTTTCCTCCGACGTTCAGGTTGGCGGCGTTCACCGCGGAAAGAACCTCTTCGAGGGTGACACCCAGCTCGCGCATTTTGAGTGAGCTGACCTCCACCTGATATTGGCGAACGAAGCCGCCCACGCTGGCGACCTCGGCTACACCGGGCACCGAGTTTAACTGATAGCGGAGAAACCAGTCCTGGATGGCACGGAGTTGGCCGAGGTCATAGCCGCCCGCCGGAGAGCGGTTGGGATCCACTTCCAGATAATATTGATACACCCAGCCCAGCCCGGTGGCGTCGGGACCCAGTTGGGGTGTCACGCCAGCGGGCATGAGTTGGCTTAGATAATTAAGCCGTTCCAGAATGCGGGAGCGGGCGAAGTAGTTATCAACCTCGTCGGCGAAGATGACCGTGATGAGCGAGAAGCCGAACATCGAGGTGGCCCGCACGGCCTTTACGCCGGCCAGGCCCTGCAAGTTGGCCGAGAGGGGATAAGTAATCTGATCCTCGACCTCTTGCGGGCTGCGTCCGGGCCAGTCGGCGAAAACGATGACCTGGTTTTCGCTGAGATCGGGAATGGCATCGACCGGGGTGGAAAACAGCGCCTTCCAACCCCAGCCGAAGAGCAGCAGCGAACCGCACAGAACGAGAAAGCGGTTTCGCAACGACCATTCGATCAGCCGGTGAATCATGGCCGGACCTCCGTGCCGCAATCGAGCATCTCGGCGCCGAAGTAGGGATTGCGGAGGGGACCGGTGAGCTGGAGCCAGCCGGCGCGGGCCGGGGCTCCGGGGAACGCCCTCCGGGTCATCGGGCATTCATACAGCTTCAATCCGGAGAACTCCGGCAGGGCGCGAACGGCCTGGCCCAATTGGACGAGCGCGACGCTCAAGGGATGAAACTCCTGGCGGGCGGTCGGAAGATCAGGAGCCGGATCCAGGTGACTGACTCGTACCAGGTCGGCACTCAATTCGCTCCAGTCCGAGGTTTCGCCCAGGGCGGAATCCAAGGTGGCGGCGGCCGCATGGATCTGCGGGGCAAGTTCGTTGAAGCGGGGCAAGGCGTCGGCGGAGAGGCTTTCGCGCAGAGCGTCGGCCAGTTCGAGAAACGTCCGCAGGGCCTGCTTCTGGTCGGAGGAAAGTTCAGGTGAATGCGAGGGAACGGGGGCGGGCGGCGGACTCGCGGTCTGGGTCAGGGAATTGAGCTGCGCCTGGGCGTCCAACAGCAGCGCCCCCTGCGTGACCACTCGCTCTCCCTCCGAAACACCCGAGAGAATCTCCACTTCCAAGTCTCCCCGGCGTCCCAGCGTGACCCGTCGCGGTTGATAGGTTCCGTCGGACAGCTCGACAAACACCAGGGGTTGGCCGGCGTCGAGCACCGCACTGCGGAGAACTTTGAGCGCGTCCGCCCGTTCGGAGTGAATCCGGCCCCGGGCAAACACCCGGTTTGGAATAGTTCGCGTAGGTACGCTGGTATCTTCGCGCAGCGGATTGGGAAGCTCGACTCGGACCTGGGTGCTGCGGGTGGCGACGTTGAAGTTGGGGTCAATGAAGGCGATGCGGTTGGTGAACGGTTCTCCGGGTCGGGTGGCCAGGGTGATTTCCACCTCCTGGCCCGGCGCGATCCACGGCAGGTCACTCTCATAAGCTTCGAGCTGGAGCCACATGGTCGAGAAATCCGCCAGTTCGAACAGCCGCTGGCCGGCGGTCACGGTCTGTCCTTCTAAGACATCCCGCAGCACCACGGTGCCACCGAGCGGGGCGAGGATTTCCACGTGCAGGTTGGTTTCCGTGAACGTGGCCGGAAGCCGCTCGATTTGCTCGGGCAACAAGCCGAGCTGCAGCAGGCGCGAGGCGGCGGCGGATTGCAAAGGCGCCAGACCGGCGCTCGCGTCCGACGCGCCGTCGCGGCGACCCAGCGCCAGATATTCCCGAACCGCGGTGAGCAAGGTCGGGCTGTACAGCAGCGCCAGGGGTTGGCCGGCCTGAACTTCGGCGCCTTCATAGTTCACAAACAAGCGGTCCAGGCGACCGTCGGTAAAGGCGCTAAGAACGCGGCGCCGCGTGGCATCGTCGTTCACGGTTCCCGCCAGGTTCAGCGTCCGCACCAATGGCCCGCGCGTGACGGGGTGGGTCTGGACATGGGCCACGGTGATGCTGTTGGAACTCAGCGTGACGAGGTCGGGCGACGCAGCAAAGCCGGCTTCGCCTTCGAAGACGGGTGCGAGGTCCATGCCGCAGATGGTGCATTTCCCCGGCTGGTCCGACTTGATCCAGGGATGCATGGCGGACTGGTAGAAAAGAATACGCCGATCCGCTGGATCCGCGGTCGCCGGGGAGCGGGAGGATTTCCAGGACCGGGCGAACCAACCTCCCAAAGCGGCGACGATCGCCACCAGGGTCAACGTGAGAACGCGTGATTTCATCGGAAGGAACGGAAGTAAGTTCAGCGGGTGACGGGAGCGGTGACAGTTTCCGGCGGGGAGCCGGCTAAGTTGAGCAGGGTCAACGCCTCGAGATCGCCGAGGCCGCAGTACAGGGCCAGTTCGGCCAAGGCGGACCATTGGTCGGCGATGGCCCGCGCGCCCTGCCAACGCGCTTCATAAGTAAAACGCCGTGCCTCCAACACGTCGCGCAACTCGCCCCGGCCGGCAGACCATTGCGCCATCGCCGCGGCGAGCATCCGGTCCGCCTGGGGGAGGATTTCGTTCTGATACAACAGGGCTTCCCGGCGTGCAGTGGCGAGGCGAAGCGTGAGGTGATGGAGTTCTTCGCGAATACCGAGGGCGGCGTCGGCGTGTTCGTCTTCCACCGCCCGCAGGCGTTCCCGATCACGGGCCAGGTCCTGGCGGAATTTCGCACGGTTCCAGAGCGGCAGGTCGATGTTCAGGAAGAAGGTTCCCTCGCGGAATCCGCCGTCGCCGCCGTACTGGCGTCCGTCCACGCCGAGAGCCAGGTCGGGTCTTTGGGAACGCCGGGTGGCTTCGACCAGGGCCCCGGCGGCGCGCCGTTCGCGATCGAGAACCCGCAGCCGGGGCTCGGCGTCCAGGGCCAACCGGACCAGATGTTCGGAATAGGGAACCGGATCCGCCAAGGCCGGCAGCGCGAACGCGGGCAGCGGTGCGGTGGGATCGCGACCGAGCAGGCGGTTCACCGATGCCCGGGCCTCGCTTTCCCCGGCGCGCAGGGATTGCACTTCTAGTTCACGTCGCGCGCGGTCGGTCTGCGTGCGGAGGACTTCGACCTGGCTGACCTCGCCGCTGGCCAGCCGGGCTTCGAGCAAGCGCACGGTTTCCCCCAGCCAAGCCTGGTCGATACCCGCGAAGTCAACCACCTCACGAGCCAACGCCGCTTGAAAGAGCGCCACGGCCAGATCCCGACGCAGTTCCTGCAACCGGGCGGCGGCTCGGGCCGCTTCGGTGTCGGCTTCCGCCACGGCTACGGCCTGGGCCGCTGATTCTTTTCCCAACAGCGGCAGGGGCTGCTCGATGCCGTAACTCAGGTTCCCCACTTCAGCCGGGTCCATGCCTTTCGCGCTGAAGACGGACCCTCCCACCATCAATCGGGGATCGGCCACCCGGCGAATTCCGGTGGCATTCAGGGTGGCTGCACGCACCTTGGACTGAGCGGCCCGCAACGCCGGATGGTTGGTGGCCATGACTTCCACCCAGCGGCTCACCGCCTCGGGGGTGAGGATCTCCGGGGGAGGATCGGACGACGCTGCGGCGAGGGTAATAAGCTGGGCGGAGCTACCCAGCAACAGGGCGAGCAGACCGGGCTTCGCCCAACCGGCGAACCGGCGGAACAAGAATGAATGATGCATGACTCATAGCGGTAGGAACTTGGGAAACACGGCGCGGGCAGAGGAAAGGAGACGACGTTCGCCCGCGCCGGGCACACGTCGTCTGTCCGCGATGAGTCAGCTCAAATGAGAAGGGTGGCGTGCCGCAGGAAGAGGGGCAGGCCGGGGAGGGAAGTGATCGGAGAACCGCTGTTGTGAAGGGGGGCAGCCGAAGCGCCTGGGTCGGGAAGGGTCCAGAGCGGGGTTTGCCAGGCGGCCATGTCCAGGGCCAGGCGTACCGAAGTTGGCGGCGCGGGCGCGGGTTGGGAGGGGGCCGCAGGGGAACCGGCGGTGAAGCAACACTGCGCCGTGCAGTGAATCGCCTCGGCGGGAGGGCAGCAGGAATGGACCTGACCGCGGGTGACCGTGCCCGCGCCCACCGGGCGCGCTGCCGCCCACTGCGTCACGAGGAGCAGCAGGCTCAAGAGCAGGGTGCCACCGATTTTCATGGAGCGGGATCGATCGGGAAGCTTACTTCGTGGGCTTCTTGGCCTTCTCTTTCTCTGCGGCGAGCTTTTCCATCTTCTTCAGATACTTCGCCGGCTCCTTGGCGAAATCCTTGTCGCAGCCCTTGCAGCAGAATTTGATTTCCTGGCCTTTGTAGGAAAACACGTACGGCTCGCCCATTTCGCCCAAACTCTCATCGGAAATGAGGCAAATCTCCAAAGGATAGGGTTTGTCCTTGGAAGCCGCCTTGTCCTTGGAGTCCTTGTCATCGGCCAGGGAGACCGGGATCAGGAGGGCGG
>CAYYSX010000078.1:0-2468 GCA_964474315.1 uncultured Verrucomicrobiota bacterium | reverse complement strand
AAGCTCCAAGTTCAAAGCTCCAAGCTCCAAAGAAGTTCCAACGACCCAAGCTCCAAGCTCCCGGTTCCCGCCAAAACTGCCAGGGGCGCATCTCCCGTTCTGGTCGAGTGGGGGGGAAGGGTCTCCGCAGGGAGCGTGCGTCGGCTGTCCTCAGCCGACCCACTGGCCGTCGAGGGGACGAGGCTCACTCTTCTCGCCACGCCCGCTCCTACCCATTGGGCGGGTTGGCAACTTGCGGAAGGCATCGTGGGATAATCGGGGTGAAATCTTCCACCTGTTGGTGCCACGCCACGCTTGGCCGGCTGCAAACCGGCGATACAGCGGACCGCCGTGGAATTCCGGCTGGACGGAAAAGCCTTCCTGCCTCTACACGCAGCGCGCCAATCACATGCGCTTCAATTCATCATTCCCATTCGTTGCCACCTCCGCCGTTGCCCTGGCCTTGGGTCTGGCTGCCGCCGGTTGTTCCTCCCGTCCCAAACCCACTCTGACCATTGCGGAAATCATGGAGGAGGGTTTCAAAGGTCGGGCTTCCATGGCGGCCCGTCTCTCCGAGAACATGGGCACCGAAGCCGACAAAATGCGGATGGCCTATCTCACCCAGCAACTCGCCCTGAACACACCGCCGAAGGGCGAAGTGGATCACTGGGTGCAGAAAACATCCGAATTGAACCGGGCCGCCGTGGCCCTGGAATCGAATCGTCCGGAAGGCCTCGCCCTTTGGCGGGCGGCCTCCGATTGCAAGCAGTGCCATTCGACCCACAAGCCGGATTGAAGGGAGCAGACAGCCGCGAAGAACGTCTTCGTCCCAAGGTAACCTTCCAGCCGCCCGTCAATTCACCCGGTTCAGCGTCCAGTCCGGGCGGTCGGCCTGATTGGCCCAGTGCCGCATATCCTGCAGTTCGCGCCGGTTCAGGGTCTCCGCATGCCCATCCACCATGGCGGTGACGGCCCGATAGGAGAACCGGGGATGCACATGCCCCCAGGCTTCCGGTCCGTCCGCCGTGTTGAACTCCTGGGCCCAGCGGCGGGCCATGAAATAGGGGGATTTCACCAGATAGAAGCCGTTCACCACTTTGCCGCCGAAGGGTCCCCGCGCCGAGGTAAACACCAGCAGGTTGTCCGGTTGACGCGCGTCGGTGGTGCGGACCACGCAGAACTGGCCGAACCGTTCGAAGGCCTGTGGTATCGGCGGCAGCTCGACATCGTCGCCGCCCACGAAGGCCGCGTTGATTCCCAGCGACGGAAACACGCTCGCCGCATACGTGCCGCTGAATAGATCCGGCATCGCCTCGAACTGCCGCAACAAGGCCGCGTTCTCGTTCGCATACATCACCCCGAAACTCTTGCCCAACCACGGAGCCAGCCGCCACGGATAGCGGCTGTTGATCGGATGCGGAACCGGGTTGCCGAAACGGTCCACCGGCAAGGATTCACCCGGCTCGAAATGCTTGTATCCCTTCAAAACCCGGTCCTGGTGGTCGCCGGCGTACATCGTCCAGCCCAGCATCAGTTGCCGCGCCGATGAGAGTTCATTGACCTTTTTCGCCTGCACCTTGGCCTTGGCCAGAGACGGCAACAGCATCCCGGCGAGCACCGCAATGATGGCAATGACCACCAGCAGTTCGATCAGTGTGAATCCGGACCGAACGACTCGACGGCCACGTCTGGAGACGTTGCAAACCACGAGCGGATCATAGCGACGAACCCGAAGGCGGCTTCTGCTGTTTTGCCAAACTTTGTCGGAAAAATGGCGGTGAATGCCCGGAGTTTCCTCTTTAACCAGCATATGTTCAAGCGCTTGAAGGGCCGCATCCGTTCCGCATCTCCCTCGGCACGGGGATGATCGACGGAGCCCGGGCAGGCTGGGATTGTTCGGGCGCCCGACCTGTAACCCATCCTGGTACGGCATCGTCTGTCCGCCTGCACTGATATGCGCGTTACCAAGTTCTCACGGATTCCGCTCATGGCTTGGACAGTCGTTTGGGCTTTCTCGGCGGCGGTCGTGGGGAGGATGCCCCTCCGACTGCCCCGACCAATTCTGCTCCTGCAGTCGAAGGCCAAAGGCGTCTCGATCGCCCCGGGCGGCCAGCGGCGGACCGACTGGAGGCCATGCGCGAACAACGGGAAGCCTGGATCAAGGAGATCGGTGTGAGCGACGAGCAGTTGGCCAAAATCCGCGAGGCGACCCGGGAGCAAGGGGAGAAATCCCGGGAGATTCGGTCCAACACCGCTCTCACCCAGGAGGAACGACGCGCCAAAACCCAGGAAGGACGCGAAGCCCTGACCGCCAAGATCAAGGGAATCCTCACTCCCGAGCAGTACACAAAGTATGAAAAGCTAATGGAACAACGCCGCGGCCAATACAACCGCGTGGAGGGCCGCCGGCCGAGGTCGGATGCGCCCAAGGCTGAAGCGGCCAAGTAAACCTGAAGCTTTGGTAGTGGAGTTGGTGACCGGCCGGGCAT
>CAYYSX010000077.1:0-22148 GCA_964474315.1 uncultured Verrucomicrobiota bacterium | reverse complement strand
TCAATCGCCGCTACCCTTTTCCCCCGGTATGGATAGCCTCCTCGCATGAACATGGGGCGCTTGGTGATGGCCGGGCTGTTGGGGACAGGAACTCTTTCGGCCGCCGAAGGAGTGGTGAACGGACATCGATTCACCGTTCCCGATGGGTTCACCGTGGAGCTGGCCGCGGGAACCAACCTCGTCCAGCGTCCCGTCAGCGCCAGCTTCGATGACCAGGGGCGCCTGTACGTTACCGATTCCTCCGGCTCTAACGAAGCACCGGAGAAGCAACTGCAGAATCCGGATCATCGCGTGCTCCGGCTGACGGACATCGATGGCGACGGCATTTTCGACCAGTCGATGGTGTTCGCCGATCAGGTCATGTTTCCCCAGGGCTGCCTGTGGCACGGCGGATCGGTCTATGTGGCCGCGCCCCCGAGCATCTGGAAGTTCACCGACACCGACGGCGATGGGGTGGCGGACCAACGGGAGGAATGGTTCAAGGGCGGCACGCTGACGGGCTGCGCCAACGATATTCACGGACCCCATCTCGGACCGGATGGCTATCTGTACTGGACCAAAGGCGCCTTTTCCGAGCAGACCCACACCTTGGGGAATGGCCGGGTACTGCGCGACCGGGCGGCGCATATCTATCGGGCTCGCCCCGATGGATCGGGTCTGGAGGCGATCATGCACGGCGGGATGGACAATCCGGTGGAGATCGCCTTCACGCCTGAGGGCGAGGCGCTGTTCACCAGTACGTTTATCGACTTCAGCGAGCCCGGGTTCCGCGATGGCATTGCCCACGCGATTTACGGGGGTGTGTACGGCAAGGAGAATGATGTGCTGGAAGATGGTCGGGTGAAGCGCACCGGGCCCGATTTGTTTCATCCGTTCCATCAGGCCGGACCGGCGGCCGAATGTGGCTTGATGCGGTACGAAGGGGCGGCGTGGGGGGCGGCCTTCCAGGACAATGTCTTCGCCACCGCCTTCAATCTTCACAAAGTCACCCGCCATATCCTCCGACCCGAGGGAGCGACGTATGCCAGTACGGACAGCGATTTGCTGACGGCAGATGATCCGGACTTTCATCCCACCGATGTACTGCAGGACGTCGCCGGCGACTTGCTCGTGGTCGATACGGGCGGCTGGTATAAGTTGTGTTGTCCGAGTTCCCAGCTTGCGAAGCCGGATGTCCTGGGAGCGATCTACCGGGTGCGGAAGCTGGATGGACCGACGATGACGCCGGAGGAAAGAAAGGTCCGGGCACGGAAATTGGCGGATCCTCCCAGCCTGACTCAGGATTCGGTCGTCACCGAATTGAAGCGGGAGGTATGGACTCTGGATCCAATCCATGCCTCACGGTTTCGGGAGCTGGTTCAGACCCAGGGAGCAGAGATGGGTGAGGCTGAGCGGGCGGCGGCGCTCCGCGTGGCGGCGGAAGGGTTGGGCCGCCTGCGGGATCGGGCGGCCGTGCCCGGCTTGCTGAAAGCCGTAAGCGCCACCTCTGATTCTTTTCTCGAGCATGCCTATATCCTGGCCTTGGTCGAGATTGCTGCGCCGGCGGAGACCCAGGCCGGACTGACCCGTTCTGAGCCGCGAACGCAACGCGCCGCGTTGATTGCCTTGGACCAAATGGACGACAGTCCGCTGAAGCCCCACGACGTGGTGCCCTTCTTGAGCGCGCCGAATGAACGTTTGCAAGGGGCGGCGCACTGGATTCTCGGTCGTCATCCCGAATGGGGCGCGGAACTGGCCGGCTGGTTTCGCGAGCAGCTTTCGGCCCCACCGGCTGGAAGCGACGGAAGATCCGGACGGACCGATTCGGCCGCCTTGCTTGCCCAGCTCCGAATTCTCACCCGGGATCCGGCCGGCCAACAGTTCCTGGCCGACGCCATCGCCCAACCGGTCTTTTCCGCCGCGACCCGGATTGCGGCGCTGAAGGCGGTGGCGGACGCGAATCTCAAGCAACCGCCCGCCTCGTGGATCAATGCCGTCCGCTCCGCCTTGGCTCTGCATGAAGAGGGGGGTACCGAACTGATGCCGGTCGCCATCCGAGCGGCCCGCACCGCCAGCGGCGATGCCTCCGTTCAGAAGGCGTTGCTCCACGTCGCCCGCGAACGGGAATTGCCCGATCCAATCCGGCTGGACGCTCTGGCGGCTCTGCCCGCGGGAACGGCCCTGCAGCCGGCCGACTTCGCTTTTGCCCGCAGTCAGTTGAGCTCCGGGCACGCTCCGGAGGTTCGTCTGAACGCCGCCCGGCTGTTAGCCCGATCCCCTCTGACGCCAGGGCAACTCGGCAGATTGACCGATGATCTTCGGAATGCGGGTCCGGTCGAACTGACGCAGTTGATCGGTGCGTTCGATGCCGGTGGCGATGAGGTACTGGGTCGCCAGTTGATCGCGGCATTGCGGGAATCTCCCAGTGCCCGCGCCCTCACTCCGGGGCAGCTTCAGCCTCACTTCGCCAAGTTTTCGGAGTCCGTCCGCGCCGAAGCCGCCCAGTTCATGGCGGAATTGGATGCCAATGTTGCCCAGCAGGCCGTGCATTTGGAATCGCTGTTGAAGGAACTCCAGGCATTCGAAGGCGACACGCGCCGCGGACAAGCGATCTTCAACAGCGCCCAGGCAGCCTGCTCGAGCTGTCATCGTATCGGCTACCTCGGCGGCGACGTGGGGCCGGAGTTGACCCGGATCGGCGAAGTGCGCAGCGAACGGGATTTGCTCGAGGCGCTGATTTATCCGAGCGCGAGTTTTGTTCGGAGCTACGAACCGACCACCGTGGTGTTGGAGGACGGTGAGGAGATCAACGGCATCGTGCGGCGGGAAACGGAGACGGAAATCACTCTCGTGTCGGGTCCCGGCGTGGAGCAGCGATTGCCCCGCAACGGGGTGAAGGAACAGCGTCCGGGAACCGTGAGCATCATGCCCGGCGGATTCGATCAGGCCCTGACCCGGCAGGAGCTGGCGGATCTACTGATGTTTGTGAAGACGGTGCGGTGGAGGTGAGGGGAAGCTCAACGTTCTTCACGGCAGGATCAGCACCGCCCGCACCGCATCGAAACGGGCGTCGTCGGCAAAGAGCCGGCGCAAATTGCGGGCTTGGGAATCGGTCCTGAGACGGGTGTCGCTGAGTTGGATGGCGGTAGTCAGGTTCGACTGAGCGGCCGGGATCTTGCCCAGCGCCGCCTGGACCGCCGCCAGATCAAACCACGCCTCCGGACTCTCCGGGGCTTTGTGCGCGTACCGTTCCAACGCTTCCTCCATCTTCTCGACCTGCCCGACCTGCCGGAAGGCCTCCGCCAGCGACACCAGCGTGCGCGTATCGCTGGCTGGATGGGTCAGCAGCGTGTTGAGAACAGTCATGGCGTCGTTGCTGCGGTTGGCCTGGAAGTAGGCCGAGGCCAGTTGGAAACCCAAATCGACGTTAGTGGGATCGGCGTTGAACTTCGTCTCGTATTCTTGCATGCCCATCGGATTGAACGCCGGTGGAGGACGCATGTGCTTCAATTGTTCGACCTGCTCCACCAGACCGCGAACACCCAGGTTCTCGGGATCGAATTCATAACAGGTGTGAGCCACCGTGGCCGCGTCGTCATACCGGCCCATGGCAGCCAGGAGCGAGGCGTAGTTGAATACTGTCTCCGGACTGTAAGGGCAGAAGGCAAAGGCTTGCTTGAGCGCGAACTCGGCTTCTTTGAGATACCGTTCCTGTTCCTCCGGGGTGCGTGAGGCGTTCTGAGCCCGCCAGGTGTAGATGCTCTTGCCGATGGCATTGCGCAGCTTGCTGAACGCCTTCTGGGCGTTGCGGTCGCGCACGAATTTGGGATCGCCCTTGAAGCCCGTCAGATCGCGCGTCCGGTAGATCCGCTTGACGAAATCGGCCACTTCGGAAGGGGTGGTGTCATAGGTGATCCAGTCGCCGATCAGTCGCGCTGAATACTGGCTCCAGAAGTCGTGGTCGCGGCGAATGACCTCTTCGCTCAATTCATCCATGGGCTCGCGCTCGATCTTCATGATGATCCCGTGGGGCACGAGGTGCGGATACATCCACTTCAGCGGAAAGCTTTCCTCCACAAAGAACTCGTGGTCCGGATTGGCGTCGAAGATCACCTTGGTCAGCAGCCCGTTGATCGACATGACCGCCACCTGGCCGGAGACCGAAACCCGGCCATCAGGCAGGACGTTGACAACTTCGCCCGGCTCCAACTGCTTGAGTTGATACCGCCGGGCCGCGTCTTCGGTGTATTCCTGGAAGCAGTGGGAAGAGTCTTCCAGCGTGGGCGTGATGATTTCCAGGTCGGGATACAATCCGGCCTGGCTGATGGCGATGAACTCCGGGTAGGCCGCCTCCAGCAGGAGGCGGTTCAAACGGATACGATTGAAGGTGGGGGGATCCTGCCGGGCGAACCGTTGCAGGCGGGGGCTGAGGGTGATCTCGGAGAAACGGTCTGGATGGTACAGCGAAGGGTCCTCGATCAAGCGGTTCAATGCCTTGGCCAGGGCGGTGGCGTCACCGGACGCGGCGTCACCCAACTGTTCCTTCAGATAGCGGGAAA
This sequence comes from uncultured Verrucomicrobiota bacterium, assembly GCA_964474315.1. Lineage (GTDB taxonomy): Bacteria > Verrucomicrobiota > Verrucomicrobiia > Limisphaerales > UBA9464 > UBA9464. The sequence goes on along the minus strand of CAYYSX010000077.1, from coordinate 17,610 downwards.
GCGGATCAGCACCGGCCTGAAGCCGGGCCTGGAAACTGGGAAAGTTCGTGAAGCTTTCCGCGGTGAACAACGAGCTTCCGGCCCGACGCTTCTTCTCAATCCGCGCGCCCAGGTTGGTCAGAAACCGGTCGAGCGGTGCGGCGAGGCGGGTGAGCGCATTGGTGCGGCCGCGAGCGGCCGACTTCTTGTCGTTCAACATGCCTTGGAAGAAGGGCAGATCGATTTGGGCGCTACGGTTGTAGTGCGCGCGGATGTAGTCGAGGTAGGTGGTATCGGCGAGCGCGTTCTGAGTGATGATATAGACATCGCGCCGATCAAAGTTGGTGTTCTGCCGATCCTCCGGGGGGGTGAAACTTTCGGCAAAGATCATGTAGGTCGGAGCGAATCGGCCCGGATCCGTGCCGCCAAACAAGATGGCATCGCGGGTCATGGGTGGATACAGCGGCCGGCCCTCGGCGTCCTTGGGCGCCGGAGCGGCGGGCGTATCCACGCCCGGCTCGAACATATCATGGCCGAACCAGTAGCCGAACATGTGCCCGCGCTGTTCATTATCCGCCCAGTGCGACAGCGCCGAATCGAGGGGGATGAGGGCAAACAACGCCAGAAATGGGACCAACACGGCCCGTTCCCGCTGCAGAATGACCAGCAACAGAAAGCCCACGGAAACCCCAAAGCTCAGCAACGTCGCAAGGCGCAAGATGGGAAAAACCGTTTCACTGAAGGTATCCAACACCTCGTACAGGTTGAAGGCGCAGGCCACGGCAGCGCCGATCAGGAGGTAGAACCGATAGTCGCGGTACCGCGTGAGGATTAGCGCGCCAATGAGCGACAAGCCATAGCCCACCGCCATGGTGATAATGATGTGGGAGGCGGTGAAGAAGACCTTCACCAATTCCTTGCTCTGCTTGTCCACCTGCGGGTTCAGCAGAATCATGAGCAGGAAGGCCAGCGTGAGGTAAATCGCGGTCAGGCCGATGATCCAACCCCGTTCCCGCTTCTGCATCTTCGCTAGAAAGGCAAACGGCACGAGGCCGATGAGAAGATTGGCCCAGTTGAACTCTTCCTGGGCGCCTTCGGCGTACATGAACATCTGGCGGACGAGGGTCACCGGATTGCTGGTCGGAGTGGTTTTCTCATACTGACCACGGGTGAAGGCATGGAGGAAGCCGTCCCAGGTCCGGGGATAACCCCAGTTCATCGGCGGATTCGTGGCCGAGGCGATGGGCATGTAGAAGTACAGCGAGGCACCCAGCACCCAAACCAAGGCGCAGAGCAACGCGATGTGCAGACGGTCGCCGAGGCCGCGGGTTTGGTAAGCGAGGACTCCCGTGGTCACCGCGGAACCGATTCCAACCAAGTTGAAGATCAGGAGCAGTGCGGGATTCTGAGTGAAGGTGGCCAGGTGGCCGGTGAAATGACCGAACAACCCGATGAGCCAGACAAGAGTATTCCCTAAGAAAAGGTCCCGCCCCAGCTTCTTGTCCGCCATCGCCACCAGGACCTCGATCCCCATGGCGGCCACGATCAGGGTCTGATGATTACAAAAGCAGAGACCAAACAGAAAGAAGGCGGCGTACAAATAGCGGCGACGATGAGGCGTATAAGTCCAGCGGAACAGGCAGACCAACACTCCAGCAAACGTAAGCACCGCCAGCGTGTACACCTCGACGATGACCGCCTGGCTCCAGATGAATCCGTTGAACCCCAGGAGCAAACCCGCGACCAGGCCGGACACCAAACACAGTGGGTTCTCCCATTTGCGCTCGATGTCCTTAAAATCCTTGATGCCCTCGACGATCAGGCTGCTCCCTCGCGAGGTGAGCATGCCGATCAAACCCACGGAAAAAGCGGCCGCCACCGCCGACGAAACGGCCACCCGCCAGGCGATATTGGAAAAAGGCAGCAGTTCGGTGAACAGCCAGGTGTAGAGGGTCCACAACGGATAACCAGGCGGGTGCGGTACCCCGGCATACATCGAGCCGACGGCCAGTTCACCGGAGTCCTCCAGGGTCAGGTCGGGTGCGAGGGTCCAAAGATACGAGAGCAGCATCACCAGCGTGACCACGCCAAAGGTCAGCCAGTCCACGGGACGGAAGAGGCGCGGGACGGGGGAATCGGGTTCAGAAACGGTGGCCGCCGCGGGAGGACGGGCGGGGGCGGCGGAACTCGGTGAAGGCACGCGGGAGGGCTTTTGCTTAGCCATGACAAGAAGAACGGAAAAGGAGCAAACCCGGAGGGACGGCTTAGTTCAGGCCGCCTCGGGCGCCGTTGGTCGCGGGGGTTAGAGTCGTGTTGGTCCAGGCCACGGTCCGGACCGGCAAGGCGTTTTGGTAACTTTGCGCTGCGGCGGAATTCAAAGCTGCCAATTGGGGCGTGGGAGCGTTGGACCGGACGGGGACGGGCTGAACCGGATGCATCCACAGACTGGCCAGGAGGAAAGCCGTGCCCAGTGAGGGCACTCCCCAACCCAACCAACGCGCCACCACCGACGCCTCCAGGAAGGGACGGGGCGAAGCGGTTCGGGGGGCAGCTCCGAAAAGCCGCTGTTCAAGTTCCGGGGAGGGGCGACGGGGCGTCCAGGAGGTCAGACGCTTGGCCCAAGGATCGGTCGAATTCATAGGATTCAGGAATACCTTCGGTGGCAAGGATCGCGCGGAGTTTCTGCAAACCGTAACGGTAACGGCCAGCCGCCGTGTTGGGCGATAAATGGAGGAGCCCGCCAATCTCCTCGAAGGTCTGCTCGTGCCAAATCTTAAGCACGATGACCTCCCGCTGTTCGGCCGGCAGACGTTCCAAGGCCCGCATGGCAGCGCGTTCGGCCGGAGTTTCATCCGGATCTCGCTCGAACCAGCGCTTGGACTCAAACTCCCGGGCCAGACGGCGCAGAAACGAGCGGCGATGGTTCAAGGCGCGATTCCGCACGGCCCGGAGGAGATAGTTTTCCGGCTGGGCCGGCCATTCCGTCACCTTGATCAGTCCGGCAAACACCTCGTGCAGAACATCTTCGGCTTCGGCATGGGTGAGGCCAAGGGCGCGACCGTACAGCAACAGCTTGGTGGCCTGCGCCTGATAAAGCGCAGCGGCTGCCCCATGCTGACCGTTACTGTCCACGTGTTCGACCTAGCAGACACTGACAGGTCGAAGTTTGTATGTCGCGGGTGAAGATTTCTTCGCCGCCTTCATTCAGGACCACGCCCGTCCGGAACGCACTCTTCAACGGGCTTCACCGTGACTGCTCCCGACGCCCCAGCCTTCCTGGCTGCCTCGACTCCACGCCAGTGACCTGGGCTGCAACCCGCGATTCTCGGGGTGATCGAGCGGACGAGCCGTCCGCGCTCCCGTTCAATACCGGTAATGCTCCGGCTTGTAAGGACCATCCACGGGAACCCCGAGGTACTCCGCCTGGGAACGGGTGAGCTTGGTCAGCTTGACGCCAATCTTCTCCAAGTGGAGACGCGCCACTTCTTCGTCGAGCTTCTTGGGCAGGCGGTACACCGTTTTCTCGTACTTGTCCCGGTTCGTCCACAGGTCGATCTGTGCGAGGGTCTGGTTGGTGAACGAGTTGGACATGACGAAGGACGGATGGCCGGTGGCGCACCCGAGGTTCACCAGCCGGCCTTCGGCTAGCAGGTAGATGCTTTTTCCGCCCGGAAGATAATAGCGATCATACTGGGGTTTGATATTCTCAATCCGCACCCCTTTGACCTTCTTCAGCGCCTCCACCTGAATTTCATTATCAAAGTGGCCGATGTTACACACGATCGCCTGGTCTTTCATCTTGAGCAGGTGATCGGCGGTAATGATGTCACAATTGCCGGTGGTCGTGACATAGATATCGCCCGAACCAAGGGTGGACTCGATGGTGTTGACCTCGAAGCCTTCCATCGCCGCCTGGAGGGCATTGATGGGGTCGATCTCGGTGACCACCACGCGGGAACCGTAAGCGCGCAGGGAATGAGCGCAGCCTTTGCCAACGTCGCCATAGCCGCAGATCACGGCCACCTTGCCGGCGAGCATCACGTCGGTAGCTCGTTTGAGTCCGTCGGCGAGCGATTCGCGACAGCCATACAGGTTGTCGAACTTCGATTTGGTAACGGAGTCGTTCACGTTGATGGCGGGAACGAGGAGCTTGCCCGCCTCCTTCATCTGGTAAAGACGGTGGACACCGGTGGTGGTTTCCTCGGAGACCCCTTTCCAGTTCTTGACGATTCGGGTCCAGAGGCCGGGCTTTTCCTGCGCCAGGCGGCGAAGGAGCGCCTTCACCACGCCCACTTCCGGGCTGGCGGCCGGCTGGTAGGCCCACTTGGACCCCTGCTCGAGTTCGTAGCCTTGATGAATCAGCAACGTGACGTCCCCGCCGTCATCCACCACCAATTGGGGGCCTTGATCGCCGGGGTGTAGAATCGCCTTCAGGGTGAGCTCCCAGTATTCCTCCAAGGTTTCTCCCTTCCAGGCAAAGACGGGGGTACCGGTAGCCGCAATCGCGGACGCAGCGTGATCCTGAGTGGAGAAGATGTTGCAAGAGGCCCACCGGACGGACGCCCCGAGAGCCACCAGGGTCTCAATCAGCACGGCCGTCTGAATGGTCATATGAAGCGATCCCGTGATACGGACCCCCTTCAGCGGCCTCTGCTTCGCGTACTTCTTGCGGATGGACATCAGACCGGGCATCTCGTGTTCGGCGATGGCAATCTCCTTGCGCCCCCACTCGGCCAAGCTGATGTCACGAATGATGTAGTCGGCTCCTTTCGGAGTGTTGGTGCTGAAGGCGGCGAGGTTAGGCATGGCCGCAGCGGCTTCGGCAAGGACGGCGGCTGCGGTTTTCTTGGTCTTGGCCATGGTAATGAATCAGAAAAAGGTTATCGGTGGTAGGTAAGAAGAGGTCAGGCTGCCCCTGCCCCGCCGCAGGACACGGCGGATCAAAGGGGTGGTTCACTTCGCCGCTTTTTGCAGGGCCTTGATTTTGTCCGTCTTTTCCCACGGCAAGTCGGCGTCGATCTTGCCGAAGTGGCCGTAGTTGGTCGTCTTAGAATAGATCGGACGGAGCAAATTGAGATGCTTGACGATGTCGGCGGGTTTGAAGCTGAAGACCTCCTGAACGGCATCGGTAATGGCTTGGTCGGTGAGGCCTTCACGCGCCGTACCGAAGGTGCTCACATAGACACTGACCGGATCCGGGTAGCCGATCGCGTAGGCGAACTGGATTTCCGCGTGGGTGGCGAGCCCGGCGGCGACGATGTTCTTGGCCACATAACGGCCCATGTACGCGGCGCTGCGATCCACCTTGCTCGGATCTTTGCCGGAGAAAGCCCCGCCGCCATGACGCCCCCAACCACCGTAAGTATCGACAATGATTTTGCGTCCCGTCAGTCCCGTGTCGCCCTGAGGTCCGCCGACCACGAAGCGTCCCGTGGGATTGATCAGGTAGGTGGTATCGGAAGTAAGCATGCTGGCTGGAAGCACCTTCTTGATGACCTCTTCGATGCAGAATTCCTCAATCTGCCTGTGCCCCACCTCCGCCGTGTGCTGAGTGGAAATGACCACGTTGTCGATACGGACCGGCTGATCGTCCTCGTACACCACGGAAACCTGGGACTTGGCGTCCGGGCGCAGCCAAGGGGCCTTCCGACTCTTGCGCAACTGGGTAAGCCGGCGACCCAGGCGATGCGCGAACATGATCGGGCAAGGCATCAGTTCGTCCGTCTCATTGCAGGCGTAGCCAAACATAAGTCCCTGATCGCCCGCGCCTTGTTCCGCCTTCTTTTTTCCCTTGGCGGCTTTGGCATCCACCCCCTGCGCGATGTCTGGAGACTGCTGAGTTACCAGCAGGTTGACGAACACCTTGTCCGCATGAAACACATCGTCGTCATTGACGTAGCCAATGTTACGGATGGCTTCGCGGGTGATCTGGCAGTAATCGAGCTTGGCTTTCGTCGTGACCTCGCCGCCGACCACCACCACGTTGGATTTCGCATAGGTTTCGCAAGCGACCCGGCTGTACTTGTCCTGGGCCAAGCAGGCATCGAGGACGGCGTCGGAAATGGTATCACAAACCTTATCCGGATGACCTTCACCAACGGACTCGGACGAGAAGATGAAACGTTTGCTCATGAAGAGGGCCTAAAAGGTATCGTATTGACGAATCAGGATTGGACGATACGAATTTTGATTCGAGCGTCAACGGGTTTTCCACCAAGAGTACCGATGGAAAACCTGTGCCACAGCAGACCGCGAGTCCGGTGGTACGGCAGGACCACTTACCACTCGATCAGAGCAGCGCCCCAGGTCAGACCGGCTCCGAACACCACCAACAGCACCAGATCCCCCCGCAGGATACGCCCTTGGGCCACGGCTTCATCCAGCGCGATAGCCACGCTGGCGGCGGAGGTGTTGCCGTACCGGTCCACATTGACGAACAACTGATCTTCCCGGGCGCCGATCCGGTCGGCCACGGCCGACATGATGCGCTGATTGGCCTGATGCGGGATGATACACTTTACGTCCGCCACGGTGACGCCGCACCGTTTGAGCGCCTCGTGGGTGGCGGCAACCATCGCATTGACGGCATTTTTGAAAGTCTCCTTGCCGTCCATCCGGAGAAAATGCAGACGCCGCGCCACGGAGTCCGCCGTGGCCGGGCAGGCGCTGCCGCCGCCGGGCAGTTCCAGGAGGCTGGCTTTGCCTCCATCGGAACCCAAGCAGGTGGTGAGCAGTCCATGCGCGTTGGGCCGGTTTTGCAATACCGCCGCGCCGGCGCCATCGCCAAATAGCACGCACGTGTTCCGGTCGGTCCAATCCACCACGGATGACATTTTTTCTGCCCCGATGACTAGGACCGTGTTGTAGGTGTGGGAGGCGACAAAGTGACCGGCTACATCCAGGGCGTACACGAAGCCGCTGCAGGCTGCCTCCAGATCGAAGGCCGCGGCACGGTAGGCTCCGAGTCGGTGTTGCACCAAGCACGCCGTGCTCGGGAAAGGCATGTCGGGCGTGATGGTGGCGACGATGATCAGGTCGATCTGCTCAGCGGTGATACGGGCGGCCGCCATAGCCCGTTGTGCGGCGGCGAGGGCGAGGTCCGAAGTGGCCTCGTGGTTGGCGGCAATTCGCCGCTCGCGGATGCCGGTGCGGGAGGTAATCCATTCGTCGGTGGTATCTACCATCCGCTCCAGGTCGGCGTTGGTGAGCACCCGGGTCGGCACATAGGACCCCACGCCGGTGATGGACACCGATCGGAGGTGGAGTCGGTTCGCGCGGAGGTTACGGAAGGAGGACATGGATTGTTCTCAGCCGGGCCGGGTGGAGATCAAAACATCGACACGCCCGGCCGGACAACCTGCCGGAGAAGAATTCTGTCAAGTCGGCGCTGCCGTCGCCGCCGCGGCGGCCGCGTTGATTTGCCGGACAATCTCCTGGTTGAGGCTCTGGCTCACCGCCCGGGAACTTTGGAGGATGGCATTCTTCAGGGCGTCGCGCCGGGCGCTGCCGTGAACTTTCACCACGCTGCCGCGCAGGCCGAGCACGGGCGCGCCTCCGTACGTCTCGGGATTCATCCGAGACTTGATCCGACGCAGCCCCCCAGAGGCAAGCAGGGCGCCCAGTTTGCGGAGCGGACTCGGATGCTCGACCAACTCGGTCCGGACCAGATATCCCACGGTCTTGCCCAGGCCCTCCGACGTCTTGAGCACCAAATTACCCACGAACCCGTCGCAAACCGCCACATCGACGCCATCAGTGAACAGGTCGAAGCCCTCGCAATAACCGGTGCAATTGAGGGAAGTCCGACGGATCAGGTCCACCGCGGCGCGGGTGAGATCGGTTCCTTTGGATTCCTCGGAGCCGTTGCTGAGCACGCCGACGCGCGGGCGTTCGATGCCCAACATGGCGTGGGAATAGACCGAACCCATGACGGCGAATTGAAGGAGGATCTCCGGAGTGCATTCGGGATTGGCCCCGGCATCCAGAAGCACAAAAGCGCCGGTGCGGGAGGGCATGATACAGGCCAGCGAAGGCCGCTTGATGCCTTCGAGACGACCCAACCGGACCGTGGCGCCAGCGACCAGGGCGCCGGTGTTGCCCGAGGAGATGGCAGCGTCGGCTTGGTCGTTGCTGACGAGTTCGAGAGCCTTGAGGAGCGACGAATCTTTTTTTCGTCGTACAGCCAGGGCCGGGTCGTCCTCCATGGTGAGGACTTCGGAGGCTTGATAAAATTCGACGCGAGGATCGGTGAGGCCAACCGATTGGGCGAGGGGTCTTAACTCGGCTTCCCGGCCGACCACGAAGACCTCTTTGATGGAGGAATCCGCGGCCAGCCCGAGACGGATGCCGTGGAGCAGTTCCGCCGGGCCCAGGTCACCGCCCATGACATCGACGGCCACTCGCATAAACGCACAGAAGCGCCGGCCCAACCAAGGAGCACGGCGCTTCCGTCAAACGGTTCAAGCCAGGGCTTTGACCGAAATGACCTGCCGGCCGTTGTAGTAGCCGCAAGCCGGACAGACGCGGTGCGGCAGGCTGGGCGCGTCGCACTGCGGGCAGGGCGAAAGCTGCGGCAGCGTGAGGACGGAGTTGTACGCGCGGCGCATCCGCTGGCGGCTGGTTGAGGTTTTACGTTTCGGGACGCCCATGTTCGTAGTTCGTTACAGTTTCAACTGATCCAGTGCGGCCCAAGGCGACGGACCTTCGGATGGAGACCCCTCAAGACGCGAATCGCGGGCCGAGGCCTTTTCGGGCAGCCCGCGACATTCTGGACTGCACAGCGGGTTCGCTGGCAGACCGAGATAGATGTCTTCGCGCAGCAGGGGAGTCAAGTCTCCAAAGTCTCCGTCGATGGGGATCGCCTCCTCGCCGGTCAGCGGTGCCAACTCGGTGAACTCATCCAATTCCACGGGAAGCCGAAACGGCCGCAGACAGCGGGCGCACTCGCAAGCCACTGTCGTCCCCAGCGAACCGGTGATGAGCAGACCGTCGGGTTGGCGCTCGACGTCCAGGACATAGCGCAACGGCTGGTCAAACCGCATGAGCTCGTCCCGGAAGTCCGCACCAAACTCGGCGGCCGGAAGCTCTCCTTCCAGGTGCGCAGGGTGCTCGGCCAAGAGCCGCAAGTTAACGTGAACTGGCACGCGGTGACTCTTCGCCAGCCTGCGTCATCGCGCAACGCGGGAGATCAAGGGCGGATCACCCCCCGCCGCGGCCAATGCCGGAGAAGGCGACAATCAGCAGAAAAACAATGATGAGCACCAGGACCGCGCCGACCGCGAGGAAGATCTTGTTCGTGTTATTGGTCTTCTTGATGAACACCGGGTTCTTGGTGACCACGGTGGTCTTTCCGCCCGCGTTGTCGGTGGGAATCTTGACGGTCGGTCGCGGCTGGTCGGTCTGGCGCTTGCCCGTTTCGTAGCGCAGCTCGACTTGTCCTAACCGCAAGGTCTGCCCCGGCCGGAGCAGGGTTTCCTTTTCGGGAGCCAGTTGGGCCTCGTTGATGAACGTCCCATTGGTCGAGCCGAGATCCTTCACCATGATATCGTCCCCTTTGGCGAACAATTCACAGTGGTGGCTGGAAACGCTCGGTTCTGGCAGACAAAACGGATTGTCCTCCAGACGTCCGAGCGTTCCTTTCTCCGGCTTCACGTCGAAGACCCGGTCAGTGAAGCCGGCGGTGAGACAAACCAATTTCGGCATAGGCGAGGTCGTAACGTTGTTTAGCGGTTGGTTGAAGCAGCCGTCAAACGCTTTCCCCCTGTATGCCTCTGACCATACGGTGAAAACAGCGCGGTAAAACGCGGTGGCAGGATAACGGAAGACGTCTCATCCGGCGCGCTCGATCAAGGCCCGAAACTCGTCGAACAACCGCGTCGAATCATGCGGACCCGGCGACGCTTCCGGATGATATTGCACGCAAAAGAGGGGACGTGTCTTGTGACGCAACCCTTCGACGGTTTGGTCGTTCAGGTTGATCCGGTTCACCACCACCTCCGGTGGCAACGAGGCGGCGTCCACGGCAAAGCCATGATTCTGCGAAGTGATCTCCACCCGACCGGTCTCAAAATCCTTCACCGGCTGGTTCCCGCCGCGATGACCAAACTTGAGCTTGAAGGTTCGGCCGCCCAACGCCTGACCTAGAATCTGGTGTCCAAGGCAAATCCCGAACAGAGGAACGCCATGCTCGGCCAGCGTCTTTACTTCGCGGACGATTCCCCCCAGCGCCGCCGGATCGCCTGGCCCGTTGGAAAGGAAAATTCCCGCCGGCTTGAATTTGAGCGCCTCAGCCGCCGGTGTGTGCGCCGGCACCACTTGGACCCGGAATCCCTTCTGTCGGAGCCGGCGCAGGATGTTGTACTTCATTCCGTAGTCGTAGGCCACGATGGGAATGTCGGCGGACGGCAACGGCTGCCGAACCTGGCGTGGATCGGCAGGGTTGTTGGTCTGCGTCAGTCCGAAGGCCGCCGACTGTCGGTCGTCGGGATCCCAGGCGAACGCTTCCTGGTGCGTCACGGCGGACACATAGTCCCGTCCTTCCATGCCTCCCCAGGCTCGCGCGCGGGACAGCACCTCCTCCGGGGTAATTTCTTCGGTGGTCAGGCAACCAGCCATCGCTCCCCGCACGCGCAGCTTCTTGGTCAGCGCACGGGTGTCGATGCCTTCGATTCCCGGGATGCCGTGCCGTTCCAGATACTCCGCGAGGGAAAAGTCCGCCCGCCAGTTGCTGACGACCGGGGACAGCTCGCGGACCACCAACCCCGCGGCATGGGGCGCCCACGATTCCACATCCTGCTGGTTGACGCCGTAATTGCCGATGAGGGGGTAGGTCATCGCCACAATCTGTCCTTTGTAGGAAGGGTCGGTGAGGATTTCCTGATAACCGGTCATCGAGGTGTTGAAGCACACTTCGCCGGGTGCGGTGGCGCGGGCGCCAAACGCCGTTCCTTCAAACACGGTGCCGTCTTCGAGTGCGAGAATCGCCTTCATCAAATTCGCTGGGGTCCACGGCGGTGAGGCACCGTCGCGACGCGGGCGGAGTGTGCGGAGGACTTCAGCCGGTGCAAACAGGAACCTGGGAACAGGGAGCTTCTTTTGAGCTTTGAATTTTGAACTTTGAGCTTTGGAAAAGGCTTTGGGGGCGGTCCACCGCCTTGGGACAAACCCAAAATGCGTCCGCCGGAAAGTTGCGCCCAGGTGCGCATTGCCCGGACCCGCGAGCCCCCCTACCATCCCGCCCGCATGTCCGAAATCGCCAATTACGTGATGCATGGTGCGGCCCAGGTAACTCCGGCCATGCTCGACAAAGTGCTGCGCAACCTCCCGATCTGGAAAGTGGAGTTTGCCCAGCTTCATGTCCCGCAGTTTCCCCATCTGGTGGACCAACTCGAGTTTCTGGCCGACGTGGTCGAGGACGCCGCCGAGGGAGCCTACAAGGACCTTCCCTACCACGCCTTGGCCGCCGCCGTGTTTGCCCTCACTTACGCTCATCGGAAAAACGACATCATTCCAGATTCCATGGGCGAGCTGGGCCGGTCGGACGACTCCAGCGTGGTTCGCGCCGCCTTGATCTTGCATGAACGCGCTTTCCGTCACTATGCGGAGAAGATGGATTGCGACTGGAATCGAATCACCAGCAAGGCGTGAGGGACCCTTCTCCGATCCCTCCAGTTCCAGATCCCAAATTTCAGCAGCTAATCGGACTGGTCCATCCGGACAACGGACCTCCCGTCACAGGGCCTTGAGATAGTCTCTTAACGGAGCCAGGTCCGGATCACGCAGGGCGAGCGAACGGATTTCGTCCTTCGAACGGAGGCTCACGGCTCGCTGCAACCAGTCTCGTGCAACGGCCAGGTCTCCCAATTGGCAGGCATAGCAGGCGAGATTGTACGGGATGATGGATTCAGTGGGGAAGCGGCCAGCGACTTCCAACAGGAATTTCCAGGCCTCATCTGTGCGTCGCAGTTCGTGCAGCGTGTAGCTCTGATGAATCCAGCCTTCAACCTGGTCGGGCGCGGCGGCGATAAGGGCCTGGGCGATCGCGAGAGCCTGTTCCCACCGCTCCTGCTGCGCCTCGAGGCGCCAGCGAAGCTCCAGGACGGTCGGGTGGCCCGAGTTGGCCGGAGTCACGCAGTCGAGTTCCCGGGCCGCCTCGGAGAGATTGCCCAGCTCGAACCAGCCCTCGGCGGCGGCGGCGAAATGACGGTCGGGGAAGTCCAGCTTGCTCACGCCGCCATCCCTCTATTGATACCGGAGCGGTTTGGCAAAATGGTTTTGCTCATGAGAACGCTGGTGTTGATGGGATTCCTGTTGGGCGGGATGGGTTCGGTCGGCGCCCTCCCCCCGGCCACCAACGTCACCGAGCTCCGCGAACAGCTTCAATCGTCCTTGTCCGCCAGCGCAGCGCCAAGGGCACTGTGGGGTGTTCAAGTCAATTCGCAGCGCAGTGGAGAAACCTGGTTCGCCACCAACGCCACCGTTCTCCTCATTCCGGCATCGAACACTAAGCTGTTCACCGCCGCCCTCAGCCTCGATCGCCTGGGAGCTGATTACCGGTTCATCACTTCGCTGCGAGTTCGGAACGGCCCGCAGTCCGACGGTTCACTCCCCGGTGACCTGTTGGTGGTCGGTGGCGGAGATCCCACGCGGTGCGCCCGGCTCAACGGTGGCAATTGGGAGAGGGCTTTCGCCCCGCTGGTGGACGCGGTTCGGAACGCCGGTATCAGCCGAATCACCGGCGACCTGATCTGCGACGAAAGCGCGTTCCGTGGAGCGCCCTACGGCAGTGGTTGGGATTGGGATGATCTCGCCTCCTACTATGGGGCCGCCGTGTCCGCTCTGACCGCCGAGGACAATTGCGTCAACGTCGTGGTAACACCGGCCCGGCGGGCGGGTGACCCAGCCACCGTCCAGCTTTTACCCCTGTCCGGTGGGTTGACCCTCATCCCACAAGTCACCACCGGGCCCGCCAACATTGGAGCGAGCATCGAACTGTTCCGCTTTCCCGGCCGGACCGAACTGACCGTGTCAGGGACCATCCCGTTGGGCCGGCGACCGATCTCCGAGAAGGCGAGTGTCCCGGAACCCGCCCGTTGGTTCGGTGACTTGTTTCAGGAAGCCCTGCGTCGGGCCGGCATCACGGTCAGCGGAAAGGTGAAAGTGGTGACCGCAGCCGACCGGTTGCGAACACCCGATTCCCACAACTGGCACGAACTGGCAGCCATTCCGTCGCCTCCGGTCGGCGACGTGGTTCGCGAGATGATGAAACCGTCCCAAAACCTTTACGCGCAGTTGTTGCTGCTGGCGGTCGGCGCCGTGGCGGAACGCGATCCGCGTGACGGAAAGGATGCACTGGCCCGCTCCGCACCGACCACAGAGGCGGCCGGCCTCGCTGTTCTGGGACCGTTCCTGGCCAACCACCGAATCACCGCAAGAGAGGTGGTCCTCGAGGAGGGCTCGGGATTGTCGCGCAAGAATCTGGTCACGCCCCAGGCGGTGATCCGACTCTTGGAACGTATGCCCGCTCATCGCTGGGGAACCGCCTGGATGGCCTCCCTTCCAATCGGGGGAAGGGACGGCACGTTGCGCCTTCGGTTCACCAATGCCCCAACTCTCGGTAATGTTCGCGCCAAGACCGGCACCCTACAGCAGGTCACCTCCCTCTCCGGTTATCTCACCAATTCCGTCGGCGAACCGCTGGTATTCAGCATTCTGGTCAACAACTACGTCCCGGAGCGTCTCGGAGCCACGGCGCGCACGGAGGTGGACCGGCTGGTGGAGTTGCTGGCGCAGTCACGGGTGAAGTGAGACGCTGATGGACCGATCGTTTTTTACTGGAGCAGTGGAAGCCGGTCAGGCAACGGCAGGTCGCCGGCCCGTATTTCGGAAACGTTGCGACGCCGGCAAAAATTCTCACCGATACTAATACCATTCCAACCTGCGTCGCGCCGACCGGACCGGGGGGACTCAATTTACCAACTGCGAACATGAGCACTTCACCGGAAGCACAGAGATACCATCCCACTTTGACTTGGCGGTGGACGCTCGTCGTCTGGCTTTCCCTCTTCTTCGGCCTGAACGCCCAGGACTCCGCCCGGGAGTTTCGTGAAGTGAAGCTGGCTGCCCTGGATGCCGCCGTTAGCAATGCGATCAGCGCGGGCCGACTACCGGGGGGTGTTCTGTGGCTGGAGCGCCACGGAACCGCCCATCATCAAGCCCAGGGTGAACGGGCGGTCATTCCCGTCCGGGAATCGATGACGGAAGACACCGTGTTTGATGCCGCTTCGCTAACCAAGGTCGTGGCCACGGCCCCGGCTATCATGAAGCTCGTCGAGCAAAGTCGGCTGCATTTGGAGTCGCCCTTGCAGCGATACCTGCCGGAGTTCACCGGAGGCGGCCGGGAAACGATCACCCTCCGCCAGTTGCTCACGCACTACTCCGGACTCCCGCCCGGGCTTCCCCTCGCCGCGTCCTGGCTGGGGACCAGCAACGCGCTGGCGCTGGCCATTTCCGAACCGCTCGGCAACCCGCCCGGCAGCCGGTTTCGCTACTCCGACATCAACTTCATCCTGCTGGGAATTCTGGTCGAACGGATTTCGGGCCAGCCTTTGGACGTGTTCACCCACCAACAATTGTTTGAACCGCTCGGCATGAACGATACTGGATTCCGCCGTTTTGCACCTCTCCCCCCCAATGGGTTGCCGGCCGGTCCCTCCGCGGCCGACACGGAGCGGATTGCGCCTACCGAGGTGCTGCCCACTCAGATGGTTCTTCGGGGAGTCGTGCATGATCCCACGGCTCGGCGGCTGGGCGGAGTCGCGGGTCACGCCGGCTTGTTCACCACGGCCGAAGACCTGGCGAAGTTCAGCCGGATGTTTCTCGGACAGGGCTCGCTGAATGGGCGTCAAGTGCTGCAACCCGCAACGGTGGCCTCGATGACCTCGGTGCAGTCACCGGTCGGACTTCCCCGGCGGGGCTTGGGCTGGGACATCGATTCTCCTTACGCGGGCCAGCGCGGCACGGTGTTCCCCATCGGTGGGTACGGACACACGGGCTGGACCGGAACCTCCCTGTGGATCGATCCGTTTTCGGAGACGTTCCTCATCTTCCTTTCCAACCGGAATCATCCTACCGAGGAAGGCAACGTTCTGTCGTTGCGCCGGGAGCTGGGAACCCTCGCCGCCGAGGCAATACGAAACTTCAACCTGGCTGGCGTCCCCGGCGCGCTGGCTCCGGAAACTCCAAGAACCAGCGCCTCACCCGGCAGCACAGGAACCTCCCAGGCCTCCCGGCCCACACCAACCGATGTGCTCAACGGCATCGATGTCCTGGTTCGCGATAACTTCCGTCTGTTGCAGGGATTGAAAATCGGTCTGGTCACCAACCAGACCGGGCGCGACCGGCAGCGCCGGCCGACCATCGACCTGCTGTGGTCAACGCCGGAAGTCCAGTTGATCGCGCTTTTCAGCCCGGAGCACGGAATCCGCGGTGTGCTGGACCAGGAGAAAATCGGCGACACCACCGACGAGAAGACCGGACTTCCCATCTACAGCCTCTACGGCGAACGCCGCGCCCCGACGGCGGAACAACTGGCGGCACTCGATGCCCTCGTGTTCGACGTCCAGGACATCGGCTGTCGTTTCTACACCTACATCTCCACCATGGGAAACTGCCTGGAAGCAGCCGCCAAAGCGGGGCGGAAGTTCATCGTGCTGGACCGGGCCAATCCCATCGGAGGCCGAGTGGAAGGTCCGGTATCATCCGGGGAACGCAGCTTCGTGGCGTGGCACGAAATCCCGTTGCGTCACGGATTGACCGTCGGAGAGCTAGCCCGCCTGTTCAATTCCGAGCGGGACTTCGGTGCCGATCTAACAGTGATTCCGATCGAGGGTTGGCAGCCGGCGACGTGGTTTGACGAGACGGGACTGCCCTGGGTGAACCCATCTCCCAACATGCGCAGCCTCACCGCCGCCACGCTTTATCCCGGGGTGGGCGTGCTGGAATTCTGCGCCGTCTCGGTAGGACGCGGTACGGGAACGCCGTTCGAGCTCATCGGTGCGCCGTGGGTGGACGACAGGAGGCTGGCCGCCCAATTGAACCGCGTCGGCCTGCCGGGGGTGCGGTTCGTACCCGTTCGCTTTACCCCGACGGCCAGTGTTTTCGCCGGACAGGAATGCGGCGGCGTGCAGATCATCCTGACCGACCGGAACGCCTTTCGGGCAGCCGATCTGGGGGTCGGGCTGGCGCAGGCGCTCCACCAGCAGCAACCGGAGGCTCTGGGCCTCGAAAGGATGGCCCGATTGTTGATGAGTCCTCCGGTATTGGAGGCCATCAAGGCCGGCCGACCGCTGGCGAACATTCAGGCACTTTGGGCCGAAGATCTGGTCCGCTTTGACCTGCGAAAGAAGCCCTTCCTGCTGTACCCCCGGTAACGACCAGCCGGCCCGGAGGAAATCCAGGGTAGGACGAGGGGAATTCATTGACGTCAGACAGCAATTCAAATGACTGAACCAGAGTATGTTAACATGGAGATTGGAACGCCAAAAAAACGGTCGTTGGAGGTGAGCGCGGCGATGATCTTGGTCCTTCGCCTGTCGGAAGAGCGATTTTAGGGACCGGGGAGAATCAGGTGACCCCAAAGGGATCCAGGACCCGGGTCGGCGGTGAAGAGGCGGCGAACAATCGGCCCAGAATGGCTGGTCCAGAGCAGTTTTGGGAAGAGCGCACTGATCTGGACCGAAGATCGCGAAAGTAATCGATTGACTTTCCGTCGGTTCAGAATCTATAACGTGTCCTGCGTCGATTCGAAACTCAGACTCCAGACTAGAATATCTAGCCATGAAGACAGTTACCAAGAAGTCGCTTGTTGTCGGGTTGCTTACGGCTTCGGCCGTGTTGGTGGCCCCGGCACTAGCGTTGACTCCGGCCGAATCAGAAGCGCTGACCAAGTCAGTGGCTTCGAGCAAGGTTGTTGAGGTGCCTGCCGCTGTCGCGAAAGCGATTTCTCAGGCAACCAAGGAAGACCGCACCGAGGCCGCCACTACGGCGGTCGTGGCGGCGATCAAGGCCCACCCCTCTTCCGTGGCCGCTGCCGTAATCGCTGCTGTCAAGGCGGCGCCTGAGGCGACGGAAGCCATCGTGGTCGCGGCATTGGATGCGGCCCCTGGAAGCTCGCTCACCATCGTGAGCGCGGCCGCCGAGGGCGCTCCTGACCAAGCGGAAACCGTGGCTGCAGTCGCAGCACGCAAGAACCCGACCCGTGCGGCCGCGTTTGAGCGTGAAGTCGCTGTGGTTCGTGGTCGCCAGCTCGCGAACAATGCGGCCCTGACTGGTGGTACTCCCACCCAGACTCCGCGTCCTCCGGGCCCTCCGCCGACCCAAGTCTATTCGACTCCGGGCTTCGATCCGGGTCGTCCTTGATAGGTCGTCCACTTAACAAAAACCTGCCCCTTGCGAGGGGCAGGTTTTTTTTTTTGAGACGATAAGAATCGGGGAAGGCCAGACAGAAAGAAGAGTCCCCGTCCAGTTCCACGCTTGCGCCCTTCACTCCAGGTACGCTGATTTCTACCCATGAACCATCCCTTCCCACCTTGTAGAGTCGTCTGTCCCCAGACGACAGTCGTCTCGGGAGAG
>CAYYSX010000076.1:15814-22423 GCA_964474315.1 uncultured Verrucomicrobiota bacterium | reverse complement strand
TTTTGGAGCTTGAGGAAAGGTCTCGGTCCGCGGCTTTAAGGACAACTTCAAGGTGCGCCCATTGCCCCCTTCCGCTCAGGACAAGGTTGGCCGAGCTCCGCCGGACGGGGCATCCTGATCGCGCCGATGAAACTGCTCGTCGTTTCTGACATCCATTATGCGGAAGTCGGCGAGCAGGCGCGGCGCGAACACGAGGCTCGAGCCATTGGCAATCCGGTTCTCCGCTGGGGCGCGAAGGCGTGGCGTCACTGGATCTGGCTCCGAGATCCCCTCGCGCACAATCACCGGCTCGGACGCCTCATCCGCGCGAATCCTTCGCCCGACCTGGTGGTGGCCAACGGTGATTTCTCCCTCGATTCCGGCTTCATCGGGGTCAGTGATGCCGCGGCCTATGCCAGCGCGGAGTCGGCCCTGAACGAGCTGCGCGCGGCCTACGGCGACCGTCTGTTCACCACCATGGGTGACCACGAACTGGGTAAGAAAAGCCTGTTTGGCGGAGCGGGAGGGCTCCGCTTCGGTAGTGGGGAACGGAGTATCAATGGACTCGGTATCCCGCCGGTGTGGCGCCATGAGATTGGGCGGCACGTCCTGGTCGGTGCCGCCTCGACGCCGCTCGCGCTGCCGGTGTTTCTTCCCGAGACGCTTCCGGAGGAACAGGCGGGCTGGCGGGAGGTTGCCGAAGAAACCTTCGCCGGCCTCGAGTCCGTGTTTCGGGATCTCCGTCCGAACCAGCGGGTCGTCCTGTTTGTCCATGATCCCAGTGCCCTGCCGTTCCTGGCCCGGCGACCGGAGATTGCGAGACGACTCGGCCAGGTCGCCTGCACGGTGGTGGGGCATTTGCACACCCCGGCGGTATTCCGCCTGGGTTCCTGGCTCGCCGGATTCCCCGCCGTCAATTTCTGCGGCCATACCATCCGGCGTTATTCCCGGGCTCTGCGCGAGGCGCGTTGGTGGCGTGAGTTTCGAACCGTTCTCTGTCCGTCGCCCACGGGAATCGAGCTGCTCAAGGACGGAGGTTGGTTGGATCTGGAGATCCCGGAATACGGGGATGCCCCCCTTGAGATCCAACGTCGGCATCTTTCCTGGTGAAGGGGCGAACGGTTTTCCGTTCCATCGGCACTTGCCCCACCACCTGTCCTTCGGTCGGGGAAGGGGATTCAGCGAATGACCCATTCTCTTCCCTGTGGAAGGACTGGGTTGCTCTCCCGCATCGCCGGCCGCTGGAAGGTTAATAGTAGGCTACCGGATATTTCGCGGCTGGACGGGGCGAGGGCACCCATGCCAGGTGAACGAAATAGAATCCCACGCCCACCAGGACCAGCAGATTGCCCACTTGAGAAACTCCGTGCCATCGACGAAAGCGCTGTGTGGCGGTGGTTTTGTCCTCGACGGACGTATCCGGGGCATACATGACCGCATGAAGGCTGCGCAGGCGCGGCTGCACCGTCAGGCCTCCCAGCAGGATCAAGCCCACCAGGCCGAGCAGCAGCGCGCTGGCCCAACGGCGTGGCGCCCGTCCCGCATAAGCCCACCCCGCCAGCAGCAGCAGTACCGCCACGCCGGCACAGCCGATCTGCAACCAGAAAAAGCTCTGCAGGATGACCTGCGCAATCCGGCCGGCGTGGTATCGAGGGACCAGTTGCTGAACTTCTTCAGAGAACAGCGCCGGTCCGACGCCAAAGGTGAGAAACACCGTCGCGCCCAGCCAGATCCCGACCACCCCAAGACTGAAAACACGCAAGACCTGCGGCATGGGGTGAGGCTATTCGTCTTCCCGCCCTCCCGCCAAGCTTGCCGTCCGGTTCCCCATGAATGATCAACGACCGCGAACCGTCTTGACGCGGCGTTCACCAGTTCGGAAAAACGTGCTCCATGGCCAGACTCCTTTTGCTCCTCCTCCCCACCGCCTTCCTGGCGTTCGCGCAAGCCGACACCGCCCAGGAAAGCACCACCAACGAAGTCTCCGTCTTTCTGGATGCCCATCTCGAGGCCGCCGTGCGTCAGCAGGTCTTCGCCAAGCGGCACACCAATTCCCCGTTGACGGCGACCGACGTCGCCAGCGTCTCCACGGTGGTGGCCAACTTCCGCGGCATCACCAATCTGACCGGCCTGGAACATTGCCAGGCGCTGGCCGCTCTCGAACTGGCCGGCAACCGCATCACCGACCTGTCTCCGTTGAGCGGACTCCGCCAACTGCAACAGTTGCTCCTCACCAGCAACCAGATCTCCGATATCACCCCGCTCGGAACATTGCCGGCTCTTCAGTACCTGGAGTTGTCACGCAACTCCGTCGCCGACATTTCACCGTTGAGCGCGCTGACCAACCTCGCTTCGGTGTATCTGGGTAACAACCAGCTCACGACTCTGGCCGCGCTGACCAACCTGCCCCGGCTGGTCACCTTGTACGCCGAAACCAATTCCCTGAGATCGATCGCCGGCCTTCAACATCTTCACCGGCTCAGCGGCGTTTCACTGGCCGGCAACCGACTCACCGATGTTTCCCCCCTGACCGGCTTGCGGGCTCCCTCATTCATTTTCCTGGAGCGCAACCGCATCCGGGACCTGACCCCCCTCAATGAGTGGATGACCAACGATCTGGCAATCTCCCGCTCCTTCGCTCCGTACTTGCAGCTTTACCTTCAGGGAAATCCGCTGTCCTCGAAGAGCAAGAAGCTGGTGGCGGAATGGAACCAAGCCGGGGCTCGAGTGAATCCTTGACCGTGGGTTGACACCCGGGCCGCTCCATCAAACTCTGCCGCTATGAAATGCCTCTGCCTGACGTTCCTGTTCCTCACCGCCATGACCGCCTTTGCCGCCAGCCACCTTCAGGAGATTCCCTTGAAGGATATCGATGGAAAAGACACTTCGCTCAAGGCCTACAACGGCCAGGTCGTGCTCCTGGTCAACGTGGCTTCCCGCTGCGGTTACACGCCGCAATACAAGGGACTCGAAGCGCTGTACCGAAAATACCGGGCCCAGGGTCTGGTCGTGCTCGGAGTTCCTTGCAACGATTTCGGCGCGCAGGAGCCGGGGACCGCGGAGGAGATCAAGGAGTTCTGCTCCACCAAGTATGACGTGACCTTTCCGCTGCTGGCCAAGATCCACGTGAAAGGAGCGGAACAACACCCGCTCTATGCCGGGTTGACGGGCCAGGACGCGAAGTTCCCCGGGGAAGTGAAATGGAACTTCGGCAAATTTCTCATCGGACGCGACGGCACGGTAGTGGCTCGCTATGATTCCGGAGTCGCACCGGACTCCCAGGAACTCACCGCCGCGGTCGAAGCCGCGCTGGCAGCGAAATGATGTTGGCTCCGCTCCGTCGCCGATCGCCAACCGGCCGGGAGCGGAAGGGTGCCCGCCCGCCGGTCCGCTTAGAGCCGTCCATTGTCGATCAGCCGGGTTCGGCCGATCCAGACGGCGAGTGCCATCTGGGTTCCACGACTGACGGTGCGGATGGGTTGCAGGGTGTCCGGATCGAAGAATTCCACGTAGTCGAGACGCGCGGCGGGACGTTGGGAAACACGGCGAGCCACGTCGGTCCGTAGGGTGGATGCGGGTCTGGGTTTCGCTGCCACCGTCTTCCGGCAAGCGCGCAGGCACTCCACTAGCACCGTCGCCTGCCGGCGCTCCTCCGGACTGAGAAAGCTATTGCGGGAACTCAGCGCCAGTCCGTCCGATTCCCGCTGGGTGGGAGCCACGATTACCTTCAGCGGGAAATTCAGATCCTGGCACATCCGTCGGATCACCGCTGCTTGTTGCCAGTCCTTGGCTCCCAAGACGGCCAGGTCGGGAAGGACGCAGTGGAACAGTTTCGTCACGATCGTGGTGACACCGCGGAAATGGGTCGGGCGGAAGGCGCCTTCCATTCCCTGGGTGAGCTGTTCCTCGACCACATAGGTCGAATAACCGCCGGCACCGCGGCCGGGATACATGACGGAGTCGGAGGGAAGGAACACGGCATCCACCCCCGCGTCGCGGCACCGGCTGAAATCGCGCGGCAGGTCGCGCGGATAACGGGACCAGTCTTCCTGCGGTCCGAACTGGGTCGGATTGACGTAGATGCTGAGCACCACCACTCCCTCCCGGCCCAGCCGCCGCCGGGCTTCCCGCACCAGGCTCAAGTGACCATCGTGTAAGAAGCCCATGGTGGGAACGAAGCCGATCCGGCGTCCCTCCCTGTGCCACTGTGCGGTTGCCCGCTGCATGGCGGCCGGTGTTTTTAGGATGCGCACCTCGTGAGGCTGCCAGATTTGGCAACGATTGATAAGGTGCTGACCCGCGGTGAGGAAACAGGCATTCTCGGTCGAGGGCCATGGCCCGCTCCATGTCCGCTCGACGACCACTTGGACTGTTGAGTGCCACTGCTCTGGTGGTGGCAACGATGGTTGGCACTGGGATTTTTACCACCAGCGGGTTTCTCCTCGCGGATCTCAAATCGCCTTGGGCCGTCTTGGCCGCCTGGCTCGTCGGGGGGATCATCGCCGCGTTGGGAGCCGTCAGTTATGGCGCGCTGGCCCGCCGCTTCCCCGAGTCGGGTGGGGAATATCTGTTCCTTTCCCGGACGTTGCATCCAGCGGTGGGGTATGCGGCGGGCTGGGTCTCCCTGGTGGTCGGATTTGCGGCTCCGGCCGCGGCCTCCGCCTTCGCCTTCGGCAAGTACGTCGGCGCCTGGATGCCGGGGTGGGAACCGCGACTGATCGGCAGCCTGCTCATTCTCGCCTTCTCCGGAGTGCATGCCGCCCATGTACGCCGGGGAGCTTGGGTGCAAAATGCGGGGGTCTGCGTCAATCTGACACTGATTCTTGGTTTCATTGCCTTGGCTCTACCCCGGGTGTACGGATCGGTAACTTCACCAGTGGCGGATCCGCCCGCGAGTGGTTCCCTCGCGACGTTCGCGGTTTCCCTGATCCTGGTTTCTTATAGTTACTCGGGCTGGAATGCAGCGGTGTATATCGGCGGTGAAATCCGCCAACCGGAACGAAATCTGCCGCGGTCGTTGCTGTTCGGTACGCTGGGGGTCACAGCGCTGTACGTGGTGCTCAACACCGTCTTCGTCTTTTCTGCGCCCGCGGCTGAACTCGCGAATCAGGTTCAAGTAGGCCGTATCGCGGCGGAAAATCTGGGGGGCTCCGCTTGGGGAAACGCGGTCACGGCCCTGGTGGCGCTGGTGCTGATGATGTCGGTGTCCTCCCTCACCATGGCGGGACCCCGCATTGGCGCGAAGATGGCTGCCGACGGCAATTTGCCGCGTTGGTTGGCGCCGCAGGACGGCCCACCGCGTCACGCGATCCTGCTCCAAGGCGCGCTGGCGCTCCTCATGCTGGCGACGGCGACGTTCGAGGGACTGCTCACTTATGTGGGACTGACCCTGAGCTTGATCACGGCGGCGACGGTGGGCGGCTTGATCGTACTGCGGATGCGCCTGGGTGAACAGTTGGTGGTCACCGGTTGGCCTTGGGTGCCGGCGCTGTTTCTGGTCGCGGTCTTCTGGACCTGCAGCCTGACGCTGGTGCAACGGCCGGTCGCGGCGGTCGCGAGTCTGGGATCGTTTGCCGTCGGACTATTGCTGTGGCGGCTCAGCGTGGGTCGGTCGAGCGCCCGCCCGGCAACGACTCCCTGATCCTTCGGGAGAAATCCGGAGCGTCATCGGCGGCCAATGAGGCCTCGTTGATCCGCGAACGCCGCCGCAATTCCTGGAAGGGCATCGACGTGTCCACCAAACCGGCCCGGTAGAGATACCGATCGGCCCACCCGTTGAGGATGTGACGGATATCGAGTCGGCCGACCCGGCCGGCGAGGTTCGCGTAGCGCACGATGTTGAGGGTGCAGTTGCTCTTCAACAGATGGTACCATTCGGCTCGATCCGCGAGTTCGTTGATCCGCTCCAGATAGACCAGGAACAGGCGCCGCGCCGTTTCGGGCGGAGTCCGGAGGCGGTACAGGTAAACCTCCTCATTCCGGTGGTGCGTCCGGACGCGCACCAGGTCGCGCTCTTCGCCGACCACGTAGATCAACTCGAATTGCTTGAAGATCGAGGCGAGCGGGTCGTAGCCCTCGCCTTTCTCCGGTCTCGTTTCAATCGAAATGCAGATGGGAGGCGCGTTGTCGAAGTTGAAGCTCAGGAACGTGTGCCCGACCGGTCCTTCCACCCAATAGGAGACGAAGAAGTCCACCGAGGTGAGATCCGCGAGGGAAACCTCCCGTTCCTCGTAGCGCACCGTGAAATCCTGCGCACTGCGGTAGTCGAAATTGCGAACCCCGGTGAGGCGTACGCGGTCGCCATCGATGATCGCCCGCGGCATGACCGCGACCTCGGTACGCCACGTCCGATCGTGCGAAGGGCGGATCGAGATGTGCCAAATGAGCACCACCACGAACAGCCCCGCGAACGTCAGACGCGCGCGCGCCCGGCGATTCCACCAGAACGCCCAAATGCCGAACCCGGCGAGCGCCAAGGCCAACCCCAACCGCATCCAAGACCAGGGCAGGTTGGAAAAATAAACGGCCAGGCTGGCCCAGGCGATCAACAAGAACTGGCCCAACAAAACCAGCCCGGCCAACAACCAGCGGAACGGCTTGCGCCACCAAGATTTCCGATTTTCGACGGGG
>CAYYSX010000076.1:11629-15714 GCA_964474315.1 uncultured Verrucomicrobiota bacterium | reverse complement strand
GAGCGGATGATCAGCTTTTCGGCTTCCACGACGAGGAAGAAGAGGAATCCGCCCAGGAACAGCCACGGCCACACCGCCAGCGGAAGGGCCTCGTTGTCGAAGAGGCGCTGGAGCGGCGATGCGTAGGTGAACAGGAGCTGCAGGATCACCACGGCGCCAATGCCCAGCGGCAGGTACCGGTTCCCGAGGTGCGCCTTGAACGACAGCGAGCTGTCGAGCAAGTAACGGCTGTTGAGCAAGTAGAAGACCTGGCCGATCGTGATCGCGTTGACGGCGACGGTCCGTGCCAGTGGGTCCGAAGCGCCCTGTCCCTTCATCCAGAAGAACGCGCCGAGCGTGTAAGCGAGGAGCGCCAGGCCGACGAAGACGACGCGCCAGATCCCGAAGCCGGTCAGAATCGGTCGGTCCACCGCGCGGGGCGGCCGCTTCATGACATCGAGTTCATGCGGCTCGAAGGAGATCACCAACCCCAAGGCGACCGAGGTCACCATGTTCACCCAGAGCACCTGCGGCGCCGTGATCGGCAAGGTGAAGCCGAAGAAGATTGCCACCGCGATCACGAGCGCTTGGGCGACGTTGGTCGGCAGGAGAAAGAGGATCGCCTTCTCGATGTTGTTGTACACGGTGCGACCTTCCTTCACTGCCGCGCCGATCGAGGCAAAGTTGTCGTCGGCGAGGATCATTCCCGCCGCCTCCTTGGTCACTTCGGTGCCTTTGATGCCCATCGCGACGCCGATGTCCGCCTTCTTGAGCGAAGGCGCATCGTTCACGCCATCTCCGGTCATCGCCACGGTCTGCCCATTCGCCTGGATGGCCTTCACCAACCGCAGCTTGTGCTCCGGGCTCGCCCGCGCAAAGACATCGACCTCGCGCACGGTCTCCTGGAGCGTCGCTTCGTTCATCTCCTCGATTTCGCTGCCGGTGACAGCGGTCGTGCCGTCGCCGATTCCGAGCATCTTGGCGATGGCGGCCGCCGTGATCTTGTGGTCGCCGGTGATCATGGTGACGCGGATGCCGCCGCCGTGGCACTCCTTCACGGCGTCGATCGCTTCCTTGCGGGGCGGGTCGAGCAGACCGATCAGGCCAAGCAGGACGAGATTCTTCGGGAGGTCGGCGGGGCCGAGGCTGCCCGACTCGAGGCCGGGACTCTCCAGCCACGCCAGCGCGAGCACACGTTCGCCCTGGCCCGCGAGCTGGTCCGAGACCTGCGCAAATCGCTCGCGATCGAGCGGCGCGCTTTTCCCGTCGCGCATCTGCTGCCGATCGCAATGATCGAGGATGACCTCGGGTGCGCCTTTGACCAGGAGACACTCCTTTCCCTCGGCATTCTGGTGGAGCGTCGCCATGAACTTGTGCTCCGATTCGAATGGGATGGCGTCAATGCGCGGGTGCGTCGTCTGTTCCGCCCGCCGGTCCATCCCGAGTTTGGTGGCGAAGGGGTAGAGGGCGCCCTCGGTCGGATCCCCTTCGACCTTCCAGGTGCCGTCTTCCTCGAAAAGCTCGGCATCGTTGCAGAGCATCGAGACGCGGCCCAACAACCCGAGCACCGGATCCTGGCCGTCGGCGGGCTTCCCTTCCTGTTGGATCTCGCCTTCGGGGGCATAGCCGTTGCCGGTGACTTGGTACTCGGTCTCGGCGGTGGCGGCCGACACCACCATCATTTCCATCAGGGTCAGTGTGCCGGTCTTGTCGGAACAGATGCGTGAAACTGATCCGAGTGTTTCCACCGCGGGCAGGCGCCGGATGATGGCGTGGCGCTGCGCCATCCGCTGCACGCCGATCGCGAGGGTGATAGTGATGAGCGCCGGCAGACCCTCGGGGATCACCGACACCGCGATGGCGGTCACCGCTTGGAAAAGCTCGACGAAGCCCATGCCCTTCACCCATCGGCCGTAAGCGAAAATTAAAATGCTCACGACGCCGATGACGCCGGTGATCATATAACCGAACTTCTTGATCTGCCGCAGGAGCGGGGTCTCGAGGGGGCTGACACTCGCGAGCATCTGGTTGATGCGGCCGAGCTCGGTCCCGCTGCCGGTCGAGACCACCAACCCGGTGGCGCGGCCGGAAACCACCATGGTTCCCGAGAAAACCATGCTATCGCGATCACCGACGGTCGCCTTCTCCGCGACCGGGTCGATGACCTTTTCTGCCGGCACCGACTCGCCGGTGAGCGCCGCTTCCTCGGTGCGCAGATTCTTCACCTCGACGAGCCGGAGATCGGCCGGGACCTTGTCGCCTGATTCGAGCAGGACGACATCGCCGGGGACGAGTTCCTCGGCCGGGATCAGGCGCGTTTCGCCCTCGCGCAGAGTCCGTGCTTCAGCGGAGAGCATGTTGCGGATGGAATCGAGGGCCTTCTCCGCCTTGCCTTCCTGGATGAATCCGAGCAGCGCGTTGAGCACCACGACGCCGAAGATAATCGACGCGTCGATCCAGAGGCTAAGCATCAGCTTGATGAAGCCCGCGCCGAGCAGGACATAGACGAGGATGTTGTTGAGTTGGGAGATGAACCGCTTAAGTGGGCCGCGCTTCTTGCCTTCCGGAAGACGGTTGGGCCCGTGCTTCTGAAGGCGGGTCGCCGCCTCACCCGCGCCGAGCCCCTTCGCGGTGTCGGTCGCGAGGCGCTTCACCACCTCATCGACCGCCAGTGCGTGCCAGGCGGCGTTCTCGTTGGCGGCTGTTGCCTTCACCGCTGCGTTCATGATGAATACGCCGCCATCATTCAATCGTTTCTCGCGCCCGAAGGCGGACGGAGGCGCCTCTCCGTTTTTGGGAAGTGCCGCGGGACGGTGTCGCGTCGGCTGTCCTCAGCCGACCCCCTGTCCGTCGAGAGCATCCGTCGTCTTCTTCTCCACGCCCGTTGGTTCCCGTGGCCCCCCCAGGCGACTCCACCCGCCCGGTCGGCTGAGGAAAACCGACGCTACCGGCCTTCCGCTTCGGTCCTCCGTTCTCCGTTCTCTCTTCCCGGCTCCACCACCTGGCCAAAAACGGAGAGGCGCCCGGCTGACGGTGGGAGCGGGGAGTCACTTCGCGCGCGTGAGGGCCGCGCGAGCAGCGGCCAGTTCCTTTTTCCTCGCCGCATCGACCTGGGGATAGCGCAGGTCGAGATGCTCCACTGCTTCGACGATGGCCGCGGCGACGACCAGCCGGGTGAACCACTTGTGGTCAGCCGGCACCACATACCACGGTGCGCGCTTGGATGCGGTCGCCCGGATCGCCTCCTCGAACGCCGCCATGTAGTCGTCCCAATGCTGCCGTTCACGGATGTCGGCGGCCGAGAACTTCCAGTTCTTCTCCGGGTGGTCGAGGCGCTGCAGGAAGCGTCGCTTCTGTTCCTTCTTCGAGACGTGCAGGAAGAACTTCAGGATGAGGGTCCCTTGCCGCGTCAGGTAGTCTTCGAAGTGTGCGATGTCGGCGAGCCGTTCGTCCCAGAGACGCTTCGTCACCACCGGGGGCGGGAGCTTCTGGTGTTGCAGGATGGCTTCATGCACGCGCACCACGAGCACCTCCTCGTAGTAGGAGCGATTGAAGATGCCGATGCGCCCGCGCTCGGGAAGACGCTTGACGTAGCGCCAGAGGAAATCGTGGTCGAGCTCCTCGGCCGAAGGCTGCTTGAACGAGAAGACCTGGCAGCCCTGCGGATTGACCCCCGACATCACGTGTTTGATCGTGCTATCCTTGCCCGCGGCGTCCATCGCTTGAAAGACGAGGAGGACCGACCAGCGGTCCTGGGCATAAAGCATGTCCTGTTCCTCGGCGAGCCAGCGCGTGCCGCGGTCGAGAAGCTGCGCCGCCTCCGCCTTGTCCATCGTGAGCCCCAGTGTGTCGTCGGGGTCAACGTCCTTGAGCCGGAAGCCCTTGCCCTTGGTCACGGCGAAGGGTGCGGTGAGTCGTTGCGTATGTTTGAGAATTTCGTCTCGTGGCATCGGCGAGTCCCCTTACCCTTTGGATTAGAATGAGAACCAAGGCGGCAGGATCGGGAACGTGTTTACGGTCTCAAGGCAGGTGATGCAAGGACTCCGGTCGCCATCCAGGCGCCTCTTGAAATGGTCCTTAAAGCCGCGGACCGAGCCCCAAGAGCG
>CAYYSX010000076.1:0-11619 GCA_964474315.1 uncultured Verrucomicrobiota bacterium | reverse complement strand
TTGTCCGGCGGGCGAGCCGCCCGCGCTCCTGTCGGTTAGGACAGGGTCAAGATGCCCCCCACTAACCATCCGGGCCGCACTTCCCTGTCAGGAACCGGAGACCGGCGGGCGGCGGATCAGTCGGACCAGCTCCCGAGCCGGAGCCACCTGGCGCCAGAAACAGAAACCGAAGTAGAGTGCGCCGGAGACCCCGATGGCGCCGAAGACGGTCACGGCACGAGCCCAGACAGTGGTCGTGCCTAGCCACTGCTGTCCGGCCGCGCTCCAACCCCAGGCCGCCGCTGCTGCCAACAGCCCGCCCCAGGCCATGACCTTGATCGCCGGGCTGAATCCTTCGTAGGTGAACTTGGGCAGCTTCCGGCGGAGCGCGTACACCAGGAGCGCCGTGTTCAATCCCGCGCTCACCGTGTTCGCCAGGCCCATGCCGGCCTGCCGCAGCAAGGGAATCAAGAAGAAGGCCAGCACCAAGTTCGTTACCAGGCAGACGATACTGATCCGCATCGGCGTCAGCGTGTCGCCCAACGCATAGAAGGCCCGGGCGTAGATGCTGTTCAACGAATAAGCGATCAGGCCGGGCGCCAGACCCCACAGCGCCTGGGCCGAGAGGCGGGTGTCCTCCGAGCCGAACATCCCATGCTGGAACAGCAGCCGAATGATGGGCTCCGCCAGCACCACCAGTAGGATGGTGGCCAGGGTGTTGATGAAGATCAATTGCAACAGGCCTTCGCGCAGGACGGATCGGAACTCCGGGAACTTCTTCTCCGCCGCCAAGCCACTTAGTTCGCTCAGCAGATACGTCGCCAGGGACACGCCTACCACGCCTTGCGGGAGTTCCATCAGGCGCACGGCATAGTTGAACGCCGACACGATGTTCTTGGCCTCGGTCACCGCAATGGTCTGGGTGAGCACCACGTTCACCTGATAAGCGGCCACTCCAAGGAGGGCGGGCGCCATGCGGCGGATCACCTGGGACACCGTGGGATCGCTCCAGGGATTCACCCAGCGGAAACGGAACCCTTCCCGCCGGAGCATCGGATACTGCAACGCCGCCTGGAAAACTCCGGCGAGCAGGACGCCAAGGGCCAGTCCGAAGACCTGAGTCTCCAGCCGGTCGCCAAACCGCGGCGCGATCAGGAATACCGCCGCGATCATGACCACGTTCAGGGCCGACGCCCCGAGCGCCGGCATGAAAAAGTGGCCGCGGGCATTCAGGATTCCGATGAAGACGGCGGCGATGCAGACGAAGAGAAGGTAGGGAAACATCGCCCGCATGAGCCGCACGATCAGGTCGCCCTGGGGTCCCATGGGAATGGTGGCCAGCACGCCAGTCAGCCCCACCACCGCCACGACCACCAGGCCGCCACAGAGCAGCAGTAGCGCGGAAATCACCGCATTGGCGGATTGCCAGGTGGCGGCTTCTCCGGCGGTCCGTTCCCGCTCCTTGAAGATGGGAATGAAGGCGGCGGTCAGGGCGCCTTCTCCGAGCAGGCGGCGAAAGAGGTTGGGAATCGAATAGGCGTAATAGAAGGCATCGGCCACCGCCCCGACTCCCATGAAACCCGCATAGACGGCTTCCCGCGCGAAACCCAGAACACGGCTGATCAGCGTCGCCGCGCCGACCGCGCCCGAGGACTTCAAAAGCCGTGACATTGGGCGCGGATGGTTCGGGCATCGGGTTGTCCCTCACAAGCACGATGAGATTCCGCCGCCGTCGTCGGGCGCATCTTGGATTCGTCCTTACCGACAGGAGCGCGGGCGACTCGCCCGCAGGACAACTCCAGGGAAGCTCCAAGTTCCAAAACCCAAGCTCCAAAGAAGTTCCAAAGACCCAAGTTCCAAACTCTCGGGTTTGGCTCGCCCGCCGTTTCTGAGTGGGTTTGGGCGCCTGGACGTTGGAACTTGGAGCTTCTTTGGAGCTTGGAACTTGGCTTTTGGAGCTTTCGCAAGGCGACGGACCGCTTTTTGGGCTCGGCCCGCAGCTTTAAGGACAAACTCAAGAGGCGCCCGCCTTCGTCTCCCACCCGACTTTGGGCATTGCGCGCGGGAAGGCCACGTTTTGAACTGGGCGCCGCATGTTCAACCGCCGTCGCTTCCTCCAAAACTCCTCGCTCGCCACCGCCGGCTTGCTCGCCGGTTGCCAGTCCGCCGCCCCCCAACGGCGTCCCATTTCTCCCAATGAGAAGCTCAACGTCGGCGTCATTGGCGTGGCCGGACGCGGCGCGGAGAACATCGAGGGACTGCGGGACGAAAATATTGTCGCGCTCTGTGATGTCGATTCCAACCACATCGCCCAAGCCTCCGGCAAATTCCCCTCCGCTCGCGCCTACACGGACTGGCGGCGTTTCCTGGAACAGCCCGACCTCGATGCCGTCCTGGTAGCCACCCCCGACCACACCCACGCCGTCATTGCCGCTCAAGTGCTGGCGAGCGGACGCCCATTGTACCTGGAGAAACCCGTCACTCACACCGTACAGGAGGCGCGCATCTTGGGGAACCTGGTCGCGAAGTCCGGACTGCCGACCCAAACCGGGAACCAAATTCATTCCGAAGCGAATTATCGGCGGGTGGTGGAGTTGATTCGCAGCGGAGCCATCGGACCGGTCCATGAAGTTCATCATTGGGCGGGTTCGATCTGGGACACTCGGCCGCTCCCGGCCCCCAAACCTGCCCCGCCGGATCTGAATTACGAACTCTGGGTGGGGCCGGTCGCCTATCGACCCTTCAGCCCGGAATGGGTGCCCTTCAACTGGCGCCGCTGGTGGCACTGGGGCGGTGGCACGCTGGCCGATTTCTGCTGCCATCACCTGGACCTGTCCGTGTGGGCTCTCGATCTGACGCTGCCCTCCGTGATCGAAGCGGAGGGTCCGGAGCCGGACGACTACTGCGCTCCGCCGTGGTTGAAGGTCCGTTATGAATTCCCGGGCCGGGCCGGCGGGCCGGCCACCACCCTGTACTGGTATAGCGGCACGCCACGTCCGCAGGTCCCCGGCACTCCCGACCTCACCAAGTGGGGAGGCGGCACTCTGTTCGTGGGACGCGATGGCCTGCTGCTGGCCGACTATTCGCGACGGATTCTGCTTCCGGAAGATAAGTTCCGGGATTTCCCGCCGCCGCCCCCCACCATTCCCGACTCCATCGGACACCACGCCGAGTGGATCGAAGCGTGCAAGGGCCGCGGCCAGACCAGTTCCCCGCTGACCTACGGCGCGCTCCTCACGGAGATTGGGCTGCTCGGAAACGTCGCCTATCGCAGCCGCCAACGCCTCGAATGGGACGCGAAGAATCTTCGGGCCAAAGGCGTCCCTGGGGCGGACCGCTATATCCAATATCAATACCGGCCGGGCTGGCGATTGGTATGATCCGCGGCCGCCGGCCAAAAGCAGGACTCCGAGCGCAGGGCGAGCGCCGCGTGGGCCTATCCCACAGACCGCTCAGAAAGCGGATCCATCACCGCCCATAGTGGGGCGGGCGTTCCTGGACGGGAGAATCGGCCGCGTCGGCCCGGGCGTGAATGGCCTCAGCCAAATGCTCCAGCCGCTTGTTCATTCGAGTGAGTTGCCGCCCCTGTTCCACCAGGGCGTCATTCAACTGGTCCGCCAGGCGGTCCAAATGGGCAACGCTCGCTTCCAACCGATCCAATCGTTGGGCGACTTCGTCCGGGTTCATAGTTCATCCTGCCGTTCCGCGAAGAACAGTTGATACGCGCGGTCGTAGTCGGCCTCCGACACCAGGACCCGCACCTCGCGGCTCAAGTCGTCCTCCTCGGCATCCACCTCCACCGGCTCGGTAGTGGCGTTGATCCCATGCTTCTCGAGCCACGTGACGAGGAGGTCGGTTTTGATGAACGGGCCGGTAAAGAAATGGCGCATGGGTCTGGTGGGATGGAACGAATCAGGAATCGAACGGATTGCGAGATTTGGCGGCCGGCTTTGGACGAGGGTTCGCGGGTTTTCTTCCGAACGGATTGGAGACGGCCGTCTCGACGGCTGATCGCGGCAGGCGGAGCAGGCCCCAGAACGCGGCCATCCAACTCACGGGGAAGTACAGGCCAAAGATCGCCGTGAGGAGAGGCAAGCCGATCCAATGGCGGGCATAGGCAATCAATCCCAGGTTCATCAGCAGGCTGGCTGGCATCAAGGCCGCCAAGCCCAGCTTCCACGCTCCACCCCAGGACAGCTCTCGTCGCGTCAGCCAGGCCAAAGCCGTTAGCATGGGAGAATAAAGCACCGCCAGCAGCCACCCCAACATCAACAGCGCGATCCCGACACCTAGTCCGGCCAGAATCAGGATCGGCAACCGCCAGGCACCCCAAGCAGCCCTGGCTCCAGTGCGGTCGAGCGGAAGCACGAGATCGGGAGGATAGGCCATCCGGATTTGGCCGAGCAAACCACGGAAGCGAAGTTCGGCCGGGTGTAGCTCCAACTGCACGTCACCGTTCTGTCCCAGTTGGACTTCTACCTGTGGGGCGACGGCCAGGGCCAAGTGAGGGCTGCTGGCCAGCAACTGAGGTTCGGCCCCCCAGAGCAGCCGCCCATGCCGGATTTCTGCCCCCGAGTCGGGCAGCGTCAGGAGGGACTTTTCCACCACGGGAACCCACGCGGTGGCCAAGCTCCACGCGACCGTCAGGGCACTCAACACCGCCAACAACATCTGGAAGGCCAGGAGACGGCCGGCCGGTGCCTGGGCCAAGGCGGCCAAACCCTTCCCGGTGAACGGCTGCCAGGTACTGATCCGCGCCACGAAGGACGCGACTTCTCTCAGTTTGGATGCCGATTCCGCCACCGGCGCCATTCAATCGGGATTGGCGGGCCGGGCCAACCCGTGAAATCAGGGTCCACATCCAGCAACGGCGCCGGTAGGGGGACGTGGCGACGCTTCGGGAGCCGGCCGGAATGGTCGCTGTCCAGTCAGTGGAAAGCTTCGCGGTGACGTCTTTCGACCGTTCAAGCTGGCTTCGGGGCCTGCGGAGCGGCCGGCGCTTGTCCGGGCTGCTGCACCACGACGACCGGGATCGGATAGCGGAGTTTCATGACGTCATCGACCAGGATCTCAACATGATACACCCCCCCCGCGGGAAACTCGATGTTGGGAAACACGCTCACCAACGTGGCGGTTTGGGTGGGGTCGGGAAGGTTGAATCGGGCATTGCTCTTGCGCAGCACCTGTTGGCCGTCCGGGCCGACGAGGCGTACCTGCTCGTTGAACTGGCCGATGCCGGCGCACCAGCGGTTCACGACGCAGACCTTGGGCGCAGAAATAGGAACTTGGGGAACACGGATCACGCCGAGCACTCCCACGAGGATCAGGTTTCCGGAGGCTTCTTGCCGGACATCTTCGACGAGGAGGGAGCACTGGAGGTCAGGCAGAATTCGATTCGGAGTCATGTAAAGGCGTGCAAGGTCCCAGCCGGGCGGATACGGGTCAAAGAATTTCCCGGAACCTCGGATGCACGGGGGGGCTCGTCCTCCGATAGGGCCGCCGCGCGGCGGCCGGAAATCACTGCTTTCCCCCCGATGAGGGGCCAGCCTAGCATCGGCTTTCCGTTGCGCCTTTATGAAGCAGTTCTTCCCGCAGATTGGCCCCATTCCCTTCGAGGGACCCGGCTCCTCCAATCCCCTCGCGTTCAAACATTACGACGCCAACGAAGTGGTCGAGGGGCGTCCCATGAAAGACCATCTGCGTTTTGCCGCGGTGTACTGGCACACCATGCGCGGCGCGGGAGCCGATATGTTCGGCACGGGCACGGTCAACCGACCGTGGAATACCGGAGAATGCACGACCAAGGAGGCGCTAGCCCGGGCGCGGGCCTTCTTCGAGTTCGCCACCAAACTGGGCGTGCCGTTCTACTGCTGGCATGACCGCGATCTCGCGTCGCATGGGAGGAATCTCAAGGAAGCCCATGCGCAGTTCGATGCCGTGGGCCGGGAGCTGAAGAAACTGCAACGCGACACCGGAGTTCGCCTGCTCTGGGGGACGGCCCAGAACTTCGTACATCCCCGCTACCTGCATGGCGCCGCGACCAGTTGCAACGCCGACGTCTTCTGCTTCGCGGCGGCGCAGGTGAAGCGCGCTCTCGACTGGACCCACGAGCTGGGCGGTGAGGGCTATGTGTTCTGGGGGGGGCGCGAAGGGTATTCCACGTTGCTGAATACCGACCTCAAGCGGGAGATGGACCACCTTGCCCGGTTCCTGCACATGGCGGTGGCCTATAAAAAGAAGATTGGCTTTACCGGACCTTTCTTCATCGAGCCCAAGCCCAAGGAGCCGACCAAACACCAATATGATTCCGACGCGGCGGCCTGCCTGAATTTCCTGCGCGAGTACGGTCTGCTCGAGCACTTCCAACTGAACGTCGAGGTGAACCATGCCTGGCTGGCCGGCCGGACCATGGAGCATGAATTGGAAGTGGCCGGGGCCGCGGGAGCGCTGGGATCGATCGACGCCAACATGGGCGATTACTTCCTGGGTTGGGACACCGATCAATTTCCCACCGATCTTTA
The DNA here is from genome assembly GCA_964474315.1 of uncultured Verrucomicrobiota bacterium. Classification (GTDB taxonomy): domain Bacteria; phylum Verrucomicrobiota; class Verrucomicrobiia; order Limisphaerales; family UBA9464; genus UBA9464. The sequence goes on along the minus strand of CAYYSX010000076.1, from coordinate 5,119 downwards.
CCTCACCGCCAAGACCATGCTGTGCCTCCTCAAGTACGGCGGGTTGCGGCACGGCGGAGTCAACTTCGACGCGAAGGTCCGCCGTGAGAGTTTCACCGAGGAAGATCTCTTCTACGCGCATATTGCCGGCATGGACACCTTCGCCCGCGGCTTGAAGATCGCGGCCAAGATTCGCGCCGACGGGCGGTTGGCGGCGTTCGTGAAGAACCGTTACCGGAGCTGGGACAGTGGCATCGGCCGCCAGATCGAAGCGGGTAAGGCCACTTTCGCCGATTGCGAGCGACACGCCCTCAAGTTGGGCAACGTGAAGGGCCTGGAGTCGGGCCGGCAGGAAATGCTCGAGGCCCTGTTCAACGAGTTCATCTGAGCTTCCAGTCGGTCGTGAGTCGGAACGCCGCGCATGAATACCTCGGAGAAGATTCTCAGCGACGCCACCCTGCCGGGCTGGCGCGCCGGATTACGCCACCGTGGACAACGCCTCGTGGTGACCAACGGCTGCTTCGACCTGCTCCATGCCGGGCATGTGTCCTATCTGGAGGCGGCCCGCGCCCTGGGCGATGCCCTGTTGATCGGGCTCAACGGCGACCAGAGTGTTCGTCAGCTCAAGGGACTGGGTCGGCCGCTCAATTCTGAGCGGGACCGGGCCCGGGTCATTGCCGCCTTGGGCTGTGTGGACGGGGTGTGCATCTTTCCGGAAATACGGGCGACTGGTTTCCTCAGCCGGGCGCAACCGGATGTTTATGTGAAGGGAGGGGATTACACTCTGGAGACCATCGATGCCGACGAACGCCGGGCGGTGGAGGAGGCTGGGGGCCGAATTGTCTTCCTTCCCTTCGTGCCCGGAAAATCCACCACCTCGCTCGTGGAACAAATTCAGAAGCTTTGAATCGACCTATGCCTTCCTCCCGCCCTCCTGCCACCGGACGCGAACTACGGGATCTCAAGGCCCGGGCGCAACGCCTGGAGCCAACGGTAAAGATCGGCAAGGCCGGTCTCAGCGAAGCGTTCTTCCGGGCCTTGGAACTGGCGCTGACCCAACAGGAGCTGGTGAAGGTGAAGTTCGACGATTTCAAGGAACAGAAGAAGGAGCTGGTTCCCCAACTGGTGGAAAAGACGGGAGCGCAGTTGATCCAGCGGGTGGGCAACGTGGCGGTGCTTTTCCGCCGCCGAACCTCCGGGGATGACGGGGATGGGACAGAGGGGTGAAAGCTCCAAAGGCCAAATCCCAAAGAAGTTCCAAACTCCAAGCTCCCGATTCCCGACCGAACCGCCCTGGAAGTGAGACGTTGGGTAGCGTCGGCTGTCCTCAGCCGACCCTTGTGGCCGCCGAGGGGGCAGTCGCCCTGTTCTCCACACCGGCTCGTTCCTCAGACTCCACCGGCGTGGCCGAGCCGCACGGTCGGCTGAGGACAGCCGACGCTACAGGCCTTCGGCTTGGCTCCTCCGTCGTCTGTCCTCTGTCCTCTGTCCTCCCTCTCCTCGGCTCCTCCACCTCGCTAAAAACTGAGATGCACCCGCTTGAGCACACCCCCCAGCTTTCCATTGCCGCCTTCGTCACCCTCCCGCCATGCTGACGGTTCCGATATGGCTAGGCGGCAGTACCCGTTTCATTTGATCGAACCGAAATGGCAGCAGCATTGGGAGGCGGAACAGACGTTCCGCGCTTGGAATCCTGGTGAGGTGCTACCCCCGGACCATCCGTTTGCGCTCCGCCACCAACTGGCCGGCCAGACCGCCACCGCCCAGAACCTGCCGCCCAAGTACTACCTTCTCGATATGTTCCCCTACCCGTCGGGTGCCGGGCTGCATGTGGGGCATCCGGAGGGGTATACGGCCACGGACATCCTGTCTCGCTATCGCCGGGCGCAGGGATTCAACGTCTTGCATCCGATGGGTTGGGATTCCTTTGGGCTTCCCGCCGAGCAGTACGCGGTCAAGACCGGCCAGCATCCCCGCGTCACTACCGAACAAAACATCGCCAACTTCACCCGGCAGATTAAGGCGCTGGGGTTCTCCTACGACTGGTCGCGCGAAGTGGCCACGACGGATCCCGAGTACTTTCGCTGGACGCAGTGGATTTTCCTGAAGCTGTACCACTCGTGGTTCAACCCGGAGACCCACCGGGCCGAACCCATCCACACGCTGACGCTTCCTCGCGGCTGCGACACCGAGGAGCAGAAGCGGAGGTACCGCGATGCCTGGCGGCTGGCCTTTGTCAGCGAGGCACCGGTCAACTGGTGTCCGGAGCTCGGCACGGTGTTGGCCAACGAGGAGGTGATCGACGGGAAGAGCGAAGTCGGTGGCTTCCCGGTCATCCGCAAGCCCATGCGCCAATGGATGCTGCGCATCACGGCCTACGCGGAACGGCTGCTGGCGGACCTCGACACGATCGAGTGGTCGGAGTCGTTGAAGGAGATGCAGCGGAATTGGATCGGCCGCAGCGAAGGCGCACAGGTTATCTTCCAGGCCCAGGTGGACAAAAAAGCCCGCCCGGGTGGAATCCACGACACCTTCAATATCCCGGTCTTCACGACCCGGCCGGATACCCTGTTCGGCGCGACCTATCTGGTCCTCGCGCCGGAACATCCGTTCGTGGACGGACTGACCACCGAGGCCCAGAGGGATTCCATCAATACCTATCGGGCCGAAGTAGCGCGGAAGTCGGATCTCGAACGCACCGAGTTGGCGAAGGAGAAAACCGGGGTTTGGACTGGCTCCCACGCTATCAATCCGGTCAACGGCGAAGAGATCCCCATCTGGATCGCGGACTACGTGCTCGCGAGCTACGGCACGGGCGCGATCATGGCGGTGCCGGCGCATGACACGCGCGACCTGGAGTTCGCCGAGAAGTTCGGCTTACCGGTGATCCAAGTGGTCCGTCCGCTCGACTCCGGTGTTTCCTGGCGGGGCTTCACCGGCGAAGGCATCTCCGTGAACTCGACGGGGCCGGAAATCTCCCTCGACGGGCTGCCCACCGCCGAAGCCAAGAAGAAGATCACCGCGTGGCTGGAATCAAAAGGCTTTGGCAAAAAGACCATCAACTACAAGCTGCGCGATTGGCTCTTCAGCCGGCAGCGTTACTGGGGCGAACCGTTCCCCGTCCTCTGGCGAAAGAGTGCGGATGGAACCCTCCAACACGAGGCGTTGCCCGAAAGCGCGCTGCCACTGCTACCTCCGGTCTTGGACGACTACAAGCCGACCACCGACGGCCAGCCACCGCTGGCCCGCGCGCTGGAGTGGGTGAACCTGCCGGATGGAGTCGTCCGCGAAACCAACACCATGCCCCAGTGGGCCGGCAGTTGCTGGTATTACCTGCGCTATCTGGACTCGCGGAACGCCACCTCCTTCGTGGGTTCGGATGCCGAGTCGTATTGGATGACGTCGCCTCACTCCTCGCCGCCTTCCACTTATCGCTCGTCCCCTGGCGTCGATCTTTACGTCGGTGGCACCGAGCACGCGGTGTTGCACCTGTTTTACGCACGCTTCTGGCACAAGGTGCTGTTCGACCTGGGCCACGTCTCCACGGCCGAACCGTTCTTCAAGCTGGTGAACCAGGGACTCATCCTCGGCGAGGACAATCAGAAGATGTCCAAGTCCCGCGGCAACGTGGTCAACCCCGACGACATCCTGAAGGAATTCGGGGCCGATGCCTTCCGGCTGTACGAAATGTTCATGGGGCCGTTGCAGGACACCAAGCCCTGGAACACTCAGGGTGTGGCCGGCGTGTACAAGTTCCTGGGCCGTGTCTGGCGTCTGTTCATCGACGAAGCTAGCGAGACGGAGTTCGAACAGCGCTGCACCACGGACCCTGACGGCGCGGCGTCACACCTGGCGTTGATCCGTCTGGCGCCGAACGTCCAGGACATCCCGGCCGATCCGTTCCAGCTCAAGCCGCTGCACGCGTGCATCAAGAAGGTGACCGAGGATCTCGAAGCGTTGCGCTTCAACACCGCGATTTCGGCAATGATGATCTTCGTCAACGAGGCCATTGCCTGGGAGGTGAAGCCGGTCGCCGCGCTGCGGACGTTCCTGCAGTTGCTGGCTCCCTTCGCGCCTCATCTGGCGGAGGAACTGTGGGCGCGGTTGCACGCCGCGTTCGAACGGCCCAAGGGATCCCTCAGCTACGCCGCCTGGCCGCAATACGATCCGACCCTGCTGGTGGAGGACACGCTGGAAATTCCGGTCCAAGTGAACGGGAAGCTGCGCGAAGTCATTTGCGTACCGGCAACCGCATCGAATGCCGACCTGGAAGCGGCCGCCTTGAAGGCGGAGAAGGTGCAACCGTTCCTGGCGGGCAAGACGGTAAAGAAAGTCATCGTCGTTCCGCGCAAGCTGGTGAACATCGCGGTAGCTTGATGCCGATTTGAGAGGGTCAGCCCCCGGCGCCTCTTGGTCCTTGGGTGTCGTCGGGCCTGATCAAGGCCAAGGCGGCAAATACCTAATCCTGCCGCCGGGCCACGAAAAGGTAACGCCCGAAGGATACTTTGTGGTTCAGTCGCCGGGACGCACGGTGCTTGCGGGCGTCGGCTTTGCTGCGCAACCCGCCGCAGCGGGAACTGTTGGCTCCACTGCTCCACTGCTCCCGCGCCAGACCTGTTTCGAACTTCTCGAATCGGATCCATTGGAAGGAGTAACCCCCCAAAAAACGCCCCAAGATTGTTCCCGCCAGAAGATGATGAATTCAGGCTATTTTTCATATCTCACATTTCCTAATTCGTGACACCATCTATAAAGTCACGAGTCATGATTTCCATGATCACCCGGATCCAAACTTGGGCGCTGATAGGTCTTTTCCTCGCATCAGAATTGGCCGCGGGCGAAGCGCCCACGGTTCTCCAACAGCCCGAGGACCAGGCGGGGGTGGTTGGTTCCACCGTTCATTTCAATGCGGTCGTTTCCGGGGATCCGCCCGTTCGCCTCCAGTGGCGCGCCTATCTCGGCGCAGCGTTCACCAACTTTCCGGGAGCGACGCAGCCGACGCTGACGCTGTCGAACATCCAGCCGCCCAACTTTCAGGTCGCGCTCTTCGCCAGCAACGATCTTGGATCCGTCACCAGCCGGGTCGCCACCCTCACGGTTTTGCGCCCCGCCAGTTTCTCTCGCGAGCCCTCGTCGGTGG
>CAYYSX010000075.1:0-22468 GCA_964474315.1 uncultured Verrucomicrobiota bacterium | reverse complement strand
ACAGGCGCTTACCGCACGAGCAGCAAAATGGCCGCTCCCACCACGATCCGGTACCAGCCAAAAGGCGTGAAGGTGTGATGGCGGATGTATCCCAGCAGCCATTTCACCGCCAGAAACGCCGTCACCGCGGAGACGATGGTCCCCAGAAAAATCAAGCTCCACGGCTCATGTTGAGAACCCTCCTTGAGGGCGTCGTACGTCTCCTTGGCGCCGGCCGCCATCAGCGTCGGAATGCCTAACAAGAAGGAAAATTCCGTCGCCGCCGGCCGGCTCAACCCCACCATCAGGGCGAGCAGAATGGTCGTTCCGGAACGGGAGGCGCCGGGAAAGGCGGCGGCGATCAACTGGGCGCCACCGATGACCAAGGCCACCGTCCAAGTGATCTCGTCCGTGGTCGGCCGCCCCTTCAGCCAGCGCTCGATCAGCACGAACGCGATTCCCCCCACGAGCGTGGCCAGCGCCACTGGCCGAGGATCCGTCGGCAGCCTCAGGTTGAATTGCTTCAACAGCAGTCCGCCAATGGCGGTCAGCAGAAAGGCGCTGCCGAGCTTGATCAGATAGTCGCGCACCTCGGGCCGGGACCATTCGGTAAGCAGTTCCCGCACTCGACGGGCAAACACGAGCACCACGGCCAGGACCGCCCCGGTCTGAATCACGACGTTGAACAGGTCGCTACGATGACCGATCCAGTGTTCCACCAGCAGGAGGTGCCCGGTGGACGAAATGGGAAGAAATTCGGTGATGCCCTCGACGCATCCCAGGATGATGACCGCAAGCCAGTCCGGCATAGGCGGGGGATGAACCGGAAATCGATGGGACAGGGCAAGGCGAAACGACTTTCGGGCACGACATCCGCCAATACTCCGGCAAAAGCTGCGGGCCGATGGAAAGCCTGCGGTACAGCCGATCCAGAGGTCTGCGCCACTCCCCCGTTCCCCGCACTTTTCCGATTCATTCGCCGGCGCGGATCGTTCACACTCGGCCCGTGAAACGCCTTGCTGCCTTCGCCTTCCTCCTGCTTGCGCCGGTCGCTCTCGTCGCCCAGCAATGGGCTACCTATGAGCCGCCCGCCGGAACCGCCAATGGCAAGACCATCGTCCTGCTGAGCGGCGACGAGGAGTATCGATCGGAGGAAGGCCTGCCGCAGATGGCAAAGATCCTGAGCCAGCGCCACGGGTTCAAATGCACCGTGTTGTTCTCCCAGGATGCCGATGGAACGATCAACCCCAATAACCAGACCAATGTTCCGGGCCTGCACCTCTTGGGTTCGGCGGACCTGGTCGTGAATCAGTTCCGGTTCCGTGAGCTTCCCGACGCCGACATGAAGCACTTCGTGGATTACCTCGATTCGGGCCGGCCCATGATCGTGGTGCGGACCGCTACGCACGCCTTTGCCTACACGCGCAACAAGCAGAGCCCCTATGCCCGGTTCGACTATGGGGCGCCCGGCGGTGGCTTCGGCGGAATGACCGTGGGCGAGACCTGGACCTACCACCACGGCGATCACGGCAAGGAATCCGCCCGCGGCCTGGTGGATGGCATTCACCGCCGGCATCCGATCCTGAAGAGCGTCCATGACGTTTGGGGACCGACAGATGTGTACGGCGTGAATCCGGACTTTCCGTCCGCGGCTGTGATCCTGCTTTGGGGGCAGACCCTCCAGGGAATGAGGCCCACCGACCCGCCCAACCTGAACAAGGCCATCATGCCGCTGGTCTGGTTGCTGGACTACCGGAGCGCCGGAGGAAAGACGGCCAAGATCCTCTGCTCCACCATCGGCGCCGCCACTGACCTGGAGAGTGAGGACCTGCGCCGCCTGTTTGTGAATGCCGCCTACGACCTCACCGGACTCACCGTTCCAGACCAAGCCGATGTTTCGATGGTGGGCGAGTTCAAGCCATTGCCGTTCGGATTCAACGGTTTCAAGAAGGGGGTCAATGTGGCGGACCACTTGAAGTGACGACGTGAAGCGTGACGGCACCCCAGGCCGTCGATACATCGGAAGTCTTCCCTACGCGCCCGAAGCAGTCAGACCAAACCACTCATTGGTTTGCTGGCAGACCGAGCGATGGTTTAGTTGATTCGTCGCCAGGCTCCGATCGGTCATCGAGCTTTTCGTTCCCGCTCCTTCCAGTAACGTTCTTCTCTCTTTTGCTGGCGGATTTGCCCCTCTACTTTCCGGATTTCGGCATTCAATTCTTCCAAAGACCGCGTGTCTCCCTGGAGACTTTTAAGGGCGGTTTCCCGGACGGTTTTGGCCGCCTTGTTCACATAGGTGACCTTGGCGCCGATCTGCTCCAGTTGGCCGCGGAGGACCGGCTCCGCCTGGTTGATCTGGGTGGCCATGCGGCCATAGATTTGTGCGGTTTCCGTGTAGAGCCTGGCCGCCTCGCGGTTGGCCTGGATCGACTTCTCAGTATGCTCGAGGATCGCGCTGGGCCCATAGCCGGTCAGGTCCAGAATCGACCAGACCAACGCCACCGGAGGCGCGACGATTCCCGTCAGTGCTTTCGCGCTTTCGTTCGCCAGTTGCCCGCCGGTCGCCGAGGAGGGGTCATGGATGAATTGGGCGGTTTTCACCGCAACACTCACCACGGAGGCCGTTTTTCCAGCAACCCCCATCGCCGTCCCACCCCCTTTCGAAGGATTAAAACCGGCCAGATATGCCAGGGTCGAAGCCTCTTCGGCGCCTCCCGCGACCACCCCGACCACATCGGCCGTCGCCGAGACTTTGTCCACGTCATCCAATCCACTGGGATCGTTGTATCGAATCGGATTATTCAGGCCGTAGGCGTAGAGGTTGATTCTCTGCGGCTGGTGAAGAAAGGAACCCAGGGTGGCCCCTCGGAGGCCATCCGGATTCGCATACAGGGGATCGGCGGTGATGAATCGGCCCGCGGCCCCATAAAGATACCGCGCCTCGAAGTAGTGCAGGCCGCTTTCTTTGTCCTGTTCCTTGCGGGTGAACTGATAGTTTTCCTCGATCTGGCGGGGTTGGTATTCGTAGCGCGGATGACCGAAGGGATAGAACACGGTTTCTTCGATCAGCTCCCCGTCGGCGTCGGTCATTACACTGGTCGAGCCAAGGTGATCCGGATGATAGTAACGAATGCGCAGAGCCGCCTCGGGAACTTCCAGCTCGGCCGGCGCATCGACGTTCAGAAAGACGGCCTCTCCGGGAGCGAGAAATTCGGGAAAAGCGGAATCGGAAAAGGGAAGCGCGGGAAGGTCATGTTGCCACTGTTGGTCCGTGGCAGCAAAGCTCGAAAGCGTCACCTCCGCTCTTAGCCCGACCCGCTCATCCCGGAGCGGGAGGGCTTCGAGTCCGCTCCCAGGTTGAAAGGAGCCGCCGGCTTCGATAACCCGGTTGGTGGGATCGGTGTAGGCACCGTTCAACGCCAGGCTGGTATTGGTCGCAGCGTGAAGCCACAGGACCGTGCCCGCTGGAAGAGTCTCGTCCGGGCCAACGGGCCGCCAGGACAGGGGGGTCGGATTCCAACGGAAAGCAGAGGCGGAAGGGAGAATTGAGGATGACGAATTGGTGATCTGGTGGAAGGCGTTCGTTGCGGTCACGGCCAACGAGAGAAGATTCCAACCCGGATGGAGGCGGAGGCGTTGGACGCGGGTGGTGGGCGCGAGGGAACCGGTGACGCGCGCGACGCAGGTGTCACCATTGAAGACGTATTTGACCGGCTGATCGTGATCGCGGACCTCGAAGGACTTGGTCACATAAACCGTGGTCTCCGCCCAACCGATCGTCGGGCTGCCCATAACAGCGAGGAGCAGCCAGAGGATCAGGCCGGGCCGACGAAGGGGATGGAGCATAAGCATCAGATAATTGACGGGGTGGTTGAGGCTCGGCCAAGCGTCCGAACAGACCTTCGCACCGGCTGGGCCTTTTTTAGTGTCGTCCGGCCTTGAGCGCGGCGATCTCGGCTCTCAGTACCTCGATTTGTTCCTGCTGCTGTTGGATCAGTCGCCGGATCTCATCGTCCTTTGCCTCCACCTTGCTGTTCAAACCCTGGATCGCCGTCAACGCGACACCGTCGGCATCGACCGTGGTAATGGACTTGTCATCGGAACCGAGCCCGAAAGCAGCTTGGAAATCCTGGGCCACCGGTCCGAGATGTTCAGCCGAAGGATCATCCTTGTAGTTCCACCGGGTGATGGGCAGGGCTGCCACCTTGTCCAACACCTCAGCCGGATTCACCGGTGCGAAATTCTCTTTGCTGTTCCGATCGCTGCCCTGGCTGAGGGTCCCACGGGTCTGCACGGTGCCGGTGCTGTTCCAACGGAGGGTCCAGTTCCCGGAAGTGCCCAACACGCCTCCGCCGTTGCCCACCAGCACCGGTCCATCGAAGCCGGACTGGTTAAAGTACGCGTTACCCCATCGGAGGAAATGGTTGAAATCACCGACCGCGCGCAGATAGAAGCCATTGTCGTTGAGGAAAAGGTTGCCTTCCATGCGGGGAGCGCCGCCGATCGCGACCGGAAAGAGAGTTCCGAGAATGGTGGCGGCCGGTCCCTGAACGGTCAGCCTACCACCGACCACCGCTTCGCCTCCGACATTCAGACCTCCGCGGGTGATCGCACTCGCAACGTTTAGGCTTCCGTTTTGCGGATCTCCACCGCTAAAGATGGCCGTCCAATCAAAACCTTTCAGTGTCTCGGCGTTCAACGCATTGACCTGGCCCCAAACGACCTGGCTTCCATCATACATAAGCGCCTGGCCGGGGGTCGCGCCGGTCGTGTTGAGTTTCGGTCGGGTGATCGCACCGTCGGCGATTTTCGCGGTGGTGACGGCGTTATCGCGGATCTTGGCGGCCGTCAACGAGCCGTTCCCGATTTTCGAGTCGAGGAGCGTTCCATCGGCAGGATTGTTGGTGCCAAACAGGGTGCTCCAGTTGTAACCACCCAACAATTGGCTGTTGGCACTCTCCTTGGCGAATACCGCCGGCAGAATACTTTGACGGGGCAGCAACGGAGGATCGGCCAGGCTGATCTGCCCGTCCGCGTTGGCGTCAATGGTCAATTCGAGATAAAGATCCAGGTTGAAATCCACGCCGGAGAGGGAGGCTTTGGTGCCGAGCAGGGTGCTGACCAAGCCCGCGTTGACGGTCAGGTTCTGCACTTCGCCGTTCCAGACCGCGCGCCCTCCCACCGGGGCGTCGTAGATCTTGAATTGCACCACGCGCGCGCCGTCCGCCACCGGGTCGCCCGCGGCGTCCGTCAGCCGTCCCTGAAAAGGCAGAACGCGGGTGTCGGCGCCGGCCAGAACAAAGGGAAGGGCCGCGGCCGCGGCCAGGGCCAGAAGCGATGCCTTGAATCGTGTTGTTTTCATTTGCTTGGGTCCTTTCGAATACAGTTTTTCCTTAGGTTCACCAGATTCCGGTGGAAACCGGCGGCGGCGAACCGACCTCCATTTTGATATAAAGTTCGATGTCATCGATGTTCTCGATTCGCAGCGTGCCCTGACTCCCCACACGGAGAACGATGTTGTCGCAGAAGAGCGGCCAGCCGCTCACCGGATTCATGGGCACGGGTGTGGAGCCAATCGCCGCGGGAATGCCGATGGCCGTGCCGAGGAACGGCTCACCGACGAGGCGCCGGTCCGGGTCGCGCTGGAAGAGCGGCACCGGGAAGGAAGTGATCGTGCGCGAAAAGGTGAACAGGCTGTCGGGAAAGAATCCGATGCGATCCACGTTCCCAAAGAGTTCAAAGGAAACGGGAACCGTGGCGCCGGCCGCGAACACATTCTTACCGACAATCTTAACCCCGATTTCCTTGACTCGATGGTTCCAGAATTGATCGAAGGCTCCTCCGGGGCGGTTCTGCTGGACAATCGGCACGGTCTCCTGTTGTCCCAGGATGACGCGGGCCTGATTGTAGGTCAGCGGGAAATCGATTCGCAACCGCGTCAGTCCGCCGGCGTTGGCCGGGTCCCGGGCGGCCAAGTCCAGAAGAATCGCTCGGAATTGCTGAATGCTCTGGCGGGTCAGCGCAGTATCGACATCATAGTGGTTGCCTTCGAAGTCGTAACGGTAGTCGATGAGTTTGAAGATGTCGCGTCGGAGGCTGAGGGGTTGGCCGCTGAAGGTGTTGGCATCCCAGAGCGTCGGGCTGTGCGGGCCGCGGAACGCCGGCTCACGGAGTTTGATATCCCACGCTTTGAGCGCGTTCAGGTAGGCCAGCCCGCGAACGTGGTTGACGACGCTGAACGCGCTTTCGGCCTCGGTGAATTCATCGAAGGACCCATTGTTGAGCGGTTCGATCGTGCTTCCGTTGGCGTGTTTTACCGGGTTCTGGTATCGCTCGGTCCAGGCCGCCTCGAACATGCGGGCCAGCTTGTATAATTCGATGCGGAACTCCTGCAGCAACCCCTGATAGTCCTCCTCGGCTTCTTCCAGTTTGAAGGCCAGAGATGGATCACGGTACCAGAGAGTGTCGGTAATGCCTTGAAAGAAGACATGATCATTGACCAGCCGTTCGGCTTTAGCGAGCAGGCTGCGCAGCTCGGCCCCGGCGATCTGATACTGGAGCGCGATCACCGGGACCTCCTCCGCGGCAATGGCCTGATCGATCAACAGGTTTTTGATGATCGCGTCCGAATTGATCGAATTGATCGTCACCGTCTCGGCCGCTTGCCGGATGACTCGGATGACTTCCTGGCCCGCTCTCAGGACAGCGGTCTGGTTGAACTCCGTCGCGGTTCCGGAAGCGGTTCCGCAGGCGCAGACGCGAATCTTGCCATAGGATTCCGCGAGTCCGATGGCCAGCTCGACCGCCGAATAAATTGCCGCGCTGATTTCCACCGTGGCCGTCACCTCGTTGTTCCGTTCGACCTCGATCTGCATCCGTTGCGCGAAGGTCTGCAGGCGCGCCGTGGCCGACGCCACCTGCCGGATCGCTTGAACGATCCGCAGCGCCTGAAGGGACATCGCACTCCCATCGCTCAAACCGGGGGCGCTCGGGTCCTGTAAGTTGATCAATTCATCGAACTTCAGATGAACGGCGTCCAGGTAGGCCATCCGCTGGGACTCGGTCCGGAGGTGACCATAAAGACCGGGATCGATTCCGGTGAGGTCAAGGAGTTGCGACTCCAGGGAATTCCGCAAGGTGATCTCGCGGTCGGCGTTGAGGGACTGCGCCTGTTCTGTCCGGGCCAGCTCAAAGGCCACGGAACCATCGGCCGGTGGAGAGGCATCGCCCCCCCATTTCAAACGGGCCGCCTCGTAGGTATCCCGACATCGGCTGATTTGTTGCTCGATCGCGGCGGTATCCCATGCGCTGACCAGGGCGGCCTGAGTCGGCTTTTCCCCCGCCAGGATCTGTTCGCGAAGACGGAGCGCACTGGTGACACTGACCCGGGTCTGGTCGATTTTGGACTGTTGAAACTCGTGGGCGGAACCGGCCGCGCCGTCACCAAGTTGAGCGGCCAGGGGCAGCGAGGCGAGGAACTCCGCATGGATCGTCTCCTGGAGAACTTCCGCGGCTCGGTCGAGCATCTGGTTCTTCTCCAGCTCCGTGCGTTTGGCCCCGGCGCCGGGACCGGCGTAGGCGGACCGCCAAAGCTGGTCGGCGTACGCCGTCGCCGAGAGGCCCAGTCGTTCCAGGGCGCTTCCATAAAGATAGGCCACGGACTGGCTGGCCTCGCGATCCACCACGGCCGGACCACCGAAGTTCGGATCATCGAACTGCGGGAACGGCAGAATCGGGCTCTGTTCCTCGTCAAACGTCACGTAGTGCGGCACGGTGGGAAAGATGGAACTGCCCGCCCGGAGCGCGCCCGTCGCGTCCTCTGCTACGTATTCGAGGACGTCTTTGATCCCTTGAAGGAAATACAAACGGGCGTAACTGATCTGCTTTTGGGAAGTCCCGGCAAACGGAGCCGGTTCCTCCTTGGGCAGTTCGCGGGTGTCATTAGCGGAATTGGATCCCGGGTAGGCGATCCGGGTCGCGTTCAACAAGTCGCGGTTTCCGGCATAGAGATAGCCGGTGAGGAGCGCTTCCAACGCTTCCCAAGCGATGACCTTCGCCTGCACCGACCGCGGCGCCTCTCCCGCGGGAAACGACTCCGGCTCAGGTGGCTCGTTCGCGCGAATCGCCAAGGCGCGCTCGATCGCCTCCCAGAGCCTCGGACGGTTCGAGCTTTCGCCGTTCTCGCCGAGGAAGTCATCCACCATTCGATTCCGCGGCTTCTGGTTCGGGAAATCCTTCAGATAAGCGCGCCCCTCCTTCAAGTGGGTGAACGCGTCATCCAGGTCGTCGGCCGCCACCCGAGAAAGCAACGTGAGGGCACAGACCACCAGCCAGAGGGGGACGCACCGCGCCCAGGCCTGGCCAGCGGCCGGCACCGATGAAGCGGGGCCTTCCCGGGAAAGGGAGGTTCTTAGATAGGCGGACCGGCTACTTAAGTGGGTGCGGCATTCCATCTCGCTAGCTCGGTGGCGGTGGTTCGGTCGTGGGGAACGGGTGGTCATGGCGCGTGCAGTTGAGTGCCCAGGAATCCCGTGTGCAGTTGATAGTACAAATTGCGCGCCACGGGTGGTGGAGAGGGGTGCAACTCCGGCTCAAGGGGGTCCTCCGGCTGGCTTCGCTTCGGTTGGGCCGGCTTGATGGAGACGGCGGAGACCGGGGCGGTCAGAACGGCGGCTCCCAGCGAGCAAGCCATCTGGTAATGCGTCACGGTCTGGTGCGTTTCCAGGTCGGACAGAAGCGTGGTGCCGGAGTGCGGGTGGAACCGTTCGTCATCGACGGCAACAGTAAACACGCTTCCGTCCCGGGCGTCCGAGGGCTGAGTCGAATAGTTCTGGTTCGGGGTGATCCGCAGATTTCCCCAAACGATGAGTCCATTCTGTGCATCTTGAGTGTACTCGACCGAACCGTCGCCGGCCCGGGTGTTCTGCCAGAGGGAAGCAACGTGCGCGTAATTGAAGTCCTCCTCCTTGAAGCCTTGATTGTTGACATTGATCGCCACCTCGAACCCCGGCGAATTCAGCGGCGCGAACCCGTCGGACTGGAATGGCTTAGTGACGCCGCCCGGGCTGACGCGGGGCGCCAGATCAATGTCCATCGTCGCCGCGTAGGCGAGTTGCAGCGGCGTGGCCGACACGTATGCGGCGCCAAACATGTTCGTTTCTCCGGCTCCGAACGTGGATTGAGGGGTGACATCGCTAAGATAGCGGTCCGCTCCGGTCAGCGGATCGGTTCCGACTTTGTGAGCGGGGAGCACTCCGGCGCTGGTGAGAAACGGCTGGAAGACAAAGGCCGGATACGCCGCCGCCGCCGTTTGGGGATGGAGGCCGGTCGGTTCGCCTTGCAAATCGGACGGCCTCGCGGGCGCGTGTCCCGGGCTGGGCAGGACGATGATGTTCACCGTGTCCTGCGGGGTGGGACGGTCCGCCGGAGAGAAGAGATGGACGCGATAGAGCCCGGGCGCTGGGTACGCGTGGGTGGCCAGGACGGTGGTGGCAAAGGTCTGGTCCCCGAAGTCCCAGAAGGCGCTGGCCGCCGCATTGACCGCGTCAAATTCGACCGAGGTTCCGGCGAAGGCGATGAGCGGCCCGGCGGCAATTCGAGGGGGACCCGACGCCTCCGGGCGCATCCTCAGCTCGAACGGCGAATTCGTGGAGCCCGAGGAAAAGCCCGGCACACCCGCGAGCGCGACCGGTGCTCCGGCCAAAGGATTGAACCGTCCGATCAGACGATTCTCGAGCAAGGAGAAGGTGAGGTCCGGTTGCCCGACAAAGGGGCGGGTGAACACCGGCGACAAACCCGGCAACGCCGGATCGGCCGGCAGGTATCCCGGACGTGACCCCAAGAAATTCAAGGGCAACAGGGGGACGCGGGAGAGGGAAAAGCGGCCTTGGCCATCCGAAACGCTCGAGTACTGGCTGAACGGAACGCCATCGAGGGCGACGGTGACTCCGGCCAACGGGGCATCGCCGTCCTTGACCACTCCGACGACGTCCGCGACCGGCTGTCCCTCCAGGCGAAGCGTCCAGTTGGCCAGCGTGACACTTTGCGCGCCCGTGTTCACGATGACGACCTTCCAGAACTGCGCCAGGGCGGGGTCGGTTTGAGTTTTTGGCACGTCCCGAAGAAACTGGCTGAGGTCACCCTGCGTCGGGCGATCCAGAGGAAACCTCACCGTCTCCAGCAGTTTGGGATTGATCGCGCCGGCGGGTGTCCGGCCGTCATAAAGCGTGAGTCCGACGGGATTGGCAGCGGGCGGCACCAGCGTGATCCACAACGCGGAATGGGGAAGCGGCGCGTTGAAGGCAAGCGACACCTGAAGCGAACGCAGATCCATTTCCGTTTGGAGGCTCACCGCGGACTCGCGCGTGGCGCCCGCCGGGACGACGAGCGGAACTCCGTTTCTCTTTTCCACCACCGGTTCCACCCCGGTGTCCTGCGTCACCGACCGTCGTGACGAGAGCGGACGCACCGCCTGTCGTTCCAGGTGAAACGTCCCGGAGAGCCGGAGGGGATCCCGGGACATACCATAAATAATTTCGTTGTATTCGCCTTCGAGGACGTATCCGTCGGTGGGATTGGCTGCGATGAGCGAGCCCGCGAAGGAAACCATCCGCTGAATCGGAAAGGGAAAGGGATTGCGAACATCGAGCACCCCGTCGTTGAGCCAGTCCACATCGGCACCCGCGGCGGGATTGTTCTCGTCCCATTGATCGAAAGGCTCGCCGTTCTGATCGCCGGGAGGCAGCACGAACGAGCCGCTGAACATGAACCGGTTGCCCTCGTCCGTCACCCGATAGCCGACCAGCGGCACATCGACCGGCCAGAGCAGCGCCTGCGAGCTATCGATCACACCTCGCAGCAGTCCTGGAACCTTGTTATCCTCATAGAAGCTCACGTTCAAATCAATGTCCGGCACCGGATTCCGTTTGCCGTTCACCGACTGGATCACCGCATACCCCTGGAAATCCCCTTCGAGGCCGGGCACTTCGGCCACCACACGATAGGACCTGTCGCCGACGCTGGTGCGCAGAAGCAGCGTCCCTTCGTGAACCCCGCGCCCCAGGTTCTTCCGGTCCAGACGGAGATACACAGTGTCGTTCTCGAGCGTCGTCACTCCGGCCAAGGTCGTGTAGGAGGACAGGAGCTTTCCGTCCTGGTCGCGCTGCTCGCGTTGGCCAGGTGAAGCGAAGAGACGAATCCACGGTTCGGGAGTGGCGACGTCGGTCGTCGGGGTCCAAGTCGCCTCCCAGAGCAAAATGCCGCCGCCACTGGCGCTCCCGTCGCCGAGATTGGCCACCCCGAGCGCCTGGACGTCCTCACCCGGGAAGAAGCGAATCACGTCTTGTTCCTGTACGCTCTTTGCCTGCGCGCCGCCCGACACGTTGAAGTCTTCCTTGGAGGGAAAGTTGTTGAGGGGCTCGGCGTCGATGTCGGGACGGACCGTGGTCACCAGCCGCGGTCGGAGGACGGCGGGATCCAACACCCGAATCCAGTAGCCCCGCCCCAAGTCCTTCTCCAAGTCGAACGCGGGGAAAGGCAGATCAGGAGGCAATCCCTCGAGTGGGTTGGGCGGACTATCGGGACCCGCGGGTTGCGGACGAAACATCTTTCGAAAGGTCTGGTTTTCCCAAGTCAGCAGGACGTCGTAGTCGAACCCCGCCGCGGTGAGAACCGCCAAGAGGCTGACCGGTTCCGTGTTGGTGACCGAGGCGGCGCCAACAGGGATGCCGATCAGGTTCCATCCGGCCTTGAGATCGAGACTGGGAAAGGCCGCGCCGGTGGGCACGGTCCCGGTCACCTGCCACGACGGAACCGCCTGGCTGGTGAACACCCAATAAGCGCGTCCGGGTTGGATCGGAGGCAAGGCGACCAGCATATTAGCCGAGGCCTCGTTCGTTTGCTGCGTGCTATTGCCCGTCGGTTTAAGGTAACGTTGCCATAGTCCTAGCGATGCGTCATATGTCCAAGCGGCCTGGAAGCCCGGCAACGAGGAGAACACCGCCTCCGGATCCGGAGCGTCGGGAATGACCTGGAAAGTGATCAGGTTCCATTGCGCGGCCAGATTGAATGTTTGGGTCGCGGCCTGCAGAACACCCGCCGTTCCTGACATCAGGGTCAGGACCAGCAGCAGTCTCAACATCGTGGGGCGCCAGGGCATGTTCGCGTTGGGTAATGTGGGCGGTTCTAAGGCGCGAGCCGGATGCGATAGAACTGTTTGGGATCTCCGGCGGACAACAAATCGAGGCCGATCTGCGTGGTGGCGCCGGCGCTGGGTACCACTGGTTCCAGCGCGTTCCACGGACCTTCCGGGCTGGCCGCGAACTCGATGCGGTAGCGGCGACTCGCCACGCTCTGCCAAGTCAGGACCGCTTGGAGGGGCTCACTGTGGAGGGTCAGGGTCAGGATACGCAGGGTCGATGATGGATCTTTGGGATCGGTCCCCGCGGCGTATTCGTCTTCATTGTTCAGACCGTCCCCGTCCGGATCCGCGGTCCGCGCGGCTTCGGGGAGACTGGCGCTTCCGAAGATCCCCGCCGCCCAGGCATCGTAATCGTCCACGAGAGGAATAATGGCGAGATCGACGCGGATGACCCGCCCGCGCGTGGCGGCGGTAAAGCCGGGAAGGGGAACATTCGCGCCCGAGGCCGGCGCACCATCGATGGACCGCACCGTGGCCAGGGCGCCATTGATGGTCGGGGTCAAGGTGTAGGTGGGCGGCGAGGCGGACTTCAGTTCGAACGAATCGATGCCCACGGTCGCCGGGTCGGCCAGCGTGACCGCCCCGATCTGCCGGGTGTCGAAAGGGACCTGGACGATGTAATACGACTGTCCATTGGCGTTGACGATGCGGGTCGGCGGTCGGGACCCCGCCGAATAGACGGCGGTCTTCGTTCCATCGGTGACAGACCAACTGGCGCTGGTGAGGGCAATGGCCTGCGAGGGATCGGCCTGGTTGACGACCGTTCCCCAGATCACCAGTCCTGGCTCGGGCACGCCGGGCGGGACGAGAGTCGGTTGAGCCGTAGCGCGCGGCAGAATGGTCGGGACGCAGACCGCAATTACCGCGAGCGCGACGAGGCGGAGTTTGTTCTCAATGTTCATAAGTAGTTCCTGCTCACTGTGGGACGCCATCTGTCCAGTATTGAATACGCAGGGACGCATCCGGCACTTTCAGCTCGGTGGGCGCCACGGCGGAGGCAAAGAAGGCCGAGGCAGGCGCCAGGAATTCAGGAAAAGTAGAATCGGAGTTAGGGAAGAGAATTCGTTAGTTGACGGAGCGCATCGGGCGCGGTGATGGCAAGCGAAAGAAGATTCCAACCGGGACCCAGACGGAGACGTTGGATGCGCGGGTTCGTCGAGAGCGAACCGGTGACGCGCGCGACCCGGATGGAGCCGCTGAATACGTACTTGGTGGGTTCGTCGTGTTCGCGGACTTCAAAACGTTGGTCCGGATAAAGGACG
The DNA here is from genome assembly GCA_964474315.1 of uncultured Verrucomicrobiota bacterium. Lineage (GTDB taxonomy): Bacteria > Verrucomicrobiota > Verrucomicrobiia > Limisphaerales > UBA9464 > UBA9464. The sequence continues at coordinate 9,028 of CAYYSX010000075.1, read as the reverse complement.
GCCGAGGGAGAGGGAGCCGGGGTGACGGGGGGAGGAGTCGGGTCCGATTTGGGCCAGACTCGCTTGATGACCCGACGATCGGTGTAGTCGTAGCGATACTCGGCGCGCATCGTGTCGTCCTCCACCTCCACCAGGCGGTCCTTGAAATCCCAAGTGCAACGCAACCCGTCGAGCTCGGCCATGTTGCCGTTGGCGTCGTAAGAATAGTCCCGGGGAGCGAGGGGCGAGCGAGCGATGGAAGTCAGCGCATGCGGCCCGGGCGGATCGTCGAGGTGCCGGCCATTGCGATGGGTTGGGCCGGACGTCCCGCCATAGCTCATCACCCCGAGATCGGTGACCGAGAGCCCCTTCTCCTGATGGGCAATATCGCTGCTCTGGGCGACCAAATTACCAATGCGGTCGTAACGATAGTTGATTTCACCTCCGTTGGCGGACGACCGGGCCGGCGCGTTGTATTGGACCCGGGTCAGACGGTATAGGTCGTCGTAGGCAAAGGTTTGCGTGTTCCGGCGCCGGTCAGCCATCGGGAGGGCGGTGGACGGGCGTCGGTCCTCGATCGACTTGAGGTTGGAGACCCCGTCGAAGTCGTAATGGAAATGGATCAGCTCCTGACCGGCCGTGCCCGGATGAGCCACGGTTTGGAGATCCGTCAGGCGAAGACGCGGATCATAGGCCTGCGTCGTGCGCACGCCGTTTCCATACTCGATCTGCCGTTGCTGGCCCGACGCGAAATAGTCGATCGAGGAGATGATGGTTCCGCTGGGGCCGCCGATAATGCGTTGGAGGAGACTGCGGTCGTTGTATTCGTAACCCACCTCGTCGTTATCCGGATAGCGCATGCGGATGACGCGATCCATCGAGTCATAGTCGAATCGAGTGGCATAGGAAACCAGGGCCGAAGGAAGGGGCGTGAGGGGCAGATGGCTCCCGGGGTCCGGGATACGCTTGACCATCCATTCCACCCGACCGCGCTCGTCGTAGGAGGTGTGTTCCTCACCGCTGGCATCGAGCACGGAGGCCAAAAGTCCCTTCGTGTTCCGGGCTGGGACGCGGGTGCCGTCGCCCTGATCCACCGGTCCCACCGGTTGATCGTAAAAATACGTCACATCCGGTGTGCGATGGTAGCTGAATTCCGGGGAAGTCTCATCGTGATACTCTTCCGTGCGGATCCGGTTCAGGCCGTCATAGGTGTACGTGATACGCTGGCCTTTGGCATCGGTCGTCTCGATTAAGTTCGACGCATCGTCATAGACATAGGTGGTGACGCCTTGATCGGGATCGTTCATGAGGATCTTCCGCTTCAGGCCGTCGTAGTGCATGGTTTTGACATTGTTCTGGGAATCGGTGATCCGGATGAGCTGATCGTTCAGATCATAAGCATATTGGGTTACCCAATGATTCGTGCCCGTTGTGGTCTGGCCCTGGTCATCCAGGCAAACCACCTCGGCCACCGCCCGCAGGCGGCCCAACCCGTCGGAGTAGGCGATGTGAGGGGTTCCGGCATAGGGAGAACCGGCATGGGCATCCTCTTCATCGAACGTCCACACCTGAAACGGCAGGTGGTGGGTGGCCGTTTCGCGCCGCTCCCCACCCCAGGTCTCCGGCGGCGCCACGGTGCGAAGCGTCCGGCCGAGCGGATCGTAGTCAATATCGGTGGCTACCACCGGGTTGATTCCGTCCATTTCGGGCGGTCGTCCCGCGGGCCAGAGCACCGGGAATTGAGGAATTCCCACGCTGGCAATCCGGAAGGGCAGCCAGTGGGACTGCGGTTGACCCCGCAGGTTGAAGCTGGAGGCCTGTTTCACGACCCAGGTTCCAGAAAGTTCTCCTTCCTCGATGGTGGCCAGTCTCCGGCCCCCGCCGTCCGAGTAGGACGCAGTAAGGTACTCGCCCGGCTGGCCGGCCTTCTCGCGTTGCCGGGTGATCACGCGGCTTACGGATCCCAAGGGAACGGCGGCCAGACTAAGATTTCCAGAAAGGTCATAGTTGAAAGCCCTCCCGCGCACCGGATCACACGGTTGATACTCGTAGGTCACGGTAGGCAGATTGGCCGTATCCCCCGGACGCACCGCCTTCACGGGTCGTGCAAAACTGTCATAGTGATAGGTGGTAACGTTTCCATTGAAATCTCGCGAAAGGGTCACCACGCCGAACCCAAAGTCATATTCGACCTCCATCACCAAGTCCGGGAAACCACCTCCGACGACCATCGTTTCCGTGATCGGATAGGTCTGGAAGGCCGCATCATAAGTCAGGCGGCGGATATTGCCGACGGGATCGCGCGTTTCCTCGATGTTGCCGTAAGCATCGAATTGGGAGCGGGTCGATTGAATGCGGCGATCGGTATCGATGTATTCCACCGTTCGATGGAGCAAGGCACGACTTTGGATCTGGCCTTCGACGCCGACGAAGGGGTCCCCGTCGTAGAAATGTTCCTGGCGGGCCACGAAGACACCGTCTTCGTCCGTAACGTTGATCGTGGCCGGTTGGTTGATGATCCAGAGGGCTAGGGCGTTTCCACCGTGGGCGTAGGTGGTCGTGATGATCCGCTCATCATCGAAAGCCGGGTCCTCCAGGCCCAGTTCCCGCACTACGATGGGGTTGCCGTATTCGTCGTAATCCATGGTGGTGCGAGTCTTGGCGACCGGGATTGGCACGTATCCGAGCGTCGCGGAGAGCAATCCATTGGCTTCCCGCACTTCGGTCACCTGTTCGCCGGCGAAGGCAAACGACACCGAACGCCCGTTTCCCGCCAACACGGCGACGCCCTGATCCGCGAACCGGCCCGGCGGAAACGGCGCGACTGGTGCATCGCGATAATCTTCAAACACGCCGTCCCCATTCTGGTCGGCTAGGTAAGGCAACGGTTCCGTCGGCCGGTAAAGCCGGCGCACCGTCCACTCCTGGTGGATGCGGGAGTAAACATACGCATCCGGCGTGAGCTTGCCCCGCCCTTCGGGCGTCGTGGCCTGGGTGGCGGCTTCGCACCCGGCATCGAATCCGCCATCCAACGCCGAGTGGAGCACCACCGGATCAACTTGTTCCTCGATCCACTGCCGTCCCTTCAGCACCTCCTCTTCCCGCCCGCCGACTTCGGTAATCTCGTCGATCAGGCGCCCCGGCGGCACGGCGCCACCGTAGTCGTCGTTGTCCGTCTGGTCGGCGGCGCCCGTAATGAACCGATAGCGGGTAACGAGCGAGGGACCGCTGACCTGTCCAGTGGGGGTTTTGCCGTGGTTCCAACCGGAACTAACCCCCATCCTTCCGAGGGCAGGATCATAAATGAAATCGTCGCCGTAAGTAATGCGCTGGGCAAAAGCAAAGCCGCGAAACTCCCGCTCAAACCCGTCATAATAGGGATCGCGATAGCGAAATTCCGCCACCGCCGTGTCTTCTTGCCCGTCTCCATTCAGGTCCACCCCGCACGTGGTGCGGACCTGGCGAACCACCTGAAGGGGCAAGGGGGCGAAGGTGCGCCACGGATGACCGGCCTCGCGCGCCCATTGCTCGTCCTCCGCCGCGGATCCGTACACAATCGTCGTGCGTTTACCCAGGCCGTTGTCGATTCCGGTCATTAGATTAGGAGCGACTTGGGGAAGAAATTCGAAATAAGTCCAGGTGTCCTCCGGCGCCGTGTTGCGAAACAGCAGATCGAGCGAACCGTTGGCATTGAGATCGACGATCCGGAGGATCGTTGGCTCGGCCGGATCCCGGGGCGCGTAGCGCGGAAGCCCCGAGCGGGTGTAAGGGGGCGACCAACGCTGGCCGGCGATGTTCACGCGCAAGGTCAGGACCGTCTCCAGTCCGCTGCCGTCCAGGATCAGCACGTCGGTCAGGCCGTCCCCAGTGATGTCTTCGAGAAAAATATCCCTCAGGTTCGCGTCGGCGATCTCGAAGGTATCGGGCTCGGTGGAAAGCATCGCCTGTTCGTCGCCGTATTGCCCGCGGCCACGCAACGGCCAGTAGCTGACGCGAACGCGCTGTCCGGCTCCGCTCGGCGCAGGCGTCAGGCACACGAGATCCAACATGCGGTCGCCATTCATATCAGCCAGGTGAACGCGCGCGTTGGGTTGCCCGTCCGGTGCATCAAATGTGTTGGCCAGGGGATAACTCACCGGGAGGGTCGTTTCGCCGACCACCCAGGTTCCTCCCCGCTGCATGAAGAACGTATTGACCTTCATGCCTCCGAAGCTGGGCTCGAGATGGACGAAATCACTCCGCTTATCGAAGTTCACGTCCATTTGCCGAGTGGCTGCCCGACCGTAGTTCACGAACTCCGGCGGGTTGGCCAGAACCGTGGACTCGAAGCCCTCCTGGCCAAAACCCAGACGGTCTTCATCCACCAATTCCAGGCGGGCGCGATTGAGAAACGTCTCCAGGCGTTTGTTGCCGCCGTCTTCTACCAAGGAGGACACATCCACCAACCCTTTGCCCTTGGGATCGTGAATGACGGTGTTCGCATCGGCCAAGTCCACCGGTGACGAGCTCAAAACGAGTTTAGGGGAGGCGAAAGTCAGCCGTGGCTGGCCCGAGAGCCGAGATTCCCCCCGGTTGAGCGCGACTCGCTGCACCGTGGTCGCGCCCTCGACCGTCGTGGCCAATAAGTCCGGCAGCGCATCGCCGTCCAGGTCGGCCAATTGAACCCGCCCATTGGGCTCCGCCAGATCCAGCGCGGGAGGCGACGCAAAGGCGCGCAACTCCGACTTCGTGAGGTCCAGGCCCGAGTAAGTGAAGATCAGCGGTGGCAGATAATTGGCATCGTTCCCTGAGTTATCTACTTGGACGACCCGTTTCAGTAACGTCACTCCCAGATCGAGATAGGTGCCTTGCAGAGTCACCTCGGCCGGAAGCAAATCCCCCGGCTCATAGCTATAGGCAATATTATAGGCCCGGACCAACTTGCCCTGGGTACGGACTTCGATCCGGATCAGCCGGCGGTCCAAACGCGTCTGGAAGGCCGGACGGAAGTCATCGAACACATCCGGACGCTCCTGATACTGGAACGTGACTTCGTGAACGTTGTCGGACAGGTGGCCGTAGGTGATCCGACTGGGGTAAAGCACGCCGCTTCCCCGGAGGTACTCATACTCGATGCGATTCCCATGCAGATCGGTGGTGGAGTCGAGCATCCAACAGTACGTACGGTCGAACGGATCGGCGGAAGCCTTCTCCACGTTCTCCACGGCGCTCCAGCGGTTGTTCTGTCCCCGGAACCGTCCCAGCGTGTGCTTGGTCCCGTTGCGCTCGGTGACTTCCCAGGCATCCGGCGTCCCATCGCCATCCGAATCGATGCGCCGTAATCGTTGAAACCCGCGCTCATTCTCGCAGCGCCAGTCCTGGCCCGCGTTGTTGAGCGGCACCAGCTCTTCCCCGGCGAACATGAACGTGTCGCCCGCGTCGTACTCCGGAAAGCCCTTGTCCGTCTGCCGTTTCACCGTCAGGAACTCGAGCGACCAGCCGATCCCGCATAGGCCGTTTCCGGAGAATGAATTGTAGTCCAGGCGGACCGACGGCGCCAAGCCGGCGCGACCCGGTGGAAGGCTAACGCTTACTCCATACGAAGATCCCCCCGTATTGAGCTGCGGTTCGAAGGACTCGCCCAGCCCTTCGATCGATCCCGCCCCGTTGGGAAGCGAGAGCACGCTAGGCTTGACGCCTGACTTGTCGGGTGCGGCGCAACGGCCGATGGGCGCCAACCCCACGCCGATGGCCGCTGCCATCAACCAGGACAGGACATGCTTTGCGCGCCTGTGGCGAGAGGAGACCTGCTTGCTCGTTGCTGTCTTTCGCCCCTGAAACACGGTCATGCTACCCTTGCTTTCGCGCCTGCGATGGAATTCTTGCAGGAATTCCGCGAGATCGCGGGGGGAAAAGCTTCGGTCAGCGAGGCGGCCAACGGGAACCGCCTGCCCCACCGGAGCGAGCGGCTCGCCCGCGCGAATCACTCCCGAGAGAAGGCCGATCGACCAGGCGCAGGTGGTTCAAGGAGTCGTCTTTGCGCGTTGGCCCGTCACCGAGAGATCGCCGAAGGAATAACGCTTAGCCTGACCCGCTATCAATCGTTGCGAAAGTACCTTCACACTACTTGATGCTGGCACGACGGTGGTGCGGTGAGGACACCGCACGCTACACGCACGTACGTTCGCAACGATATTGATATCCCGCCCACCAGAATGGACGCTTGGATGGTATCTGGCGCTGCTGGAAGGAAGAGGGCAGTCGTCTCCCACTGCTTTGCTGCCGCACCAACGCCCCCTGGCTCAGCTCCCCGACCTCTCCTGGTTCAGCGGCCAGAGGTCGGCTGCCGGACGCTTCCGATGCTACGGCTTCTTGAACAGATTCCCCACTTTCTCCAGCGCTTCGGCCGCCTTTTTTCCTCCCGAACCCAGCACCCCTTCGGCGTTTTGGCCCATGCTCTTGGTCACCGCCGGCAGCACTTCGTTCATGACCGCCTGCATCAACGCTTCGGTCAGTTCGCCGGCGGTGACGCCTTCTGGTCCGGACCCGAGGTTGACCAACCGGAAGTCGGGCAGAGTTAGAGAGGCCTGCTGCTTGCCGACCACCGGGATATCGAGATCCATGTTGAGCTTGAGTCCGCTGACGGCGAGTTCGTCCACCTGGAACTTTTTCTTGGCCGCGGGATCGGTGGCGGGATCGGCCTGACCTGATTTTTCCTGGGCGGCCAGAGCCGACACATTGGCCGCGATCTGCTTGAGGTTGTTATCTTGCACCCCACCGATGAGGTTGAGCTCGCCGTCGGAAACGCGCAGTGAACGGACGATGACCTTGTCGGCCTGCACGGAGGCCGGGTCCACGGTCAGGGAGATTTCCCCGAAGCGCACGGCGGGTGGGCCGGAGTAAGCCGGAGGATTTTGCACCTTCAGCCCGTGGACGGTTCCGGAACCGGAGCGCAGCGAAAACTCTACGGTGTCCACGGTCACCGCGGTCTGGGTCGCTTGGGAACCAAACCGCTCAATACCGGTCTTGACGAGGCGTCCGAGGTTGGCTCCCAGCAGCACCACCCCGATGGCCACCAGCGCCAGGACCGTCCCTACCACCATGAAAACCTTGCGGAACTTCTTCACCCCGGCAGTACAGGCCCAGAAGGACCATCTGACAAGGTTGTACCGCAGAGGCGCAGAGGCACATCTTGGATTGGTCCTCAGCGGGATCGGGATGGAAACCAGGGCAGAAAACCCCAAAAGCCAAATCCCAAGCTCCAAAGAAGTTCCAAGGACCAACGTCCAAACGCTTCGTCGGTTCCCAGATTGGTGATGTCGCTTGACGGGCAGGGACGACCGAAACGCTGTGCCCCAATACCTGCTTCGCCGCGGTCCGGATGGGATCCGGGAGCTTGGAGCTTGGAGCTTGGAGCTTGGAGCTTGGGATTTCCTTGGAGCTTGGGATTTGGACCTTGGAGCTTCCAGTGGTCCTGCAGACGAGCCGCCCGCGCTCCTGTCGGCAAGCACCGAAGCAAGATACGTCGTTTTCAACCTGCCCGTGCTTGGCGGCCGGACCGCAAAAGCGTATCGCTGGACGTGATGAAGCCATCGCCTCTCCTCTCCGGGGGAATCATCGCCCTGCTGTCCCTCATTCTCCTCGCAGCAGGCTGCGCCTCTTCGAGCGATGCCAGCACTCCCGCGGGGAAAAAATACACCGGCGGCGGCCTCACCGCCGTGGAGGACGCCTCGTTCGATCGGGTCTGGCGCGCCGGCCTGGCGGCGCTCAACGCCTGCGACGTCACCGTACTCGATACCACCCGCACGGCCACTGGCGGCCTGATGGACGGGCGCACTCCCGATCTGAAAACCGTCAAGGTCAACGTCCGCCGTCTCTCCGAAGACAAAGCCGAGCTGCGGATCAAGGTGGATTCCTTTGGCAACTCCGAGCTGTCCCACCTGATCTACGACAAGTTCAAAATTGCGCTGGGCGACTGAATCATGTCGTCCACCTCCTCCGATACCGCCCGGAGCCTTTGCCTGACCTGCGGACTGTGCTGCGACGGCACCCTGTTTGGGTCGGTGGAGCTGACGTTGGCGGATGATCCAGAACGTCTCCGCGCGTTGGGACTGAAAATCGCCGCCCGGGGCAAACCTCGTTTCCCGCAGCCTTGCGCTGCCCTGGATTCCGGCTGCCGCTGCCGGGTGTATGGGGAACGACCTCAGCAATGCCGGGCGTTTGAGTGCGCGCTGCTGCAATCGGTCCAGCGGGGTCGGATCGACCCTGTATCCGCCGCGCGCACCATCCGTCAAACCCGTCAGCAAGCCGCGGACGTTCGGAGCCGACTGCGGGAATTGGGTGAAACGAATGAAAGATTGGCCCTCGCCCGGCGGTTTCGGCGGCTGAGGCGGCAGTTCGAGCAGGGAACGTTGGTGAACTCAGTCGATTACGAGGAGCGGATGGACCGGTTCGCCCAACTGACGCTCGCGGTGCATGGACTACAATTCAGTCTTCGTCGGGAATTCTATCCGGACCCGTCCGATGGCTTAGCCCGGTGACCGCGTTCGCACCGCTCGTCTTGAGCTGCTTCGCCCAAAGTGTTCGCCCACGCTGATAGCCCTGGCGGGCGTAGAGGTTGGCGGCCCGGCCGTGGGTGTCATCGACTTCCAGCCGGATGACCGGGATTCCCTCCTGTTCAAGGCGGGTAGGTCATCGGTAACGGCGGGACGAACGAACGGCTGCACGAAGGAAAGATGAAGCGTCGGCAAGGGGAACACCACTCAGCGGGAACCCGGCTTTCTCTGGGTTAGGTCCCCTGCGAACCACGGGCAGTCGTGGAGCTTGGACTTTGGAGTTGTCCTGCGGGCGAGCCGCCCGCGCTCCTGCCGGTAAGGACAGATTCAACATGCGTCCAATTCGACTCAATCCAATGAATACCGCTTGACCTCCGGCTAAAAATCATGTTAGCCCATTAAATCATCCCCATTGGAGCGATCGCTCTCATCGGTCGCCCGCTGGTCAAAACCAACTGATTTCATGCAACCCTTGATCCCGGCCCGCTGGGTCCTCCTGCTGGGCGCCTTCTTCT
>CAYYSX010000074.1:20441-22845 GCA_964474315.1 uncultured Verrucomicrobiota bacterium | reverse complement strand
CTCAAAGCTCAAAGCTCAAAGCTCAAAAGAAGCTCCAAATCCCAAGGTCCAAGCTCCAAAGAAGTTCCAAACTGCGGTTCAGCATCACGGAATGAGTGCGCCTTCTTCCGGCGGCGACACGGCGGCGTCTTGGACCGTTTTTTGGTCGCAAGCGGATGGTCGGAAATCCATCCTCCGAACGTGATCGCGGAGCTGCTTGGAATCGGTGGGCGGCAGTGGTGCTTTCCCGGCCGCATCACGTCGTCCAGTGCCGGCGTTCCGGTCGAGGCATCCACTACCCGAAGGAACGCCCGCTCATGACCGGTTCTGGTATCCTCCAAGGCCTGGCAGAAACGGCGAAGAATTTCGTCGGCAGCTTCACCCGCCCGGAGGAACGGCTGATCACCATCGAATATCCGGAGGAACGCCAGAAGCTGCCGGAAAACTCCCGCCAGTTTCCCTTCCTGGTCTATGACGGTGACGATCCGGAAGCCGGGCTGCGCTGCGTGGCCTGCCAGATTTGCGAAAAGGAATGCCCGCCGCAGTGCATCTACATCATCAAGAGCAAGGCCAAGAAGCCGGACCATGTGGGCAAGCCGCAATTGTTTCCCGCGGTGTTCGACATCGACATGTCGGTCTGCATGAGCTGCCAGATTTGTGTCGAGGTCTGCCCGTTCGAAGCGATCAAGATGGACCAGGAGTTCGAGTTGGCGACGACCGACCGTTTTGAGGGGTTGCTCTTTCACAAGGAGCGGCTGGCCCGGCCCAACTCGCATTTCCAGAAGCTGCACCCCACGGACGCCGCTGAGATCGACGCTCACCGCGCGGCTGACCGAGAGAAAGCCAAGGCCAACGCGGCCAAGGCCGCGGCGGCGGCGGCAGCGGCGAAGACGACCGCCACGCCCACCTCCTCGCCGGAGGCAGCTAATCCGACCTCATCCACGCCGCCCGCACCGTCCCCGATGTAGCCGCTACCATGAACCCGCGTAGCAGACGAGCTAACCAGACGCACCCTTCCTCCGCCCGGGCACTTCAGCGGTGTTCAGGTGCGAGCGATACCCAGTCGCGGGGTTCTTTCCTCACCTCCTCGGGCAGGCTGAAGCCAGCGGAACAGCAGACGCGGAGGTCGGCGGTCCAGGGAGTTCGCCCATGAATACGCTCGACCAGTTCCCGGTGTGGTTGAAGGAGCGAATCGTCGGGCTCTTTCCTCCCGACTGGCAGCCCTGGGTGGCGGCGTTGTTGGCCATTGGCGCGATCTGTGCCGTGTTTCCCGCGCTGTTCGCTGTCACCACGGTGATCGAGCGGAAGATTCTGGGCCGCATCCAGAACCGGCCTGGCCCCAACCGCGTAGGACCGGCTGGCTTCCTCCAGTTTGCCGCGGATGGAATCAAGTCGTTGACCAAGGAGGATATCGTTCCTCGTCATGCCGATCGGGTGGTCCATTTCCTCGCGCCGCTGGTGGTAGTGATTCCGCCGCTGCTCGCCTTCGCCGTGCTGCCGATCGGACGGAACCTGGTCGCCCTCGACCTGCCGGAGACGGGATTGTTGTTCTTCTTTGCGGTGGGAACGGCGGTCGAGGTAGGCGTGTTCATGGCCGGTTGGTCCGGTGGCAACAAATACTCCCTCCTGGGTGCCATGCGCGCCCTGGCCCAATTGATCAGCTACGAACTGCCGCTGATCCTGTCCGCGCTCACGGTGGTGATGCTGTCGGGCACGCTTTCGCTGGTGACCATCGTGGAGCGTCAGGCGGTGGCAGGAATGGCCGGACTATATTCCTGGAACCTGTTCACACCGTGGGGAATTGTCGGTTTCCTGCTGTTCCTCGTCGCCGCCGCCGCCGAAGCCAATCGCTCGCCCTTCGACCTGCCCGAGGCGGAATCGGAGATCATCGCCGGTTATTTTACCGAGTACTCCGGATTCAAGTTCGCGCTGTTTTTCCTGGGCGAGTACCTCGGGTTGTTCGCGGTGTGCGGGCTGGGCATCACGCTGTTTCTCGGGGGCTGGCTGCCGCCGTTCACCTGGCTCAATTGGGTGCCGTCCTGGCTTTGGTTCTTCGGCAAGCTAATGGCCCTGATCGTCTTCTTCGTTTGGCTGCGCGGCACGTTGCCCCGGCTCCGGATGGATCAGTTGATGCAGTTCGCCTGGCAGTTCCTGCTGCCGCTGACCCTGATCAACGCGGTGGTGGCCGGACTCTGGCACTACACGGCGAGTTGGAACGGGGTTCTGCGGTGGGGGTTGGGCGCCGGTTTGTTGGTGATGGCGTACTGGATGTTGAGCCGGCCGTTTGCCCGGTCTTATCCGCGCCGGACGTACCGGTATGCATCGTAGAGGACGACCAGAAGGGGCAATTGAAACTGCTCATGATCAATATGGATTGTCTTGGCGGGGCCGGGAGTGACGCAAGGGACACCCTTGGCGGGGGCGC
>CAYYSX010000074.1:12168-20341 GCA_964474315.1 uncultured Verrucomicrobiota bacterium | reverse complement strand
GACACCCTTGGCGGGGGCGCCAAGGGCCGTCGGCGAGGCGCCGATGGCTGCGCCCGGGGCGGGCGCGCTCCCCAGACGAATTGAAGCAATTGCCATCTCACACTTCATCGCCTCAGAATCAACCCGCCCCATGACGATCCCCTTCGCCTTGCTCGCCGGAATCACCCTGGGTGCAGCCATCGCGGCGGTGACGTTGCGCAATCTGGTCCACGCCGCGCTTTGTCTGGCCCTCGCGCTGGCCGGACTGGGCCTGATCTTCATCCAGCTCTCCGCCGAGTTTGTCGGCTTGGTGCAGGTGCTGGTGTACGTGGGCGCCGTCGCCATCCTCATCGTCTTCGCCGTCCTGTTGGTCCGCGGCACTGAACCCGCTGAGTCCCGCGTCAGCCGGATGCCCTGGCTGGGAGCCGTGCTGACCGCCCTCATCGCCGGGGTGCTGATCTGGGCCGTATTCCGCAGTCCCGTCGCCCGGCGCGAAACTCCGCCCCCACCTCACCTGACCGTCCGCGCCGTGGGCGACCATTTGATGCGCGACCAGGTGGTGCCGCTGCAAGCCATCGGATTGCTGCTCACCGCGGCCACGCTCGGCGCGGCGCTGATCGCCCTGCCGCGCCGATCCACGCCCGCGAAACCGTCTTCAGAACCATGACCCCGCTGGCCGCTTGTCTGCTGCTTTCGAGCCTGCTGTTCGCCAGCGGACTGGGTGCCGTGTTGATCCGACGCAACGCCATCGTCGTGCTCATCGGCATCGAGTTGATGCTCAACGCGGCCAACCTGAACTTCATCGCCTTCTGGCGGTACGGATCCGATCCCGCAGCGCTGACCGGAGTGATGTTTGCCCTGTTCGCCATTGCGGTGGCGGCGGCCGAAGCGGCGGTGGGACTGGCCTTGATCATCGCCCTCTACCGGCGCCATGGACGGAGCGACGTGGACGCAGCCGATGAACTGAAGGGGTGATCGATCCGAGAGACTAGGCATGAACTGGATGGCGGAACACGTGTGGTTGATCCCGTTGCTGCCGCTGATGGCGGCGGGAATCCTGGCGTTGACGCGTCGTCCGCACCGGCGCTTGGCCGCCACACTCGCCATCGGCACCCTGGGCCTGGCGTTCGTTCTCTCCTGCCTCGCCTTTCTGGCTACGCTGGCTCCGGGTCACGTCCGCACCATCGTCAACACCCCGTGGTTCACCGCCGGACAACTCACCGTTCACGTCGGCTGGATTCTGGACCCGTTGTCGGCCGCGATGCTGGTGATGATCACTTTGGTCGGCTCGCTCATCTTCATTTTCAGCACCGGGTATATGGCGGACGATCCGAACTTCACCCGGTTCTTCGCGTTCCTTTCGTTGTTTGCCGCGGCCATGCTCGGGCTGGTCGTTTCGAACAGCCTGCTGGTGCTGTTCGTGTGCTGGGAACTGGTGGGATTGGCGTCGTACTTGTTGATCGGATTTTGGTTCACCAAGCCGGCGGCGGCCGCGGCGGCCAAAAAGGCGTTCATCACCACCCGCATCGGCGACCTGGGATTATTCGCGGGAATGCTCTGGCTGAATGCGGAGACGGGAACGCTGCTGTTTTACGACGAGGGACGAGGTTGTCTGGAATCGGGCGCTTTGGGGACCTTGGTCGCCCAAACCGTCGGGTCGGGGATGACCTTCGCCGCGGCCATCTCGCTCCTGGCCTTCTGGGGAGCGGTGGGTAAGTCGGGCCAGTTCCCCCTGCACGTTTGGCTGCCGGATGCGATGGAAGGCCCGACCCCGGTCAGCGCGTTGATTCATGCGGCGACGATGGTGGCCGCCGGTGTGTTCCTGATGGCGCGAATGTTTCCCCTGCTTGCGGCCGCCCCGGGCGAAGACGGAGCGATCGCCTCCAACACCACCCTCACCCTCACCACCATCGCCTGGCTCGGCGCCGGGACCGCGGCCTTCGCCGGCGTGTGCGCCATCGCGCAAACGGATCTGAAACGAATCCTGGCTTATTCCACGGTTTCGCAACTCGGACTCATGTTCGTCGGGGTGGCCACCGGCGGTCCGGCCGTGGGCATGCTACATCTGCTAACCCATGCTCTTTTCAAAGCCCTGTTGTTCTTGGGCGCCGGTTCGGTGATCCACGCCTGCCATCATGAACAGGACATTCGGCGGCTCGGCGGACTGCGGCGATGGATGCCGATCACTTTCGCCACCTACGGAATTGGCATGATGGCGCTTTCGGGTGTTCCGGCTTTTTTCGCCGGCTTCTGGAGCAAGGATGCGGTGCTGCACGGGGCCCTTGGCTGGCCGGTTTCGAAAGGACCCTTTGTCCTCTGTGTCGCGGTGGCCGTCCTGACCGCCTTCTATATGACCCGGCAAATGTGCTTCGTCTTCTTCGGCCACCCGCGGTCCGGAGGCGACGTACCGCAGACCTCCGAGTCGGCTGTACCGCAGGTTTTTAACCTGCGGTACAGCACCACCGGCCAACCAGCTTCCGCGGCACACACACTCCCCTCTCCGCCGCTCGAACCCCATGAAAGTCCGCGAGTGATGACCGTTCCCCTGGTGATCCTCGCGGTCTGCACGGTGCTGCTTAGTATGCTATGCACTCCTTTCTGGCCCTGGCTGGAGCACTACCTCGCCGGGCCCGAAGCGGCGCATCACGGAGCCTCGACCGGAGTGTGGGGGCTGCTGCTGTTGTCTTCGGTCGCGAGCCTGTCCGGGTTGGGCCTGGGATGGTGGGCCTATCGTTCGGTCCGCACCTCCGGGACGACCGCCGATCCGGTGACCACACGATTCCCGCTGCTGTGGACGGTGGTCAGTCGGTCCTTTGGACCCGACGCCTGGTATCCCGGCATCGTAGCGCGCGTTGGACGATTCATCGGATCGGCGACGGACTGGCTCGACCGCTGGCTCTGGGCCGGGTTCGTCGATCTGGCGCGAACGCTGGGCCAACTGGCCGGCTGGGCGAGTCGGCGGATCGATGAGGACGGGTTGAACGACACCTTCGATGCGGGCTGCACGACCACGCGATCCTCCGGCTCGCGACTCTCCCGCTTTCACAACGGCCAAGCACCGCGCTACCTGAGGATCGTGGCGATGGGAGCGGTGGTGCTGGCGCTCATGTTGATCGGATGGAAGAAATGAAAGCTCAAAGCTCAAAGCTCAAAGCTCAAAAGAAGCAACAACGACTAAGAGCCTGCTTTAAAAGTAGCAGCCGACGTCAGGAGGCTCTGACTTCCTGGGCGTTTCGACCCCAAGAAGCAGGAAAAGTGAGCCTCGTCACCTCGACTCCTACGAGACTTCGAGGGATTTTCAAACAGGCTCTAAGACCGTGTGGGGGACAAACGCCTGATTCGGGAGTGGGTGCCGCCCCATTGAGCCTTGGAACTTATTTGGAGCTTGGGATTTGGGACTTGGAGCTTCTTTTTGAGCTTTGAGCTTTGAGCTTGGAACTTCCCCATGTCCCTAACCCTGCTCACCTTCCTCCCGCTCGCCGGCGCCTTGCTGCTCTGGCGGGTGCCGGCGCCTTGGGTTCGTACCACTGCTCGGTTGGTGGGAGGGTTGGGCGTCCTGCAACTGGTCGGGCTGCTGGTCCGTTTCGACAACAGTTCGGGCGCGCTGCAGTTCGTGGAAAAGGTGCCGTGGATCCCGTCGTTAGGAGTGGACTACTTCGTCGGCGTGGATGGGCTTAGCATCCTCCTGGTCGCCTTGGCGGCCCTGCTGGTGCCGCTGGCCTTGGAGGTGGCGGGTCCGGAGCGGACGGGAGAGCGGAGTTTCGTTGCGTTGGTGTTTATTTTACAAGCGGCTCTGTTTGGAACCTTCACGGCTCTGAATTTCATCCACTGGTTTCTCTATTGGGAACTCAGCCTGGTGCCCGCGTATTTCCTGATCAAGTTGTGGGGACGGGAAGATCGACGCGCCGCGGCCACTCAGTTCTTCGTGTACACCTTCGGCGGCAGTGTCGCGATGCTGCTGGCCATGCAGGCGGTGTTCGTGGCGGCCGGAACCTTCGATCTTCCGCAGCTCGGGAACCTGGCGGAGTCGGGAGCACTAAGCCGACTGCTGATGGAAACGTTCCCCTCGTGGGGCGAAGGCGAGGCCCTCCGCCTGCTGCTTTTCCTCGGCGTCTTCGTGGGGCTGGCGGTCAAAGTACCGCTGTTTCCGTTCCACAGTTGGCTGGCTCCGACTTATGCCAGCGCGCCTCCGAGCGTCACGCTGTTGCTGACCGGAGCGATGTCGAAAATGGGCGTGTACGGGTTCCTGCGCATTTTGCTCCCGGTCTTCCCCGAGGAAACCCGCACGCTGCTCGGGCCCCTGGTGGCCCTGGCGGTGATCACCATCCTGTTGGGCGCGTTTGCTGCGCTGGGGCAGCCCGATCTGCGCCGGATGCTGGCGTATTCGTCGATGAACCATCTGGGTTACGCGCTCCTGGGATTGCTGGTGGCGATGGATCCAGCCGCCCGGCTGGCTGCCGGAGCGGCCCCGGCCGCGACGGCCTTGAGCGGCGTGGTTCTCCAGTTGTTCAACCACGGCATTACGGCAGCCGCGTTGTTTGCCTGCGTCGAATGGCTGGAACGCCGCACCGGCGGAACGTGCCGGTTCGACCAACTGGGCGGATTGCGCACCGCGGCGCCCGTGTTCGCCGGCCTGATGGGGTTGTCGGTGTTTGCGTCGCTGGGGCTGCCGGGGCTCAACGGCTTCATCAGCGAATTCCTTATCTTCGCCGGCGTGTTCCCCGTCGCACCCTGGGCCGCGGGATTGTCGTTGATCGGGTTGCTGGTGTCCGCCTGGTTCCTGCTGAACCTCCTGCAACGGGTCTTTCACGGCCCCCCCACGCCGGGACGGGTCTTCGCCGACCTCGAAACACGCGAGATCCTGGTGCTGGCGCCGGCGGTGGCGCTGATGCTGGTGCTCGGAATTCTTCCCCATCTCGCCCTGGGTTTCATCAATCCCTCTGTCCAACTATTGCTGACTCCGCCCTGAATGATGTTGTCCTGGCCCATCTATCTAAGCTTTGCCGCCGCCGTCGCCTGCTTTGCCTCGGCGCGGTGCTGTCCGGCGGTGGCGCGCTGGATCGCTCTGCTGGGAACGGCGGGCGGGCTGGGACTGGGGTTGGCCGGTGCATCGGCGTTGTCTCCGGACGGAGGACTGGTGACGCTGGCCCGGGCGGAATGGATTCCCTGGATCGGAGCGGAATACCACCTCGCCGCCGATGGCATCAGCGTGGTGTTGGTCTGGCTGACCGGGTTCGCGGCGGTGGCCGGAGTATTGTTCTCCTGGAACGTTTCGCAGCGCGCCGGTGAATTTTTTGGCTGGTACCTGACGCTCGTAGGGGCGGTGTACGGGGTGTTCCTTAGTTGGGATTTGCTGCTGCTCTTTGTCTTCTATGAGATCGCCATCGTGCCCAAATACTTTCTGATCGCGATCTGGGGTTCGACCCGACGCGAATACGGCGCGATGAAGCTGGCGCTCTATTCGTTTGCCGGCAGCGCCGCGGTATTGATCGGCCTCATCGCGGCGCAGGTTCTCGCCGGCGGAAACACCTTTGATTTGTCGGCGCTAGCCGTGAGCGAACTTCCCGAAGCAGCGCAAACCTGGCTCTTCGGCTTGGTTTTTCTGGGATTCGCCATCCTCGCCGGTCTGTGGCCGTTCCACACCTGGGCGCCGACCGGTCATGTCGCGGCCCCGACCGCCGCTTCCATGATGCTCGCCGGAGTGATCATGAAGCTGGGTGCCTATGGTTGCCTGCGGGTGGCCATGACGTTGTTTCCGGCCGGCTTGGCCACGTGGGCCGGCGTGTTCGGGGCGCTGGCCGGGATGGGCATTCTCTGGGGAGCCCTGGTCGCGTTGCGGCAGACGGATTTCAAATTTGTGATCGGCTATTCCAGTGTCAGCCACATGGGTTTTGTGTTGCTGGGGCTGGCGGCAGCAACCTCGCTCGGGATCAGCGGCGCCGTGTTGCAAATGTTTTCACATGGAGTGATCGCGGGACTGCTGTTCGCCGTGGTGGGTCGCATGGTGTATGACCGCGCGCATACGCGGGATCTGGACGACTTGGCGGCGTTGCACCTGGCCCGGACGCTGCCGTTTGTGGCGATAACGTTTGTACTGGCCGGACTGGCATCTATGGGCCTGCCGGGGTTCAGTGGTTTTGTCGCCGAGTTGCAGGTGTTGATCGGCGCGTGGCCCCGCTTCCCGGGCTGGGTGGCCGTGGCGGGGGTCGGGCTGGTGGTGGGCGTGGCGTACACCCTGCGCGTGGTGCAACGGGTGTTCTTCAGCGGGGACACGGCGGTGGTGGCGGCCGCTCCACCCGCTGAGCCGGTTTCTCTTCCGGAAAAAATCGGGGCCGTCTTGCTGATCGCCGCCACCCTGGTCGTTGGTCTGTACCCGCGGTGGCTGCTCGACTGGATTCTGCCGGCCTTGCAGACGCCCTTGTTTGCCGAACTTCGTCGGAGGGCCGGATGGTGACCCCCGTGGACTACGCCGAACTGGTGCGTTCGTTCGCGGCGGAACTGGTGGTTCTGATTTTCGCCGGGCTGGTGTTGTTCCTCGACCTGCGCGGCTGGCTCGGAACCACCATCCGGACCCGGGCCCGTCGCGCCACGGGATTGACCGGCGCGGGTCTGGTCGTCGCCGGCCTCACGCTCCTGGCCTTTCCTCCGCTGGCCGATGCGCCGGCCGGCACCTTTGTCCTCCATCCCCTGACCCTGTGGCTCAAAGCGGCGCTTCTGCTTCTTTCCCTGGCCAGCCTGCTCCTGCTCGCCGCGGAGGAATTCACCGAACACGTCGGCGAGTTCTGCGCGCTCTTCCTGCTCGCGACCGAAGGGCTGCTATTGATGGTGGGAACGACCCAACTGCTGATGCTCTTCGTGGCCCTCGAGCTTTCGAGCCTGTCCCTGTACGCGCTGACCGCCTTGAACCAGCGCCATCCGGCCGCGATCGAAGCGGCGCTCAAATACTTTCTGGTCGGAAGCACCGCGGCCGCCTTCACCCTGTTTGGTATTAGTCTTCTCTACGGACTGACGGGAACGATCCAGTTTCCTGATCTGGCAGTGGCGCTGGGTAAACAAACGGATGATCCGCTGCTGTGGCTGGCCTTGGCGTTCACCGTGGCGGGGTTTGGATTCAAGATCGCGGCCGTGCCCTTCCACACCTGGGCGCCCGACGTCTATCAAGCCGCTCCCGGTCCGGCGGCGGCCTTAGTCGCGTCGGGCTCGAAGCTGGCGGGATTCTTCGTCGTGTTGCGCTTGCTCCACGAAGGCCTGGAACCGGTGTCGGGTAGTGCCGCGTGGATGGCGTTCCGCAGCGGCTGGCTGCCGGTGGTCGCGGTGCTGGCCCTCGCTTCCATGATCGCGGGCAACCTGGTCGCCCTCGCCCAGACCCGTCTGCGCCGGTTGGTCGCCTGGTCGGCTATTGCGCAGGCCGGCTATGCCCTGACGGGAGTGACCGGCGACGAGGGGGCGGCGCCGGCCCTGATCTATTTCGCGTTCACCTATGGGTTGGCGGTCATCGGGGTGTTCGGGGTGTTGGGCGTGCTGGAGAAGGCGGGTGAACCCGACCGGTTCGAGGCCTTGAGCGGACTTTGGCATCGCTCCCCGCTGCTAACGCTGTGCCTCACCGCGTTTGTCCTTTCTCTGGCGGGGATCCCGCCGTTTGCTGGTTTCTTCGGCAAACTTTTTCTCTTTCTGGCCGCGGCGCGACGCGGCGGAGACCTGGAACTGCTGTGGCTGGTCATCGCGGCGCTGCTCCTGAGCGTCGTGTCGCTCTATTATTATCTTCAGGTCCTGAAACCCGCCCTGGTCACCGCGCCGACTTCGGATGCGCGACCTATTGTGCTTTCCTGGACGTCGCGTCTCACCCTCGCGGCGTTGGCCATTGCGCTGCTGGTCCTGGGCTGCTTTCCGGCGTCCTTGGTCGCACCCCTTTGGTCGCAATATTGAGGAGACCGCGGAAGGTATGGAGTTCCGCCTTTAGGCGGCGGAGCGGTCGGCTTCTCCAACCAGCCCGGTCGTTTTCCCACGCGTCGGAACAAGGAACCTCTCCGCCGGCTCAAGCCGGGACTCCGAACGGGGACGCTCGCCCATCCCACGGACCTTTCAGCAAGACCGAAGGCGCGAACCGTTCCTGTTGCGCAAAACCATCAATAGAGGGACCACGGAGGAGCGGCGGACACAGAGGGGAAGAAAGTTCCAAATCCCAAGCTCCAAG
>CAYYSX010000074.1:0-12068 GCA_964474315.1 uncultured Verrucomicrobiota bacterium | reverse complement strand
CACGGAGGAGCGGCGGACACAGAGGGGAAGAAAGTTCCAAATCCCAAGCTCCAAGTTCCAAAGAAATCTCAACGTCGAAGCTCCAAGGTACCGCCATCCAGCTCCGTCTGTCCCTGGTTCCCACTCCCGCGTTCCGCGTTCCGACTTCGTTCGCAGTTCCGCCTTTAGGCGGCGGAGCGGTCGGCTTCTCCAACCAGCCCGGTCGTTTTCCCACGCGTCGGAACAAGCAACCTCTCCGCCGGCTCAAGCCGGGACTCCGAACGCGGACGGTCGCCCATCCTACGGACCTCTCCGTCAGGGCGAGAGACAATAGCCCACGGATTGATCCGTGGTGGCGAGGCGTTTTGGGGAAGCAGTCCCGTCAGGGACGGAAGAGCGTGTGGGTGCGACGGAGATGCTGTCGCCCCTGCGGGGCTTAGGAATGGTAACGACGTTTTCCCACCGTTAAAACGGTGGGCTATTTTCGGGCGCCCCTGCGGTAACACCCGGCGCATGATCGTGACGAAGGTCATTTTTGTGTCCCCACCGAAATCGGGATTGCCAAAAAGGCGGGATAAGGTCTAATGTTCTTCCCGTTCAGCCTTTCCCGCGCTCAGTCAGTCCGGTCCTCCACACCTTCCGAAGTCCGGGCGGATCCCTCATGGTCCCGGCCTCCCTCCGTATGAGCCACCCCACTGAATCCACTGGAAGCGATGACCCGATGCCCATCCCCGAGGCCTCGGGCGAGGAAGCCGACCCATCTTTCGCGGCCCTGCTCCTGGAAGGCTTTCAAGGCCGCATCGATCCGCCCCGCTTTAGCCTGCTGTATCAGATCAACCTTCTGCTGGTGGCGGCGGTGATGATCCTGCTGCCGCTGCTGTATCTGGTTCTAATCGCCGCCCTGATCGGGGCGGTGTGGTGGTGGGCCCAGGCCGGGTTGATGTTATTCGCGGTCCGAGGCGGCGGCATTTACGGGATGATTCTTCGCCTCATCGGATATGTAGGTCCGTTGCTGGCCGGGGGGATCGCGGTGTTGTTCCTGTTCAAGCCGCTCTTTGCCCGTCGTCCGCCGCCCGTTCAGGCCCTGGCCATCAACCCCGGGGCCGAACCGGTTTTCTTCGCTTATCTTAGCCGGATCTGCGAGCTGGTCCGGGCGCGAGATCCGGCCGCCATCGAACTCTCCGGCACCGTGAATGCCTCGGCCTCCCTGCGCCGTGGGTTCTTCAGCCGGGAATTGACCGTGACCGTCGGGTTGCCGCTGGCGGGCGCGCTCACGCTGCAGGAACTGGCCGGAGTGCTGGCGCATGAGTTCGGGCATTTCACCCAGGGATTCGGCATGCGCTTGAACTACCTCATCGGGAAGATCAACCGTTGGTTCGCCCGAGTGGTGTTCGAGCGCGATGCCTGGGACTATTTTCTCGATGAACTCGCCGAAGGTTCCGAGTCGTTCGTCGTCGGGGCACTCATCGGGATGTGTCGGGCCGCAGTCGGTCTTTCCCGGCTGGTGCTCCGCGGATTGATGATGTTCGGGCATGTCATCAGTGCCAGTGCATTGAGGCAGATGGAATATGGGGCGGACGAGGCGGGGGCTCAGATCGCAGGCAGCGCGGCGTACGAAGCAACGCTGTTGCGGATCCAGTCCCTTGCCCTGGCCGAACACGCCGTGCGGCAACAGATTTCCAAGCACTGGGAGACCGCCCGACGCCTTCCGGACGACCTGCCCGCACTGGTCGGCAAGGCCGATGCCGCTCTGCCACCGTCCGTGCGCGAGGACATTCAGACCCGGGCGGGTTTCGAGTCCACGGGTTGGCTGGACACCCATCCCTCACTGGCAGACCGGCTCAAGCGCATTCGACGATTGGCCGCACCGGGCGTGTTCCATCTGGAATGGCCCGCTTCCTCGTTGTTCCAGGAATTCTCCGTGATCTCGCGACAAGTCACCCTGGTGCATTATCGGGATGAAATCGGCTTGCCAGTGTTAGCGGAGAATCTCGTTCCGGTCCTGACCTCGGCGCCGCCCCCGACGGCCTCGGAGTCGGAGAGCCCCGCTGAACCCGCGCCCGAACGCCCGCGGATTCGGCTTCGAGTGAAGCCTACTGGAAGCGAAGCATCGTCGGTGGAGCCTCCGTCCAACGAGTAGCCGTGCCCAGGGAGGACTTAGACATTTCGTGTCCGCGGTAGCGCAGATTTTTGATCGGCCCGTTGGGTTCCGTCGCGTTACCGCTCTGCCCCCGCCCGGGCCCAGGCAATGGCTTGGTCCACCAGTTCCTGGGAACGAAAGAAGCCTTCGTAAAAGCTATGCCCCTGTCCCTCCAGAATCAGGAGCTTCACCAGCGCGTCCGCCCCAGCCTCACGATAGCGGCGTACGAATTCGCCGGAGTTCTCTTTCAACGGCACCACCACGTCCTGATCCCCGTGGATCAAGGCCGCCGGAAGACCCGCCCGCGCCAATACCTCAATGCGTTCGATCGGATTCAAATCCGCGGCCTGCGCCGCCAGTTCGGATGGGGAACGTCCGTAGGCCGGCGCGGCATTGGTCAGCCCGGGATAGGTGCGAAAATCGAACACCGGATAAATGCCGATCAGGCCCGCCACGCGGTCGGGATGAGCAATGGCCCAACTGCTCACCCACAAGCCACCCCGGCTGCGTCCGAATACACAGGGTTTTGCGGCCAATCCCCGGCGGGCCAGTTCCTGATACAGGGCGTCGAAGGCGGCATGACTGGCCGGGCTGCCGTACGCTTCGCCGACATCCACTCCGGCCACGGCAACGCCCGCCGCCAGGAACTGTTCGTGCATCCAACGTTCGGCTTCGTCGGGATAGGCCGGCAAAGTGGGAGCGTAGAAGATCCAGGGCTGCGGATGGGTCCGTCGGTCGGCGGAAGGCAAGAACAGAAAAGCCGGACGACCCGCGACGGTGAACGTCTCCATCCCGGGAAGGACCAACGGAGGAGGAGCCGCGGAGCGGGACGGAGCGGAGGCGGCCAGTTGTTGGTCCAGCCACGGAGCCACCTGCGCCACCCAACGCGCCGCATGTTCGCGCAGTCCGGGTCCACTGAAATGGACCCCCTGACCGCCCTGGTCACGGAAGCTCCCGGTGAGCGCATCGGTATCCGGTCCGGCCAGGGCCACCCCGGAATCCCAGAGGGCTTGTTGCGCGGCGCGGATGTCAGGCGAGCCCGGATCATCTGGGGTGTGGTAGCTGGCCTGCGCCACAAACCAGGGAACCTTCCATCCGACAGCTTCCTGAGAACTTCGGATGAGCCGTTCGAGGTGCGTCCGGTAAAGCGTTCCGGGGAGAGTCCGGGTGGGGTCCTTCTGGTTGGCGTCGCTTTCGCCCTGATGCCAGAGGGCGGCCCGCAGGCCGCTGGGACCGAAATCCTGCAAGCGGACGGCCAGATTGGTGAACAGCGTTCCCCGGCTTTCCCATTCGCCGGACGACAATTGGATCACGTTCCCGGTCAGCGTAGGCGGCTGGGCAAACCGGATTCCGGGCGGAAGCCATTCGCGCACGCTGGTGGCACCCACACCCGTGGGCACCAGGCCGATGGGGACCCCGAAGCGCGCGGACATCGCATCACCAAACGGAGGCAGGAAGCTGCCGCCGTCGCCGCTGGCGCCCCGCTGCGGATCGTCCGCCGGACGCCAATGGGTGCCGTCGAAGGCCGACACCCGACCGCTGGTTGAGACCTGGCGTTCTTCACCGTGATTAGCAGAGTTGGATTGACCGGCGATCAGGAACACTTCGCCCACTCCGACGTGTTCGATCGTTTCCTGTGCCAATACCGCGGTGCCGTTCCGAGCCCGAACTTCGAGCGAGTACCAACCGCCCGCCGGCAGCGTCAGTCGCGTGTCAAAGGTGCCATCGGCGGAAGGGGTGAGCGTCTGCCAGCCTTCCGGCAGTTGGCCGGTTCGGGGCGATCCGGTGATTCGCCATTCGATGACGCATCCGACCGGGCCCTTTCCGCGCAACGGCACGGTTCCTTCCCGGAAATTGTGTCGTTGGACCACCTGCCATTCCTGGGGTGAACGCACCAGGCCCAATCCGCTCGGCGCGGGAATGGACAGGAGGTTGTGGGCAAGACGGAACAGTCGGTTGCTGGCGCCCAGGTCGCCGGGGAGCAGGTAAATCCAGCCGTTGGCGACGGCCATTCCTTCGCGGCCCAGCTCCGGAGCATCCGACACGACTGGTAATACGAAGGAAGCGTCCGGCGCCGATTCCGGAAAATGGCGGAAGACCGACAGCCGGCTGGCCGATGACTCCGACCCGCCGGGCTGACGAAGAAGTCCCGACGCATACAGTCGATCGCCGACGAGTTTCCAATCCTGGACGGCCAGACCGGTCGGAAGCGAATTCGCCGTTCCCAATCCCAGCCGTTCCAGCGCGGATCCGGTCCAGGTCTGCCGGAGCGTTCCGTCCGCGTCCCAGCGGTAAACCTGGGCGGTATCCCAGCTCGCGCCCAGCAGCCGTTGGGCTTCGGGAGCCACCGCCAGAGCGCCGATGTGGTCAGCGACGGTGAACTCCACTTCCGGCACCGGTGGTTGGCCTGGAGTTAGTGCCGCCAGCGCGTAGGCTTGAATCACCGTTCGGCCGTTGCGCCGGCTTTCCGCGAGCGGGATCCACAGGCGGCGTCCGTCCGACTGCAATCCTCCGGGATGGTCGAAGGAGGGCGCGGGGCGCGGCAGTTCCCAAACCTGCCAGTCCGCGGCACCGGGGAACGTGCGCAAGAGGAGCGCTTGCCGCGGGGTTGAATCTTCCCGCCGCGCGGTAACCCAAAACTGTCCGTCCACCACTTCCAACCCCTGGGTATGGGCTCGAAGGATCCGGCCTTCCTGTTGGAGCGAAGGAAGAGGGATCCGTTCCACGGAGTCCGTCTGGGCTAACAAATTACCGGAGCTGAACAGCACTAAGCCGGCGAGAAGAAGCAGAAAGGTGTAACTGAGGGCAAGCAAGGAACGGCGGATCATGGGGAACGGGAGCGGAAGTAGGGGGGCGGAAGTTCAAAGTTCAAAGTTCAAAAGAAATTTCAAGTTCCAAGCTCTGCAAGGCCCTGCTCGGGCAGGACTTGGAACTTGGAACTTGGTTTCGGAGCTTCTTTTGAGCTTTGAGCTTTGAATTTTGAATTTTGAAACGCCCCGCGTACGGCGGCACTCACGCCATCAACCCCTTCACCACGTTCCCGGCAATCCCCGTCAAGCGGGCGTCCAAACCTTGATACTTGACCGTAAGCCGACGGTGATCGACGCCGAGCAACGCCAGCATGGTGGCATGCAGGTCATGGACATCGACCACGTCATCAACCGCCCGGTAACCCAATTCATCGGTCGCACCGAATGCCGTTCCTGCTCGAATACCGCCGCCGGCCAACGCCACGGAGAACGCCAGGATATGATGGTCTCGTCCTGAACCTTGTCCCATCGGAGTGCGACCGAACTCACCGCCCCATAAGATCAACGTGTCGTCCAGCAGGCCGCGTTGCTTGAGATCCTTGATCAGTGCGGCACTGGCCTGGTCCACGTCTCCGGCCGCGCTGGGCATCGCTTGCTCGATGTCGCCATGATGATCCCAGGCCCGGTGATACAACTGGATCATCCGCACGCCTCGTTCGGCCAGACGGCGGGCCAGCAAACAGTTGGAGGCAAAGCTGCCGTCACCCGGCTGCTTCACTCCGTATAAGTCCAGCATGGCCTGCGGTTCCTGGCTGAAGTCGGTCAGATCCGGCACGGAGGCCTGCATGCGGAAAGCCATTTCATATTGCGCAATCCGGGTTTGGATCTCCGGGTCGATCCGGTCTTCGGCCAGAATCCCGTTCAGGCGATTGATTTCTTCGATGACCTGTCGCTGGGTGCTCTGACAGACGCCTTCGGGATTGCCGATGTAATGGACTGCGTCACCGCGCGATTGGAACTGAATGCCCTGAAACTTGCTGGGCAGGAATCCGGCCGACCACTGCCGGGCCGACACCGGTTGCTGACCGTACTTCCCCGCCGAAGTGAGCACGATGAACCCGGGCAACTCTTCCGTCTCGGCGCCGAGACCATAGAGCAGCCAGGAACCCATGCTGGGCCGGCCCTTGATGATGGAACCGGTGTTCATAAAGGCATGGGCTGGGTCGTGGTTGATCTGTTCCGTTTGCATCGACCGGACGATGCAGAGTTCGTCAGCCACGCTTTGCAGATGAGGGAACAAGTCGGAGATTTCGAGTCCCGACTGGCCGCAGCGGGTGAAGTTGCAGAAGGCACCGCGGGCTTTGAGTTCCTTATTCTGGAGCTGAGCGAGTTGCTGGCCTTGCGTAAACGAGTCCGGGAACGGCTGGTCGTGGAGTTCCTTCAACTTCGGTTTCCAGTCGAACGTCTCCAAATGCGACGGCCCGCCGGCCATGCAGAGATGAATGACCCGTTGGGCTCGGACGGGAAAATGGGACTCGGTCAGGACGCCATTCCAGCCCTGCGGCGCCGCCGAGGCCCGACCCAAAACGGATCGTTCCAGCAGCGACGCCAACGCGATTCCGCCGAGGCCGTAAGCGGAGCGGTGGAGGAAGGTGCGACGGGAAAAATGCATAAATTCAAAGCTCAAAGTTCAAAGCTCAAAAATTCAGAGTTTGGCCGGGTGGGAGATCAAGGGTGGCGGGGACGCTTACGTATGGCGGCGAAGATGCGAAGGAGCTCGGTAGCTTCAATCCATAGTGGGCGAGCGGTGGCAGCTAAATGAGGCTCGGAGGCGACCACCATCCGAAGGAAGAACCGCGTCTCTTTGGCTTCCTTTACACAGCGTGAGACGGAGAATAAAAAATCCTTCTGCGATACGGATTCGTTTGCCTCGCAATAATTGGCACCAACGCTGGTTCCTGCCCCAACAAGCTGATTGATCAACCGATCATTGGCCGGATGCCGCGGTACCGTTCGGGTAAACACCACGATTGCCTCACCAAAACGTGCCGATCGTTCCGCCAGATCCCACGGTTTCCCATTAGCGCTCCTGGGAGTCTCCTGCAGCAACAAAACGTCTGAGTTCTCCGTCACCCATTCCGGCTCGTCATCCAATTCGCATGCCCGAAGAACCGCCTCCTCTTTGGCGGTTCGGCCTTTGGATTTTGAGCTTTGAGCTTTGAGCTTTGAACTTTGAGCTTCTCATCAGTATCTCGTAATCGTCTCCTGCAAATTCCCCACCACTCGCGCCACTTGGGTCCAGGCCGCCAGCTCCGGTTCGTCGGTGCCGGGTGGGACGGGATGGCGACCGATGCGGAGGAACTTCGCTGCCGCTTCAGGATCCGCGGCGTACTGGCGGCGTTGCTCGGCCAGAAACGTCAATAGGGAGCGGGTTTCGCTTTCTTTGGCCGGACGGGCCACGGCTAGTTCAAAGGCCCGGCTGATGCGCGTCGCGTCGTCCCGGGGTTCACTCTGCAATAGCCGTTCGGCCAGGGCCCGCGACGCCTCCACGAAGGCCGGATCGTTCAACAGCGTGAGCGCCTGCTGCGGGGTGTTGGAAACCGGTCGCGTCGCCGTGCATTCCTCGCGCGACGGAGCGTCGAAGTTGGCCAGCATCGGATTGAGAAACGTCCGTTGCCAGTGGGCGTACAATCCACGCCGATACTGCCGGTCGTCGGTATTCGGATGATAGTCGCGGTCGGGGAATTGCAGGTTCACATAATATCCCGCCGGTTGATAAGGAAAGGCACTCGGGCCGCCGATGGAAGGATCCAACAGACCGGCGATGAACAAGGCGTTGTCCCGGACGAACTCGGCCTCCAGACGCCGCGGATTCTGGGAAGAAAGCCAGCGGTTGTTCGGATCCGCCTCGCGAACCTCCGGTCGCAGGTTCGATTCCTGCCGATAGGTAGCGGAGGTCACGATGAGCCGAACGAGCGCCTTCACGTCCCAACCACTCTCGCGAAACTCCGCCGCCAGCCAGTCGAGCAGCGCGGGATGGGTGGGCCATTCCCCTTGCGCCCCCAGATCTTCGACCTGCGCCGAAAGGCCGGTACCGAAAAACTGTTTCCACAGCCGGTTGGCAAAGACCCGGGCGGTCAACGGGTTTTCCGGAGCCACCAGCCAGTTGGCCAGATCCAACCGGTCGAGTCGCCGATCCGCTGGCAGGCCAGCCCGGGGTAGGAAGGCCGGCGGATTCGGAGCCACTACTTCACCGCTCTCGTCCATCCAGTTCCCCCGGGCCAGCACCCGCATGGTCAGCGGTTCCCAAGCCGCGGTGACGACCGTGGGGCTGAAGCCGAAGCGGCAGTTCAAATACTCCCAATGTGCCGCCTGGAACCGCTCGCGCTCCAACCGATCGACGTCCGTACTGAGCAACCAGGTCTCGACCAGCAGCAAGCGGTCGCGGTCCGTCCGCTGGGCCGGAAAGCGTTTCCACGCGTCCACCAACTCCACCGGCGCGCCCGACCGCAGCGGATGGGCGGCGGCCAAGGGTGTCACCGACACCCGAGCGCGTTGGAGCGCGTTGTTGCGAACGTCCACGATCAACGCGTCCCCCGGTTCCACCGCGATCGGCTGCCGCAACACCCAGACTCCTGCCTGCCGTTCGGCTGACCTTCGCCCGCTGGTTTTCCAGCCGTCCCGGATGCCGATGAACTCAAAGCCGTTCGCGAACCGCGGCTCGTCCAGGGTGGCTTCCGCATGATGGATGGGCAGTTCCACGGCGGCATTGGTGCCCCGGGCCAACTTGAACGAGGGGCGAACGGTGGTGCTGTTTCCGTCGCGCGTGATACCGTTGGTGCCTTCCGGAAGAAGCTCGATGCGAACGGCCGCCAACCCCTCCCCGGGAAGCGGCAGGCGAATCTTCGGCAAGCCCACTTTGTCGCCGTCTTTTTCCGGACGCAGCACGACGATTTCGTCGTTCGCGGTGACCTGCGCGTTGGTCATCGAGTCGGTCCATTCCGGCCGAGGAGTCATCCATCCGTCGGGATGATTCTGCAGGAAGCGGCGGGTTGCTTGTTCCCAGAGTGCGAAGGCTTCACGGTTCGGCCCCGGCCGATCCACGGTGGTCGCCAAGCTTTGGGTAATGGCCTCCATTTGGTCCGCATAACGCGCCGCACGTCGTCGAAGGTATGGACTCTCGACTTCGATCTCCGGAGGGAACGGATGATCATTGCTCCAACCTTTCAGATCCGGATTGGGCGTATAATCATAGTCATTATAAACGCCCCATTGCTTCACATCGGCAAAGAATGCGCCCAAGGAATAAAAGTCCTTCTGCGTGAACGGATCGAATTTATGGTCATGGCACTCGGCGCAGCCCATGGTGGAGCCCAGCCAGGTCATGGACACGGTTCGCACCCGGTCGGCGGTATATTTGGCCAGGTACTCCTTCGGCTGCGCGCCGCCCTCCCGGGTCATCATGTTGAGCCGGTTGAATCCGGTGGCGATGCGGGAGGCGAGGGTGGCCTCGGGCAGCAGGTCGCCGGCGAGCTGTTCCCGGGTGAACTGGTCAAAGGGAAGGTTCCGATTGAACGCCTCGATCACGTAGTCCCGGTAGGGAAAAACGTTTACGTTCTGGTCGCCGTGGTAACCCACAGTGTCGGCATACCGCACCAGGTCGAGCCAGGGCACGGCCATCCGTTCGCCGTAATGCGGTGATTTCAGGAGACGCTCGACTTGCCGCTCATAGGCGTCGGCGGAACGGTCGGCCAGGAAGGTCTCCACCTCGGCCGGCGTCGGGGGCAATCCGATCAGGTCGAGGCTCAAGCGGCGCAGCAAGGTGCGGCGGTCGGCCTCGGGCGAAAGCGCCAATCCCTGCGTCTCCAACTCCGCCACCACAAAGGCGTCCACCGGATGACGGGTGTCGGTCTGTGTGGCGGGAATGGGGGGACGCTGCACCGGCAGATAGGCCCAATGCGGTTGGTACTCGGCCCCTTCGGCAATCCAACGTTTCAACAGCTCTTTCTGCGCCACGGTCAGCGGCTTGTGAGCCTCCGGTGGCGGCATGAGTTCGTCGGGATCGGCACTGAACAGGCGCTTGACCAATTCGCTTTCCTCCGGCTTCCCCGGCACAAAGGCGTTCTTCGCCAGAGCCTCCTCCCGGACGTCCAGACGCAGCTTGGCTTTCCGAGTGTTTTGATCGGGTCCGTGGCAATTGAAGCACGTGTCGGAAAGAATCGGCCGGATATCCCGGTTGTACTCCACGCGTCCCAACGGCGCCGGCGCCGCCACGGCTGGAATCAGTCCCACGACGAGCCCGGCGAAAAGTCCGGCAGCAGTCCGGCAGGGAGAAGGTCGGCGACACATACTCGGATCCATTTTGACGGAAACGTGGCCAAGGCGCTTCACGAAGACAATCCCCCACCACCAAGCAGGTGAGAGAGGGAGCATCTCAGTTTTAGAGAGGGGAGGAGAGGGGAGGACAGATGACGGACGACGGAGGACCGAAGTGGAGGGCTTGTAACGTCGGCTGTCCCCAGCCGACCGCGCGGTCTGGCGACGTGGGTGAAGTAGGGGGGAACGAGCCGGCGTGGAGATCCGGGCGCCCGCTGCCCTCGGCGTCGGGGTCGGCTGAGGACAGCCGACGCTACACGCTTCCTCCGAAGACCGTCTTTCACCACTTTCCAAAACTGAGATGCGCCCTGAGAGAAGGCCCATCTTGAATGGGTTCTGGCCGGGACCGCGAAGGGGGAGCGAAAGCTCCAAGTTTGAAAAAGCTCCCAAGGCCTAGTCCTTGAATATCAAAAGGATTCGAGCTAACGATTTCATCTCTCTGCTCCTGGGTAATCATTTGCGTTAGTGGAGATTCCTGACTGGGGCTTGAATCAACCGGCTACCAACGTTGCGCCTTCCACCCTCGCTTCCGATGTAATCGCATCTCACGCTTCTTCCGTGTCCCTGCCATAAGAAAATTCGTTGACAATCATGGCGTATCCTCTTTTCCTAAACATATTCCTAAAAACTGGCCGGATCCCAGGCCGGGATGTGTCCAGATGGGTTCGCAACAACCTTGTTTCTCCATGAAAACTCCCCGTGTTTCCGCGATTCGCTCCCTATTGGCGCTAACGCTTTCGCTGGGTGGGGCGGTCGATTTGTTCCGTCTCCACGCCTCCACCCGCGGAAGCAATGGCACGGCGACGGCCGTGCTGACCGGGAGTTTCGACACCCCCAATGTGCCCCAGAATCCACCGGTCATCACCGATCTCAACGTCCTGCGGACGGACAAGGGCGGCCTCAATGGGTTTCGCGCGGTGTCAGCCGATCCGGTGGCCAGCGGCCTGGGGCAGATGAGGTTTCAGAACTGGTCTCATTGGACTCCGGAACCCCTTAGCTCCACCGACCTTTATTTCGGGATCTTTGGACCGTTCTCGCTGTCGTTCAGTGACAAGGGTGGATTCACTACTGGAGCGGACATGCTCGTCTTCCAGTACGATTGGTCCTACAATTATCATGTCGATCTCAATGGGGTGCCGGCGCATCCCATCAACCTCAACCTACCGATCCAGGGCACCCTTCCGGCCGGTTACACCTTCGACGCCAGCATCGAGGCGATTTTCAGCGATATCACCACCGACGGCGGAGACGGTGCGAACAACGTGGTTCTCCATGATGCCATCCCGACGCAGATCAGTCCGCTCGGCGGTGGTGGTCTCGGGGTGGCCGAATCCCTGACGGCAAGCGATATTTTTGGCCCGATCGATACCACGATTTTCAACGATACCGGAATCAACGTGTCGGGAACATTGCTGCTGCGGGTGGGCAAATTGGCAGGCGCGGAAGGGGGAGAGGGAATTTTCTTCAACATTCCCGTAGAGCCCATCCCGGACGTTCCTTGGATGGCGCCTCCCGCGGTCGTACCCGAACCGCGGGTCCACGCCATGGTCGCGGCAGCGGTCCTCGGCTTGTGGGCGCTCGTGCGCCGCCTGCGGCGTGACCGGGGCGGGTGAGGGCGAGAGTTTCTTCGGCACGGCCCTGTCAGAGGCCGTCCGGCGGGCGGCGACGGCGCCGCGCGCCATTCCTACCAAGAGTAGGGCCGCCGCACCATCAAACGGACGATGGTTCTCCCGAGCGGTTCAAGGGACTCAGTACCGGTGGCGCCCCTCCCAGCACCGGCGCGCCCACCTGACTCGCACGAGCACGAAACTCCGAGAACAGCT
>CAYYSX010000073.1:0-23365 GCA_964474315.1 uncultured Verrucomicrobiota bacterium | reverse complement strand
CTCTTCACGCATTTCCATTCGTTCATCGGCACGCCGGCCTACACCAGCCCCGAGCAGGCGGAGATGAGCAGCGTGGACGTGGACACACGCAGCGACATCTACAGCCTGGGCGTGTTGCTCTATGAGCTGCTGACGGGCGGCACGCCGTTTGATGGCGGGCAATTGGTGAGCGCCGGTCTCGACGAAATGCGGCGCATCATCCGGCACGACGAACCGCCCAAACCCTCCACCCGCCTCACTAAACTGGCGGCCGCCGGTGCGCGGCGGCTCGCGGCCACCCCCGAAGCCGGCGGCGCTTGCTCACGCCGCCCGCCGCCGGCGCAGGAATTGATCCGCGCCGTGCGGGGCGATCTGGACTGGATCGTCATGAAGTGCCTAGAGAAAGACCGCGCCCGGCGTTACGCCACGGCCAACGGTATCGCGGCGGACATTCAACGGCACCTCGGCAACGAACCGGTCAACGCCCGGCCCCCGAGCGCGGGCTATCGCTTTCAGAAATGGGTTTACCGGAACCGGACGGCCTTCACCGCCGGGATGGCGGTCGCCGCGGCGCTCGTCCTCGGGCTGGCGGCCAGCGTCTGGCAATACGTCGAGAAGAGCCGGGCTTACGAACGCACGCTGAGGGCGGAACGCGAGCAATCACGCTTGCGCCGGACGGCGGAAGCCGATCGCGGCAACGCGGAGTCCGCGGCGGCCCGCAGCGAACAGGTCGCCCGGTTCCTCACGGACATGTTGCACGGCGTGGGCCCCAGCGTGGCCCGGGGGCGCGACACAACGCTGTTGCGCGATATTCTCGACAAGACC
The DNA here is from genome assembly GCA_964474315.1 of uncultured Verrucomicrobiota bacterium. Classification (GTDB taxonomy): domain Bacteria; phylum Verrucomicrobiota; class Verrucomicrobiia; order Limisphaerales; family UBA9464; genus UBA9464. The sequence goes on along the minus strand of CAYYSX010000073.1, from coordinate 22,561 downwards.
GCCGGCCGGGTGGAGCACGATTTGCGCGACCAGCCCGAAGTGCAAGGCGACCTGTTCTTCACCCTGGGACAGACCTATTCAGACCTCACCGCTCTGGCCCGGGCGGAGGAAATGTTCACCCGCGCGCTCGAAAAATATCGCACCGCGCTGCCCGCGGCTCCCCACGCCAAGCTCGTGCTCACCCTCGCCCGGCTCGCGGTCACGCAGGTGAGCCAGGGCAACACCGCCGCCGGCAAGCCGCGCGCCGAAGAAGCTCTCTGGATGGCGCGCGCCTTGGGCGACCGCCGGATCCTCGTCACCGCGCTGCGCCATCAGGCTCGCGCGCTCGACCCCAGCCAGGACATTCCCGAAGCGGTCCCCTTTCTCCGCGAGGCTCTGGTCATTCAGAAGCAGCTCGGAGATGACCCGGTGGCCGAAGGTGACATTCTTCGCCAGCTCGGCGGCTGCCTGGCCTGGGAAACGAATCCCGGTGAAGCGGAGGATTGCCTGCGCGCGGCGCTGGAGCTGCACCGGCGCCACCTGGCCGCCAACGACCTGGCGATCGCCCAGGATCAGTTCAACCTCGCTCAGGTTCTCACCCGGGAGCACCGGTTCGCGGAAGCTGAAGCGAACATCCGCGAGGCCCTCGACATCGTTCGCCCCGTCGTGGACGCCGGCCATCAGAGCCTGACCGACTTCATCGCGTTTTTGACCCACGTCTTCATCCTGCGCGGCAAGTGGGATGAAGCCGAAGTCTTGCTCCAGGACGCGGTGGTCCGCTCACCGGACGGCGCCCGTTACCGGAACCTCCTCGGCAACCTCTACGCGCGTCAACAACGCTGGGCCGAGGCGGCGGCGGAGTTTCAGCGCGAAGCGGCTCTCCCCAGGCACGCGAATTACGTGCCGCTCGATCCGGTCGTGGCCATGCTAAAAGCCGGCCAGACGACCGGGGGCCTGGAACTCTGGCGCATTTTTTCCGCGCGGCTGGCGAACACGCGCGAATTCGACGTGGCCGACAAGCTGGCCAAGATGGGACTGTTGTTGCCGCTCGACCCAGTCGAGCTCGCCCGCGCCGGAGCGTTGGCCGATTACGCGAGCACCGCCCAGGAGCCGACCTGGCTGGTGCCTTGGATGCAATTCGTGAAGGCGCTGGCGGATCTTCGGCGCGGCCAATTCCCCTCCGCGGCGGAATGGTCTGCCCGCTGTCTGGCCAATCCGTCCACCATTCCTCCGTGCCAGGCCGGCGTGCGCTTCATCCAGGCGATGGCTTTCGCCCGCCTGCACCGGACGGACGAAGCGCGGAGCACTTACCAGGCGGGCAAGAAACTGATGGCTTCCGCCGGGGACTACACCACTGGGAACTTCGAGGGTTACTGGGTGGTGTGGGCCATCGCCGATCTCCTGCAACACGAAACCGATGCGGTTCTCAAGCCCCCTGCGCCCCCGGCCCGGCCATGAGCGAAGTCACCCGCATCCTCACCGCCATCGAACAGGGCGACGCCAAGACCACCGACCAACTGCTGCCGCTGGTCTATCACGAATTGCGCCGCCTGGCCGCGCACAAGATGGCCGCCGAACCCGCCGGCCAGACGCTCCAGCCCACCGCGCTGGTGCATGAAGCGTGGCTCCGGCTCGTGGCTCCGCCCGCGCAATCCTGGCAGAACCGCGCGCACTTTTTCGGAGCCGCCGCTGAGGCCATGCGCCGAATCCTCATCGCCCGCGCCCGGCGCAAGCACACGCAGCGGCGCGGCGCCGGCGCCGCGCATCTCGATGTGGATGAACTTGATATCGTCAGCCCCGCGCCCGACGACCAATTGCTCGCGCTCAACGAGGCGCTGGACCGTTTCTCCGTGCTGGAGCCGCAGCAGGCCGAACTGGTCAAGCTGCGTTACTTCGTCGGCCTGAAAATTGCCGAGGCGGCCGATGTCCTCGGCATTTCCGAGGCCACGGCCAAGCGCTGGTGGACTTACGCACGGGCCTGGCTCCTCCTTGAAATCGCCCCCCACCCTGCTCAACAGCCCACCGGGAAACGCCCCTTCCTGTAGAAGGCGGTCGGAAAGTGCGGCGGGAGTCGCGGAGGTGACGGGGCGGTCGAAAAAGGCGGCCCCCCCTGGATCAACAGGAGAAGGTGTATGCCGATGCGTGTTTCTCCCGCCGGAACAATAGAACCCACCCATCTGGAGGACGAACCACCGCCCCTTCCCGAACCTCCGGAACTACCGCATCACCGAGGAGGACTGGCTTGGCGCCGGTTCCCCCAGGCAGAAGGCCCGCGACATTCTCACCGCCATCGAAGTGCTCCAACGGTTGGAGCGCGAAGGCAGAGCGCCCACCGCTGACGAACTCCGACAATTGGTCCGCTTTGTAGGGTCTGGTCAGGATGCCTTGTGCCTGAACCAGCCCGTAGCTGGTCGTCGGCACCCAGCGCGCGCAGGGAGCGGCCCCATAATCATGCTCCGCAACTGCGTCGGCGAACAAAGTCTCGTCGGATACTGGACACCAAAGTGAACACCAATCGGCAATTCCCCGGTTGTGCCAGATTCGCCCTGGATACGCTTGGATTCCTCCGAATACCGCGCCATTCTGCCCCAGCAAACATCGCGTAGGCGGACGATTCCGACCCTCGCCTCCAAATTCCGCACGTATCCTGTACGATTCCAGCCGGCAATTCCCGGATCCTGGTTAGGATGCGTTCCCATGGCCCGAGTCCTGACCTGGAGCTTCGTGAGATACTCCCTGATACGGAGGTCGGTCGAGGTCTGCTCCCACTGAACTGCTCCAGATGGTACGGGAGAGTCCGCCGGCGGACCAGAACGAGAGGGAGGCGACACGATAAGCCCGGCCTCTGGCCGAAGCCTCCGACGACGTCGTTCGCCAACGCGGCGATTCTGTTGAAGTGGCCTGGATGGCACCCACTCGATGACGAATCCCATGCAGTGAGCATTGGTCCCGGCCGGGACAATCCTCCTTTGGCACCTGAGAGTTCTAGAATTCTCACCGAAGGATGGGGACAGTCTGCGCGATGACTTCACGATGCATCGTCCGGCGGTGGTGGCCGGATTGGAGAGTCTGGCTGTGGGCGGGCTTGGCTTGCAGCGGGTGCGGTGCGTGGGTCGCGAGCCTGGGTCTGGGAACGGCGCTGGCGGCCGACGCTCAAGATCCTGCCGCCCGTGCCGCAGCCGTGGCGGCGACGGCCGCGCGCGAGGCCGGCTGGCATCCCGAAACCAACTACCCCGCGCTGCCGCCGGAGGCCGCGCTGCAGACCATTGAGGTGCCGGCCGGCTACCGGCTCCAATGCGTGGCCAGCGAACCCCTCGTGGAGGATCCGGTCATGATCGCCTTCGACGGGAACGGCGCGCTCTACGTCTGCGAGTGGCGGACCTACATGCAGGACGAGTTCGCCACCCGGCAGCTCGCCCCGGAAGGCCGTGTGGTCAAGCTCGTGGACACCGACGGCGACGGCATAATGGACCGGCGTACCGTGTTCATTGACGGGGCCATTCTCCCCCGGGCCGTCTTGCCGTTGCATGACCGCGTCCTGGTCTATTTCACCGAATCGACCACCGTGTATGCCTACTTCGACGACAATCACGACGGGGTGTCCGACCGCCGCGAGGTGGTATGGCAGGGAAAGGACGATCACGGGAACATCGAGCATCAGCAAAGCGGCCTGCTGTGGAACCTGGACAACACCCTCTGCACAAACGACCGCCGGTTTCGCTGGAACCGGGGCGGTTGGGAAGCCCTCGGCCACGACCGCGGCCGCATCTCGCAGTTCGGCCTCGCCCGGGATGACGATGGCCGGCTGATCTGTAGCTGGGGCGGAGGGGGCAACCCCGCTCATTCGTTCCAGCTTCCCTCCAGCTACCCGATCCTCGATCTCAACGAGCACGGGCCCGACTACGAGCGCACCTGGGGCATCTGTCCCGTGTGGGATCAAAGCGATGGCGGCTACGACCGCGAGCGCCGCGCGGTGCTGACCCACTTCAGCGCCACCTGCGGACAGACGGTCCTGCGGTCGCACCGCATGCCGGAATGGTATGGCAATGCCGTGACCTGCGAACCCGTGGGGCGGCTGATCCGCATGAGCCGCTTCGAGTGGAAGCCGGACGGCGTCGGGGTGGTGCACAACGCCTTTCCGGGGAGCGAGTTCATCCGCAGCACCGACGGCTATTTTCGTCCGGTGTGGACCGAGAACGGTCCGGACGGAGGTCTCTACATCGCGGACATGTACCGCGGCATCATCCAGGAAAAGGAATGGTTCCCCACGGAGGTGTCGAAGGAGCTGCAGGACCGTTACGTGGAGGACTACCGCAAGTACAAGCTGGGGATGTGGGTGGACCGCTACCACCGCATCAAGAAATGGGGAATGACCAAGGTGGTCCGGCACGGGCGGATCTACCGTCTGCTGCCCCAGGAGACCCCGGCGTCGCGGACACCCGCCCCGCGGATGCTGGAGGAAACGCCCCAACAACTGGTCGAGCACCTGGCGCACGACAGCGGCTGGTGGCGCGACACTGCGCAGATGCTGCTCGTGTCGCGCGGCGACACCTCGGCGGTGCCCGCGCTGGCGCGCATGGCCCGGGAGCATGCCTCACCCAATGCGCGCCTTCATGCGTTGTGGACGCTGGAGGGGCTGGGGGCCTTGGACGAAGCCATTGCGCTCGGGGCGACGAAGGATCCGCATCCGCGGGTGCGGCGCGCAGCGGTGCAACTGCTGGAGCCGCGCCTGATGCAGGGCGGAGCGGCAGCCGCGACAGCCTTGCGGTCAATGGCTGATGACCCGGATGCCCAGGTGGCCACTCAAGTGTTCCTCGCCTTTCGCGCCTCAGAAAAGGCGGGCGGCCCCGCCGTTCCGGCCTCCTTCCGAGCCCCGACGCGGTCGCTGACGCTGGTAAACCTGATCTCCGACCGCGACCGCAACGAGTCGCAGTTGCGTCTCAGCGATGCGGCGCGGAAGGGCAAGCTGGTTTACGAAAACCTGTGCATCGCCTGCCACGCGGCCGACGGTCAGGGCATGACCGTGGGTGACCGTCTGCTTGCGCCGCCGCTGGCCAGGTCATCGTGGTTCGCCGACGGCGGCCATTTGCCGGTCCTGGCGCGGATCCTGTTGAAAGGGCAGACCGGTCCCATCAACGGCGAGACGTACGGGGAGGGACTGATGGTCCCGCTGGAGAACACCCACAGCGACGACGATCTCGCAGACGTCCTGACCTACATGGGCGAAGCATGGCATGGTTGGACACGTCCGGTGCAGCCCCACGAGATCGCCGCGGTGCGGGCCACCATCGCCGACCGCAGCGAGCCCTGGACGCACGATGAGCTGCTCGCTTGGGATCAGGAACGGCGCCGCTCCTTTCATCCCATCCCGTTGGGATCCGCGGCCTCCGCCGATGGCCGAAAAGGGGTCTATTTAGGATCCGAGGTGACCGGCGACCAGGTTTCGCTCCGTCGCTATGGTGAGGTGGCGGTGAACGGCGTGCCCTTTGTCCTGCCGGATCCCGGACTCCTTGAAGGAGGCCGCAATGTCGTCGTCCTGCGCGGAGGCGCGGACCCGGACGCGGTCAGCAAGACCATGCCGCTCTCGGCAACCATTCCGGTGAACCAACCGGCCGGCCGCCTGCATTTGCTGGGTGCCGTGGCCGGGTGGGGCTGGCCGGCGACGGCCGCCCGCCAAACGGCGCTGACGGTGGTGGTGTATTATAAAGGCGGAGCCGAGGACCGGATCGAACTGGTGAACGGCGTGGACATCGCCGATCACGCTGATTCCACGGACGTGCCCGGCTCGGTTCGCACCAGCCTCGTGAGCCGGGGCCAGTTGCGCTACCTCTGGCGCGATCTTGGGCGGCCCGGACACCAGGTGGAACGGCTGAGTCTGGTCAGCGCCAACGGAAATCCGGCACCCTTGGTGGCAGCCCTGACCATGGAATGGCCGGAGCCAGCGGGACGTCTCGCGCCTCCGCCGCTGTTGGGTGGACCCGCCCGGACACCAAATTGAGCCCAAAGGATGTTCCACGACGGGCTTGATGTGCTCCCGGAAAACTGGGCCATTGGTGACTGGTCTCCCAAACTGGGCAATGGTTGGGACTCGTCCTTGGTCAGAATTGAGGTCCCGTACTTCCGATTCGTACGCTCCGTATTGGACACCAAACCGATCCTTCCGGCTGCTGTCGGATAGCCAGGGTGTAGGCTTGAATTCGCCAGAAATCCGGGTATATTTGCCTCTGAATAAGACACTTAGGAGTCCGAACCTGACCATCGGCTCCTAGAGCTACGCTTTTCCAGGAGGAGTCAGCAGCGAATGGAGGGATCGTCGGGGCACCGCTTCCATGATGACCTGACCGCCCTACTCGAATCCACCGAATCGACGGTAGGCAACGCGCTCAGTGTGACGGCTCCTTCGATGGAATTCATTTGTGTAGATTTGTGAAAACCTGTGTCGCAAATGTTCGCAAATGCGCTCTCGCTACCGGTTGGGGGTGCCAAGATCCAAAGCTCATTAAACCGTTGTTTTCGAGAGGGTTGACGCATACTGACGCATGTTCGCGAAGCGGCCTGGAATGGTTTCGAGCCCCGCCACTCCCGCCATTTTTCCCGGGCGCATCTCAGTTTCTTGCCAGGTCGAAGGGATGGGCGTGGGGGAAGAGCAGGTGCCAGTGGCCGTTGCGCCAGAAGGTTTCCAGGCCGAGCAGCGCCTCGTCGCTGGCGCGGCTCCAGAATTGACCCGGACGTTTGAAGCGACACTGGTATTGGTGGCAGGTGGCTTCCACCGCCCCGCTGCAGATGGGTTCGCCCCGTCGCCGGCCCGCCCGGTAGTCCATTCGGGCGGCGTGTTCGTGGAAATAGTTCACCTCTTTTTGTACCGTCTCGGCGGCGGGCCCCGCCGGCAACGTGGCGAGCACCTCCTCCAGTGGCCGGATGACCTTCACCGCCGACTCGTTCTTGAGCTGGCGGGCCAGGGGTTTGAGCGACGCCTTCAAGGCCGCCTTGTCCTCACCCCACAGGGCGCGCCCGACCACGGCCAGAGGCTGCACGGCGTGATAATAGTCCAGCGGCTGATGGGCTTGGGCAAAACGGTCGTTGGCCATCCGCCAGATCCACACCGCTCCGTCGGCGATGATCAGCGCCGAGGCGGCCTGGCCCAACCTCCGGCGCAAGGCCTCGGCGTGGAGCGGCTCGCGCAGGACATCGATCCCCTGGCGGGTGGCCACCAAACCCCGCTCACGGATTACCGGCCGCCCGCCGGCGGTCTTCCCCCGGTGGTCCAGCCGAAAACAGGTGCCCGTGTCCACCCAATGCCAGCGTTCGGGTTCCTCTCCGTTCCTGCGGAGGACGGCGCTGCGGCCCCACTCATCGCGCTCGCGGACGTTCCAGGCCTCCAGTTGAAGGATCATCTGGTAGGGCTCCAGCGGCAGCTCCAGTTGGCGGGTCGCCGGAGCCTGGGCACTCGCCTCGGCGGCTTGCCGCAGGAGTTCCTGGGCCTCCTGGGCAAGCCGTCTTTCCAGATGACCCAGGATTCTGGTCGCTCCGCCCGCACAAAGGGCTCGACGCCCTGGCGCAGTCGCACGGCCAAACTGGCTGCCCTCACCGGTAACCCCTCCAGACGCCGCCCGCTGGCAACGCCGGACCCGACTCTCCAACACAGATCGTTTCAGTCTTTATCGCCGCCACCGTACCACACTCGGTAGAAAACTGAGATGCGCCCCAACGTCACCGCGTCCTGAAACGGGGCTTCCCGCCATCGGGCAAGGGCGGTACACACAGCAAAATATGCAATCCTACGAACTCTTACGCGACGTACTGAAGACGACCAGCGCCAAGCAGATCGCTTCCGATCTCAACCTGTCCCTCTCGCTGATCTACAAATGGACGGAGAAACCGGAGAATGACACCGGAGGCGCCGGCGCCAATCCACTCGACCGGGTGGACCAGTTGATTCAGACCACCAAGGATCCGCGGGTCATTCATTGGCTGTGCCAGCGAGCTGGTGGGTTCTTCATCAAGAATCCGCGTCTGCACAATGCCCATCCCGACTTCCTCATTCCGGCGACCAACGAAATCGTGCAGGAGTTTGCCGACTTGCTGGCGGTGATTGCGGCCGCGGCGGGTGACAACAAGATCGACACGAAGGAGGCCAAGGTGATTCGCACTCGGTGGGAGGAGCTCAAGTCAGTGACCGAGACCTTTGTGGCGGCCTGCGAAGAGGGGAATTTCGGCGGCATCAAGGAGGCGGCGAAACCGGGTGAGAAAGACGGAGGCACTCGGGAAGCGTGAGGCGTGGAGCGTGAGGCGTCGGGGCGGTTTCGTGACCCGCTCCAATCGGGCGCCGGGTGTGGTCGGCGTCGTTTCAGCTCGGTCCTCATCCGCTCCGCCAACGGGGAACAACGGCGGCCGTGGCGAGCAGCAGAGGAATCTGTCCCGCCAACGGTGAGAGGGGTGACGGGTGTGGCGCAAGATCGCGCCGGGAACGGACCTTCAGTGGGCGGCCCAAAAAGGACCGAAGGCGTGGATAACGGTCCATTTTTCGGCTGCGCAACACCACCAGAGCGGTGAGAGCGATGATCGCGAACAAGGCTGGAATTCCCAAAAACAGAGGTGTCAGGTCGCCCAGGCTGTCCTGCAGCCACTGGCACAACTGGTCCCAGCGCTCTTCGGATTCTGCCTGAATCACCACGGGATCATGGGGGCCGGTCGAGGAAAGAACGGCGAGTAGAAGGCTCATGGATCATGGGCAAGATGGGGCGCTTGGTTTGGGCGCGCAAGATCGGTGCATTCTCGGTCAATGCCCCGCCGTATCCTCCCTTTCTCTGTACTGAGATCTCCTTTTTTCGGTGTCCACCGCTCGTTCGAGGAGTCGAGCGGCCGGTGAGGCCGGGGAGGAGCAGGGACACGGTTGGCGAGGGCGCCAGGGGCCGTCAGCGAGGCGCCAACGGCTGCGCCCGGGGCGAGCGCGCTCCCTAGATCAGGGAAGGGCGTTCACCCGGTACCATTGCAAGGATTCCGCTGGCTCCGGAATCGTGATCTGGACCGTGGCACTGTTGGCGTCCACCGGTTCGCCCAGAGGGACGAACGCCTGGGTCAGTGAGGAAGTTACCTCCAGTTGATACCGACTCCCGGGGAGGCTGCTCCAGGTCAGAACGAGCGAACCTCCCGGACCCTTCGCTACTGACAGTTCCGGGACCGAGGGGCCCGGGGTTAGATACCAGACCGAAACACTCGCTGCGGGAAGGTCGCCGGCTTCCACAAACGCTCCCCCGACGAGCAGTTCACCCCCCTGGATTCCCAGGCCATACACGAAAGGATCCGTGCCCAAGGGACCGGCGGTGATGCCGCTGCCCAAGGGGGACCATTCGGATCCGTCGAACCGGGCGATCCGATTGACCGATACGGGGCCGGCATTGGTAAATACTCCCGCCACAAAAACCCCCGCGCCCGAAGCGGTAACGGTGGTGACGTAGTCCATGGGTGAGGAGGCTCCCACGCCGTCGCCCAGGACGGACCACGCCGCCCCATCCCAGCGGGCAATGCGATGGGCGGCGACCGAACCGATGGTGGTGAAGTAGCCTCCGGCGTAGAGCTGGCCCGCGTGGACGGCCAGGGCGAGAACCGTTGAATCCGGACTGCCACCCACGTCGCTCCAGGCGGTGCCATTCCAGCGGGCGAGCAGGGGAACCGGTTGGCTGAACGCGCCCCCGGCAAAGAGGTCCTCACCCAAGAAGGCCAGAGCTTGGACAGTGCCGCCGATGTTGGCCACGAGTCCTTCCCCGAGTGCGGACCACGAGGAGCCATTCCAACGGGCGATGTTGCGCACGGGCACTTCGCCCGCCTGGTTGAAGGCGCCTCCGGCGACGAGATCACCATTGGGTGCGACGGCCAGGGAGAGGACCAGAGCACCGGCCCCGCCATAGAGCCCTCCACCCAGCGGTTCCCACGTCGTGCCGTTCCAGCGGGCGATGTTGGTGGCGCTGGTGTCGCCGGCGACGGTAAACGAGCCGCCGATATAGACATTCGTTCCATGGGTGGTGATCGCGCGCACCAGACCGGGTTGTCCGAAGGACAGCACTCCGTTCCCGAGCGCTTGCCACCGCCCGCCTTGACGCCGGGCAATGCTGTTGACCCGAAGACCACCCGCGGTCGGGAACTGGCCGCCCACATAAGTGCCGTTCTCAGTGGAATGAACCGCTTGAACGGAACCCGCGACCCCCGCACCGAGGGCCGCCCAGTCGGAGCCGTTCCATTCGGCCAGACCAGGAACGACCGAATCTCCCGCCTGACCAAAATCCCCGGCGGCCAGCACCCCTCCGGACGACTCGGCGAGGGCAGAGACCGAGCCATCCGCACCGAGAGCAGTCAGGAGGCGATCGGCGTAGGCCGTCCATTCGGTGCCGTTCCAGCGCGCCAGCCCCGTCACCGCTGTATCGCCCGCGGTGGTAAAATTTCCCGCCACCAGTAACTCATCGCCCCGCGGCAGCAGGCCGGAGACGCCCGTCAGAATTCCTCCGGAGACGCCTGTTCCCAACGGGGACCAAGCCGATCCGTCCCAGCGGGCAAGGCGATTGACCGGCACACTTCCCGCCATGGTGAATTGTCCCCCAGCGATGAGGGCTCCCCGATACACCGCCAGAGCATTCACGTCCTGGTTCACACCCGCTCCGACGGAAGTCCAGTTCTCGCCGTCCCATTGCGCCAACGCCAGGAGCAAGGTGCCGCCTGGCTGGATCACGAAAAAGTTTCCCCCGGCATACACGCGTCCGTCATGCACCACGATGGACCGGATGCGGAAATTGGCGGCCAAGCCCGAACCGAGCGGTGACCAAGCGGTTCCATTCCAGCGGCCGATGCCGTTGAGAACGACGTCTCCAGCGGCGCTGAAGCTGCCTCCGACATAGATGTCGTCGCCCTGCACGGTGATGGACTGCACCGCTCCGTTGAGGCCGGGTCCGAGGGGCCACCATCGGCTACCGTCCCACCGGGCAATGCGGCTGGCGGGCGCTCCTCCGGCGACGGTAAACGTCCCTCCGACATAGACGTCTGAACCGCGGACGGCGATGGCATTGACCGTTCCATCCAGGACGGGGTTGACGAATTCTTCCACGCCACCTCCGAGGGGATGCCAGAGGCGTCCGTCCCAGCGGGCGACGCCGTTGGCAGCCAGGCTCCCGGCGCCGTCAAGGATGTTGCCGATGCGCGTGAAGCTTCCTCCGATGTAATAGTCGGTCCCGGACGCGGCGACGACGGTAACGCTCGCGCCAAACGTGGGGCTCCCGAACACCGGATTGACGAACTCGGCGGACCAGGAATCAGCCGACGCCGTGAGATGGGGCGCCCAAGGGTGTACCCAGGGCGTGAAGGAAAGCAGAACCGCGATGAACCCACTTCGAAGACTGGAACTCGAAACCATCCACGTCCCTTAGCATTTCAGATGCCTTTGGACAACACGGAGATGCATTCGTCGTTTCGTTCAGGCCCGGACCTCTTGCGGAACCGAGACGGTGGTGACGGCGCCCGCTCCCAAGGCCGGACGCTGGCCCTTGTGCCAGCGGTGGAGCAAGGCGCTGGCAATGTAAATGGTGGAATAGGTTCCGGTGAGGATGCCGACCAGGAAGGTGAAGGCGAAGTTGTTGATCGTCCGGCCGCCGAACAGATAGAGAGCTAGGGTGGCCAGAAACACCGTTCCGGAAGTGATGATCGTGCGACTGAGGGTCTGGTTGAGCGCCTTGTTGATAATGTCCTTGAACGTTCCCGGGAGGCCCAGCTTCAGGTCTTCGCGGATGCGGTCGAAAATCACGATCGTGTCATTGATGGAGAAGCCGATGATGGTCAACAGCGCCGCCACAAAGTTGGCATCAAACTGCCGTGCTTCGATCCAGCCGCCCGTCAGGGCTGCCCCCAAGCCGGTCAAGGCAAAGATGGCCACGGTCATCAGGACGTCGTGAATAATCGCCACCACGGATCCCACGGCAAAACTGAACTCATAGCGGAACGCCACATAGACCAGAATGCCAAACATGGACAGCAGTCCCGCGAGGATGGCCGACTGCTGGATCGCCTGTCCCACTACCGGCCCCACTTGGTCGAACTGCACCCGCTCGAAGTTCGCTTCCGGGAAAGCCGTCTTCAGTTGCTGCTCCACTTTGATTCCCGTATCACGCGGTGACACGATCCGAAGCACCTCATTCTGACCGGCTTGTCCGGCGACGTCGCGGGGGTAGTCCACCTCCGCGTCAGTGACTTCGATTTTATCCAGTTCCTCCCGAATCTGGGAAATCTCGATCCGTTGGGCAAAACTCAGGGTCAAGGTGTCGCCCCCCGCAAAGTCGATCCCCAGCAGCTTCTCTCCGCGCCCAAAAATCGCGTAACCCACGCCCGCCAGGATGAGGATCCATGACGCGAAAGAGGCGGGCGTGGCGATCCGCATGAAGTCGATCTTCGTTTCCTTGATCAACTGCAGCATCTTGATGCCGCCGGACAGCAACCGGGTCTTGGCGAGCAGGAAGTCGAAGATCAGGCGCGTCACCACCAGCGCGGTGAACATCGACACCGCCAGGCCGATGCTGAGCGAGACGCCGAATCCCTTCACCGGGCCGGTGCCGAGAATAATGAGCAAGATGGAAGAAATGAGGGTAGTCAGGTTGGAATCGAGAATGGTGCTGAACGCCTTTTCATAACCGGCATTCAATGCGCCGCGAACGGATTTGCCTGCCGCCTGTTCTTCCCGGATGCGCTCGAAGATGAGCACGTTTGCATCCACAGCCATGCCGATCGTGAGCACGATGCCCGCCACGCCCGGCAGGGTATAAGTCACGTCCAGCGAGTTCATCACGGCCAGGAGAATCAGGACGTTCATCACCAGCGCCACGTTGGCCACCAGTCCCGCCAGCAGGTAATACACGAGCATGAACGCGGACACGGAGGCGACGGCGATGAGGCAGGCGCGGATGCCCGCCTGAATCTGTTCGGCACCCAATCGGGGACTCACGCCGCGCTCCTCGACAATTTGCAGCGGAGCCTCCAGCGGATTCTCCAAGGCCGTCGCCAGTTCAAAGGCCTCTTTCTCCGTAAACTGGCCCATGATCTGACCCGAGCCAGTGAGGATGGGTCCATTGATGGTCGGGGCGGAGATCACCACTCCGTCCAGCACGATGGCCAGCCGCTGGCCGACGTTGTTCCGGGTAATCTCGCCAAAAATGGTCGCTCCCTCGGAGTCCAAGGTAAAGTGGATCTCGGGCTGGCCGGTGACGATGTTCCGGGTCACGCGAGCGTCTGTGATCGATTTCCCGGTCAGCGCCTCGGCTTGGCGTCGTACCAGGATATGGGTCATCGACTCCTGCCCGTCCCGGGTGCGGGTCTTCATCGGCAACCGCATGTAACCGGGGGGAATCAAGCTGTTGACATGGAGGTCGTTGTCGGCATCGACCAGCCGGAACTCGAGGAAGGCGGCTTTCTTCAATTGTTCGCGGGCGGACTCCTTGGTGGCTTCGTCCACGCCGGGCAATTGGACCATGATCCGTTGGTCTCCGACCGGCTGGAGAATCGGCTCGGCGACGCCGAAGGCATCCACCCGCTTCCGCAGGACTTCGACGGCCTGTTCGGTGAGGAATGCCTTTCCCGCCAAAGGATCACCGCCGTCGGTGGCCCGACGGCTCAGGTCCATTTCCAACAGGAAGGACGTGCCGCCTTGGAGGTCGAGACCGAGCTTGAATTTGCCCGCGGCCTCACGCTGGACGCGGTTGAGGATCGCCCGCGTCGGGTTCAATTCGGCGCTTACCAGGTAGTTGGTGGGGAAATAGGGACGGATGTCGTTCGTTCCGATGGCTTCCAACAGGTTCCGGTAGCCGCCCCGGTCCGGATACTCGACTTCCAGTTGCTCCGCCGCCGCAATGATGGCGTTGAAGTTGGTGTCGCTGGCGATGGCGAGGCGGTCGAACTCCTGGACCAGGTTGCGAGGTCGCGGCGGCAGGATCTCCGAGAACGACCAGATGATGATGAAGACCACAAAGAGGGCCTTCCAAAGGTGGGAACGATTCATGGAACAAACGGTCTGCGGACAAATCAGGCGGCGCGCTCGATGATCTGGCTGACGCTGCCTTTCTGGAACTCAAGCTTGGTATCGGCGGAGCGGAGAACCACCGCGTCGTCGCGCACGCTGGTGATGATCCCGATGATCCCGGAGGAGGTGACCACCTTGTCGCCGGCCTTGAGGTTTTTGAGCAATTCGGCCTGTTCCCGCGCTTTCTTCTGCTGGGGACGGATGAGCAGCACCCAGAAGATGACGAGCATGAAAACGATCATCCCCACCTGCATCAGCATCGACCGCTTGGCGTCCTCGGGAGAAGAATTGGACGTGGGCGGCGCAAGGGCCAGGAGGAGATGAACAGGCGGAATACCCATGATTTTCGACAAATGAGGGTTAAGCCTATAAATGAAGACCGCTTTGGCAAGAACTCGCTGATTCCAAATCAGGGCGAGGGTGGGGTGTGGGCAGGTTAAAAACCTGCGGAACAGCAGGCCGGGAGGCCTGCGCTACATCGGTACCGCAGACATTTCCTGTCTGCTGTTCCGCAGGTTTTTAACCTGCCCGCACCCCTTATCGCTCCGGAAACTCGAACTCCACTTTGCCTTTTTCAGCCAGCCGCAACTGAGCCGGAAACGATTTGCCGGTCTTGCTGACAAATTGCGTCAGCACCTCCGTCTTGCCCGTGGCCAGAAGTTGACGGGCCTGTTCGGGTCCAATCGGTTGCTGCAGAATCACCCGCCCGAACTTGAAGGTGCAGCGCTGGGTCTCGCGCTGACTGTTTTCGCACAGGTAGCTCTCCGGTCCTTCAAACACCTGCCCGCCGCATTTCGGGCACGCGCCCAAGGGTGTCATCCCGGCGAAATCGAGCTTCACCGCCGGCGCTCCGGTCTTGCTCGCCGCCGCCTTCCCGCGGGGTTGGCGGGGCGGAAACTCGAAGCTCACCTTTCCTTCTTTGAGCGCCAGGAACGCTTCAAACTTCCGGCCGGTTTTCTTCGATACGAACCCCTTCAATAAGTCGGTCTTTCCCGTGGCCAGCAGCTTGGCCGCCTGAGTCCGGTCCACCGGTTGCTGCAAGATGATGGCGCCCGTCTTGAAGTCACAGCTCCGGGCCGGGCCCACCGCCTTTTCACACACGTAGTTCATTCCGTTCTCGAACACGCGCGCCTGGCAGTTGGGGCAGGTTCCCACCGGCTCCTTCCCCGTGAAATCGGGTGCGGTCTCTCCCGCCTCCCCGTTCGCGCCCGCTTCGTCCTTGCCGAAATCGAACTCCGCCCGGAACTCCGGATTGAGCTTGATCACCGCGGCGAAGGGGAATCCCTTCTGACTCCGAAATCCTTGCAGCGGTCCCACCTGGCGGTCGCGAATCAACTGCTCGACTTCCGCCGGCGCGAACATCCGGCCCGACAGAATCTTGCGCAGGGCAAAGTCGCAGGACTGGCACTTGAACTCCCGATACTTCTCCTGGACTTCGCCGCCGCACTTGGGACACCGCGTCTCCAGCACGCCGAAATCGCCCGGGATGGTGTCTTTGTCGTACTGTTTGGCCTTGGCCACGATCTCCGAGGTGAATCTCCGGATTTCGTCCATGAAGGTTCCTCGTTCCAACTGGCCCCGCTCCATTTTTTTGAGCTGGAACTCCCAGTCGCCCGTCATCTCGGGTCGGGTCAATTCGTTTACTCCCAGGCCGCTGAGCAGATGCATCAGCATGAACGCCTTGGCCATCGCCACCAGTTCCCGACCTTCCCGCTGCAAATATTCTTCCGTGATCAGACCTTCGATGATCGCCGCCCGGGTGGCTGGGGTGCCGAGGCCTCGCTCCCTCATGGCCTCCCGCAACTCCTCGTCCTCCACCAGCTTGCCGGCGCCTTCCATCGCACTGAGGAGGGTCGCTTCCGTAAAGCGAGCCGGCGGTTTGGTCTGGGTGGCTTTCACCTCCACGTCGAGGGTTTCCACCCGCTCGTTCGGTTCCACCGGCGCCAACGTAGGCGATTCACCGGAGTCGGCCTCCTTGCCATACACCTCCAGCCAGCCCGGTTTGATCAGCACCTTGCCCACGCTCTTGAACGGTTCGCCTTCGACCCGGGTGATGCGGGTGGTCTCCAGAAACTCCGCCGCGGGATAAAACACCGCCAGGAAACGCCGGGTTACCAAGTCGAACAGCTTCTGCTCCGATTCCGACAGACTGCGCGGAAGCTGGCCGGTCGGGATGATGGCGAAGTGGTCGCTGACCTTGGCGTTGTTGAAGATGCGCTTGTTCGGGCGAACCCAGCCTTCGCCGAGGACCTTCTGCGCGAACGGCCCGTACGTCGTCGTGCCGAGCGCCTCCAGAGTCTGCCGGACCGTTCCCTGATAATCCTCCGGTAAATGCCGCGAATCCGTGCGGGGATAGGTCAAGACCTTGTGCTTCTCATACAGGCTCTGGGCCATGGCCAGGGTGTTCTTGGCGCTGAAGCCGAAGCGGGAGTTGGCCTCGCGTTGCAGCGTCGTCAGGTCATAGAGCAACGGAGAAAGCTGGGTGGATGGTTTGCTTTCCTCGGTGACGATTCCGGGTTTCCCCAGGCACTTCGCCCGAATCGCTTCGGCGCGATCCGCCTCCCACAACCGTTCCGCCCGCAGCTCGGTTTCGCCGTCCTTGCCGTCGGGTTTCTTGAACTGTTCGTCGAACCACCGCCCGACATACGTCCCCTGGGCCGCCTCAAACGTCCCATGAACCTCCCAGTAGTCGCGGGGTACGAACTTCCGAATCCGTTCCTCCCGCTCCACCACGATGGCCAGGGTGGGCGTTTGGACCCGGCCCACCGTGGTCAGGTAAAAGCCCCCCGCCCGGTTGTTGAACGCCGTCATCGCCCGCGTGCCGTTGATGCCGACCAGCCAGTCCGCCTCGCTGCGGCACTTCGAGGCATCGGCCAGGGGACGCATCTGAGCCTCGGTCCGCAAACTGGCGAACCCCTGGCGGATCGCGGCCGGCGTCATGGACTGCAGCCAAAGGCGCTGAATGGACTGCTTGGCCCCGGTGTAGGCGATGATGTTGCGGAAGATCAGCTCGCCCTCGCGGCCGGCGTCACAGGCGTTGATCAAGGTATCGACGTCCTTGCGCTTGATCAGTTTGGCCAGGGTTTTGAGACGGGCTTCGTTCCGTTCGATGGGGGCCAGGCCAAAGCGGGGGGGAAGATGCGGCAATTGGGCGAACGTCCATCGTCCGCGCTTCACATCAAACTCCTCGGGAACGGCCAGTTCGAGCAGATGCCCTACCGCCGAAGAAACCAAATAGTGGTCATTCTCGAAGAATTCACTCGATTTGTCCTTGTGCGTCACCCCCAGCGCCTTGGCGATGTCAGCGGCAACGGACGGTTTCTCGGCGATGATGAGAGATTTGCCCATGGGTCTGAAGATGCGGACGTGTAGCCATGCGGCCGGCGTTGCCGCAAGTCTTTGTTGTGGTCGGACTCATTTGGAGTCGCGAGAATCGGCCGAATGGGGCGGAGTCAGGTCGCCTGGATTTGGCCGGACCAAGTGGGGCGTGAGGCGTGGAACGTAAGGACGGTCAGGCGGCGCCTGTACCGCAGATTTTCAATCTGCTGTATCGCTGGCTTGCAGCCGGCCGGGCGTGACTTGGCATCCGCGAGTGGAAAGACTCCGCCCTCTCTGGCCCGCGACGCCTCGCAGGTTGCCAACCTGCGATATCGCAGATTGAAAATCTGCGCTACGAGGGCAGGCTCTACACGTTGAACTTGAAGAGCAAGACGTCGCCGTCCTTCACCACGTAGTCCTTGCCTTCCATTCGATACCATCCCCGCTCCCGGGCGGTGCCCACCGAGCCGCACGCCACCAGATCCTCATACGCCACCGTTTCGGCTTTGATGAAGCCGCGCTCGAAGTCGCTGTGGATGACTCCCGCCGCTTTGGGGGCGGTATCGCCGGCATGAATGGTCCAGGCCCGGACCTCTTTCTCTCCCGCCGTAAAATAAGTCCGCAACCCCAGCAGGTGATACGTGGCGCGGATCAATGCCCCGACACCTGATTCGTTTACCCCGAGTTCGGCCAGAAACGCCGTGGCCTCCTCCGGGGTCAGATCGACGAGGTCGCTTTCAATCTGCGCTGAGATCACCACCGCTTCGCAGGCCAGATGATTCTTCACGTACTCCCGTACCTTGAGCACGTAAGGATTCTGGTCCGCCGTGGCCAGGTCGCCCTCCTTCACGTTGCAGGCGAAAAGGGTGGGCTTGTCCGTCATCAGCCAAAAAAGCCGCGAAATAGCCCGTTCCTCGGGGCTGAGTTCGACGGTCAACGCGGGACGGCCGGCATCGAGGTGCGGCTGGAGCTTCTGCAACACGGCCTGCTCGGCCCCGGCCGCTTTGTCCCCTCGTTTGGCGTCTTTTCCCACTTTTTCCAGGCGCTTGTTTACCGACTCCAGGTCTGCCAGCACCAATTCGGTCGTAATGGTCTCGATGTCCCGCACCGGATCCACCGTGCCGGCCACGTGATGAATATCCGCATCCTCGAAACAGCGGACCACCTGGACGATGGCATCCACTTCGCGGATGTGGCTGAGGAACTTGTTGCCCAGGCCTTCTCCGGCGCTGGCGCCTTTCACCAGACCGGCGATGTCCACGAACTCGATGGCCGCGGGAATCACCACCTGAGTGCGGGCGATCTTCTGCAGGATGGGAAGCCGGTCATCCGGCACGGTCACCACACCCACATTGGGGTCGATGGTGCAAAACGGGTAATTGGCCGCCGGAGCCTTGCGGGTACGGGTAACGGCGTTGAACAGAGTGGACTTGCCCACGTTGGGGAGTCCGACGATGCCGGCTTTGAGCATAACGGGGCGCGGAGCATGGCCACGGTCGGATTCCGTGCAAGACCGATTCGGAGGGAGGGACCGAGCCGAATGGGGACATGGGGCGGCGAGCGCGGGAGGGCGAAGCTCAAAGTTCAAAGCTCAAAGCTCAAAAATGCGGGCCGCCGGTGGGAGGAAACTCCAAAACCTCGATCGATCAGTGGGGAGATCCCACGGCGGTCAGTAGCAAACGGAGATTCTCATTGAAGCCCCCTTCGGCACCGGGCTCGAACGGGCCCGGATGCCCGCCCCGGATCACCACGACCAGATGCCGGCTCGGAATGACGGTGACCGTATCCCGGTTCCACATTCCGTTGGCCTGATACGTGTCGGGGGGAGCCGCCGGCCAGACGAGCTGACCATCCGGCAACCGTTCGTTGAACCAGAAGTTGAAACCGTACACCCCGGGACCCTGTGGCGTTTGGTCCGTCCCACCGCCGTAGCTGCCCACCTTGAGGTAGTCTTCGCCCGCGGTCGTCGTCCGGGGCAGGGTAGCCGCAACGCCCGGACGAATGCAGTTGGTGAAGAGAGCGGAGGCGATCAGCGCGTGTCCATTCCATTGGCCGCGGTTCAGCCACAACCATCCCAAGCGCGCAAAATCGCGGGGACTGGCCGCCACCCCCACTCCGCGGCGGGAACCGAGAAAGGGCTCATCCTCGAACTGCAATGGCGCCAGGCGCTGCTGGAAAGCGGCCTCGAGCGGTTGCTGGAACACCCGTTCCAACGACCGCGCATAAAGTTCGATCGCCACGTCGTTGTAGGCCCAAGCTGCTCCCGGTGCTTCTCCGCGACTGTACCCACTGACCATGTTGGCGAGCTGACGGAAGGTGAGGTCCGCATCCTTGGGAACGAAGGCCCAGCCGGCATTGGCGACCCGGGCATCGACACTGGGAAGCCTGCCTTCCTGCACCGCCAATAGCAGCAGCGTGCTGAGAACGGGCTTCGCCGCCGATGCCCAATCCTTGCGGGAAGCGATATCGCCCCAGGACTTCACCAGGAGGCCTTTCCAGACCACGCAGCCATCTCCACCCACGTTGCGGGCCAACTGCTCCAGGCGGGCCTCATCCAGCCCCAGGCTCGCCGGATGGCTGGTCTTCCAGTGTGTTCCGGGAAAAACCAGCGGCTCTTCTGCCGCCTCGGATCGACGGGTTTCCGGTGCCGTGACACTAGCCCCGACCCCAATGACGCCGATCAACAGAACCAGCGCGGTCTTGGGCGAGATCATGTGAGTGGTGTGGTAACTCCAGTAACGACGAAAGGGCGATTGGCAGAATTTGGCGATTGTGAGACGATGACTCTATGCCTCAACCCTTTCTCCAATGAATATCCTTTGCGGCACTGATTTTAGCCCGAATGCCACCGATGCAGTGAAGGTCGCCGCGGCCCTTTCCCGCCGATTCAACGATTCCCTCACGCTGGTGCATGCGACCTTCCCCCCCGTGGACCAGGGCATCAGCCCGGAGGTCTGGCTGCCGGTCGAGGCCGTGCTGCGCGAGCAATTGGAGAAGGCCGCGATCGAGCTCCGGAACCAAGGGACGGTCGTCCGCAGCCTGATCGAGATGGGGACGCCGACCGATGTGTTGCGCCGGATGGCCAAGCCGGGATCCACGCGAATGGTGGTGGTGGCGTCCATTGGGCGGGTGGCCCTCGCCCGGGCGTTGCTCGGCAGCACGGCCGACCGGCTGGCCGAGTCGCTCCCGGTTCCCACCCTGGTGGTGCGCAAGGCTCAACCCTTCCTGGAGTGGATCGAAGGAACCCGTCCGCTGCGGGTGGTGACGGCGGTGGATTTTTCGGAGTCGAGCGACGCGGCACTGGGCCTGGCTCGTGAACTGGCCGCGGTGGGCCGCTGCGAGCTTCGGGCCGTCCACGTCACGGGTGGGGAGGACGACAACGACGATCCGGCCCCGGGAACTCCGGGGAACCGGGTGCAATCGGAGCTGAAGGAAAAGGTGAGTGCGCAACTCGACCCGCATCCCTTCACCTTGAGCGTCGTTCCGGCGGGTCAGACGCCGGCCGAAGGGCTGATTGAGCTGGCTCGCAAACAGCAGGCGGATCTCGTCATTACCGGGACCCATCAACATCGGGGACTCAGCCGGCTCTGGCATCAATCGACCTCGCGGGCGCTCCTGGCGGATGCCCCGGTCAATGTGGCCGTGGTCCCGGCGCGCGCCCGTAACCTGGCCCGGACCCGGATCCCGCCCTTGAGCCGGGTGCTGGTGACCACCGACCTCTCGCCGCTCGGCAATCGGGCCATTCCCGCCGCGTGTGCCTTGCTGCCGCTGGGAGGAACGCTGCGCATTCTGCACCTCGTTCCCCCGGTCGAACGGGCCTTCAGCCTGCTGGGCGGACGCGCGGTGCGCCCGGTCCTGTCGCCGGGCGAACATCGCGAATTGATGCGCCATGCCCGCCGCCAACTGGGCAGCCTGTTCCCGGCCGAGGCGGTCCGGCGTCGCATCACGCCCGAAGTGATCGTGGAAGCGGAGGCCGATGTGGCGGGCGCCATTCTCAATCACGCCCGCCAATTTGGGGCCCACGTGATCTGTCTCGCTTCGCACGGACGCGGGGCGGCGTTGTCGGCGTTGTTCGGTTCGGTGGCCCAACAGGTCATTGGGGGCAGCGACCGTCCGGTTCATGTGGTCCGCATCCGGGCGGCGTAGCGGCGGCGGGAGATTCATCTGAGAACTTGAACCTTGGAGCTTGCGGAAGGCGATGGGCCGCTCTTTGGGCTCACTCCGCGGCTTTAAGGACAGTGTCAAGATGCGCTCGGTCCAGACGCCCGCGTCGGCTTCTGGATTGCCGGCCGGATTGCCCCTATTACGCTCCAGCGCGTGAAGTCCCCGGTGTTTCCGGTTTTGTTGCTGGCCTTGACCCTCGTCGTTTCCGGATGCCAGTCGGTTTATTACGCCACCATGGAGAAATTCGGGGTGGAGAAACGCGACCTCCTGAAGAGTTCGGTCGAGAAGGCGCGCGACAGCCAGGACGAGGCAGCCACTGAGTTCAAAGACGCACTAACCCGCTTGCGCGAGATGTACGCCGTGGATGGCGGCCAGCTCGAATCCACGTATGACCAGCTCAAGAACGACTATGAATCGGCGGACAAGGCGGCCGGAGTGGTCCAGAAACGCATTCGCGACATGGACCAGATTGCCAATGATCTCTTCGTCGAGTGGGAGAAGGAAATCGCCCAGTTCACCAACGACACCTACGCGTCGAACAGCCGGCGGCAGCTCAACGAGACACGGGCCAAGTACCAACAGCTCTCGGTGGCACTCAAATCGGCCGAAGCCAGCATGCAACCGGTGCTCGGACAGTTAAAGGAGCAGGTGCTTTACCTGAAGCACAACTTGAACGCGGCGGCCATCGGTGCCCTACGCGGAGAGGCCGGCAACATCCAGAATGACATTACCCAACTGCTCGAACAGATGAATCATTCCATCCGGCAGGCGGACGAGTTCATCAAGGCGCTGCCGAAGTAGTGCAGAATGAGTCCTTAAACTGCGGGCCGAGGCCAAAGAGCGGCCCGTCCCCTTCCTCAAGCTCCAAAAGCCAAGGTCCAAGCTCCAAAGAAGCTCCAAGTTCCAACGTTCAAGCGCTCAAGCCCCCCCAAAGAAAGACCTCGCTCCCAGAGACGGTTCGAGCGAACCCCAGGAGTTGGGAGCTTGGGTCTTTGGCTCTCCATGAACCGTCCCTTCCCACCTTGTAGAGTCGTCTGTCCCCAGACGACA
>CAYYSX010000072.1:16037-23420 GCA_964474315.1 uncultured Verrucomicrobiota bacterium | reverse complement strand
ATTTGGTGGTCACTCATTTCTTTCTGGACTGTTTCCGGCGCGACGAACTGGAAGGCCTGGTGGCCAAGATCTCCGCGAGTACGACGCCCGACGCACAGTGGTTGCTGGCGGATTTCTGTGAACCGAAGCAGGGCTGGCAAAAGTGGCGTGCCCGCCTGGTATTAGCGTTGATGTATCAGTTTTTCCGCCGGGCAACGGGACTATCTGCCTCCTGCCTGACCCCGCCGGACGAACTTCTTGCCGCCAGCGGATTCCGACTGACGGCCCGGCGACGGGCTAATTTTGGTTTGGCCCATTCGGATCTCTGGCTCCGCCAGCCCTCGGCGACTGGAGGCCAGAAAGGCATAACAGGGGAGAGCAAAAGATAAGTGTCCTGTCCTCAGTGGGAGGCGACTGGGGACAGAGCAGTTGTCACGCTGTGATTCCACCTGCCTTCACCCAAAAGGCCGGCGGCGGGCGAGCCGCCCGCGCTCCTGCCGCCCGTGGAGCCAAGGGCAGCTAACGCAGGTGCGGAAGTTCCAAAGGCCAAAACTCAAGCTCAAAAAAAGCTCTTCGGGGCCAAGGCTCAAGCATTCCAGCCCTCCAAGACTTCGGTCCCAGAGACGGTTCGACCGGAAACCGGGAGGTTGGAGCTGGGAACTTCTTTGGAGCTTGGTTTTTGGAGCTTCATTTGAGCTTTGAATTTTGAACTTGGAGCTTTCACCCCCTGTCCCCATCGCGGTCTCCGTAAGGACAAATTCGAGAGGCGCCCCTCTGTCCCTGGCTCCTATTCTCTGCCCTTGTCCAACCGTAACATTTCCGAAACAATTGATGCTCACCATTCCTTCTTCCGATGATGAAGCGACTTCGCCGTCTATTCCTGGCCGTTGAGGCCGGGGCCTTGCTGTGCGCCTTCAGCCTCCCGGCCGCAGCCCTCGATCCGACGGGACTGAATCCGGCCGACGTGGGCAGCCCCGCGGTGCCCGGGTCCACCGTGGTCGAGGGCGCGTTCGTACGCGTCGATGGTGCCGGAACCGGGATTGGTCAGCGGGCCGACCAATTCCATTTGGCGGCGGCAGTCTTGACCAACGACTTCGACCTCAAGGTCCGGGTGGCTGGTCTCGACAACACTGACGCGTTGGCCCGGGCCGGGTTGATGGTGCGGGAAAGCCTGGAGTCCGGCGCCCCGTTCGCGGCAACGCTGACCTCCCCCACGGCCGCCGGGTCCCACTTTTCCTTCCGGACCGGGACCGGAACCCTCGCTCAACAGGCGGGTTTCTTTCCGCCCAACCTCCCCGTCGCCTGGCTTCGTCTCCGTCGCGACGGAAATCTCTTCACCGGGTTCGCCAGCTACGATGGTCTGTCCTGGACCACGCTGGGATCGAACACGGTCAGCCTGACCAATGCTCTGGTCGGATTCGCCGTCACCAGCCGGAATGCTTCCACCGCCACCCGGGCCCTGTTTACCGACCTCGCCGACGTCGGTGAAACCGATCGGGTCGCTCCGTTTTCCCAGCGGATCGAGCCGCCCGGTCCCACCAGCCGGAGGTCGGCCATCATCATCAGCGAAGTAATGTATCATCCGGCCGACCGACCGGATGGACGCAACGGGGAGTTTATCGAACTTTACAACTCGCAACCGTACTTCGAAGACCTCTCCGGCTGGCGGATTTCCGGTGCTTACGAATACACGCTGCCTCCGAACACGATTCTGTCGGGTGGCGGATTCCTGCTGGTCGCCCCGAATCCCTCGCATATTACGGCGATCTATGGATTGACCAATGTGGTGGGTGGTTTTGCGCAGGCACTGCCGAACAGCTCGGGGGAGGTGAAACTGCTGAGTGAACGAGGGGCCGTGTATTTCGAGATGGAATACAACGACAAGTTCCCCTGGCCTCTGGCGGCGGACGGCAGCGGACATTCACTGGCCTTGGTGCGGCCCAGTTACGGCGAAGCCGATCCCCGAGCCTGGGCCGCCAGCGCGCGACCGGGCGGATCGCCGGGTGCCTGGGAGTTTGCCGACACCAGCCCGCGCCGTCAGGTGGTGTTGAACGAGTTGATGGCCCGGGCCGGCGCCACGGGTCCCGCACCGTTCGTCGAGCTGTTCAATCGGGGTCCCCTGCCCGTCGATCTCGCCGGTTGTCGGCTCGGCTATGATCGGTTGAACCCATCCTATGTTTTCCCGCCGGGTGCGGTTCTGGCCGCCGGCGGCTTCCTTCATCTCACGACGACACAACTTGGATTTCCCCTGCGAGCCGATGCCGAGGCGATCTTTCTACGTTCGCCCGTGGGCTCGCCCGACGGCGGAGCGGTGATCGATGCGGTCCGTTTCGAGGTGACGGCACCGGGTGTTTCACACGGACGATCCGCGGATGGAACGGATGATTATTACACCCTTTCCAGTCCGACTCCCAGCGCTTTCAATTCCCTGCCCCAACCTGCCAGCATCGTGTTCAACGAACTGATGTATAATCCGTTGTCGGACGACAACGACCTGGAGTTCATCGAACTGCACAATGTGAGCGGCAACCCCATCCACCTGGCCGGTTGGCGGATCACCGGCGGCGTGGAGTTTGATTTTCCGGCGGGAACGCAGATTCCGGCTGGCGGTTATCTGGTGGTGGCCGGCGAAGCGACGCGGCTGCGCTCCGTTTATCCGAACCTGAACACGGCCAACTGCGTGGGTAATTTTCAGGGTAACCTCTCGGGCAGCGGTGAACGCCTGGTGTTGGAACGGCCCGAAGCGATTCCCGATGGCGCCGGCCTGCGGATCACGTTTGCCCCGGTCGATGAAGTTCATTATCGCACGGGTGGCCAATGGGGATACTGGGCCGACGGAGGAGGTAGCAGCCTCGAGCTGGTGGATGCTCGGGCGAACCGGCGCTTCGGGGCCAACTGGGCGGACAGCGACGAAAGCCGCCGCGGCCGCTGGACAACCATCGAGCACACCGGCGTGCTCGACCTGGGAGGGAGCACGGCCGATTCCTTGCACGTCGGACTATTGGGCGAAGGAGAATGCTTGATCGACAACGTGGAAGTGATTGGACCGGCAGGAACCAACGCTGTCACCAATGGCGACTTCGAAGGCGCCACGCCCGGCTTCACCGCGCAGGGAACGCACATCCGTTCCAGCCTGGAAACCACCGAGGGGGACGGCAGCTCCCGTTCGCTGCACATTCGCGCCAGCAACAATCTCGACACGGGCGCCAACCGGGTCCGGTTCCGTTTCCAGCGTCCGTTGACCCCCGGTGACACCGTCACGCTCCGGGCCCGGGTGCGCTGGTTGACGGGCTGGCCGGAAGTACTGCTCCGCGTCCGGGGCAACTGGCTCGAAGCCACCGGGCGACTGGACGTGCCGGAAGGCGGCGGAACGCCCGGCGCGCGCAATTCGCGGGCCGTGGACAACGCTCCTCCGGCTCTGACCGACGTTCGCCACGAACCCGTGCTGCCGGCCCCCGGTGAACCGGCCGTCGTTTCGATCCGCGCGGACGACCCGGATGGCCTCGCCGTCCTCACGCTGAATTGGCGGGCCGATCCCTTCCTGGAATACACCACGCTGCCCCTGCGCGACGACGGCACGGGCGGGGATGCCCGTGCAGGAGACGGCGTGTTCAGCGCGACCATTCCCGGACAGTTGGGCGGGGTCGTGGTGGCGTTCTGGATCCAAGCCACCGACGCCGCCCCGTCCCCCGCCACCGGAGATTTTCCCGCCGGCGCGCCCAACCGAGAGTGCCTGATCCGGTTTGGCGAGACCGCGGCCCGAAACGCCTTCGGCACCTATCGTATTTGGCTCACTCGTCGGGGCACCACCACCTGGAGCAACCGGCCCAACCTAAGCAATGAGCCCGTGGACGGCACCCTGGTATATGGAAACTTTCGCGCCATCCACGGAGCGGGATTCCGCTTCGCCGGCAGCCCGTATCATCAGGACTTCGCCAGCCCCACCAGCGACTGCCATTACGTCTGGAGCCTCCCCGGCGACGATCTTCTCCTCGGCACCGATAGCTTCAACAAGGTCCATGGTCCCGGCAACGGCTCCTTCGACGACAGCACCATCCAGCGGGAGCAAACGGTGTACTGGATGGCCCGCCAACTCGGCCTCCCGTGGTTGTACCGGCGCTATGTGAACGTCTATGTCAACGGGTCCCTGCGCCGGAGGCTGATGGAAGACACGCAAGTGGGCAGCGGCGACTTCATCCGCTCCTATTACCCCGACGATCCGGACGGCGACCTGAGGAAGATCAACCCCTGGTTCGAATTTAGCGGGGAGACCGGCCAGCGACTGGACTTTCAGAATCTGTCGTGGGCGGACCTGAACGATTACCGGACCTCCGGAGGCGCGCGCAAGATGGCTCGTTACCGGTGGAACTGGCAGCCCCGGGCGGCCAATGGAACCGTCAATGATTACCGCCACTTCTATGCCCTGATCGACGCGGCCAACACCCCGGGCGACGATGCGGTCTTTACGCACGCACTGGAGCAGGAGGCGGACATGGACATGTGGATCAAAACGTTCGCCCTCAACCACGCAGTCGGGAACTGGGACAGCTTCGGTCACCGCAATGCGCAGAACATGTATGCCTACCGGCCGGAGCGGGGCCGCTGGCAGTTGATCATGTGGGACGCCAACATCGTTTTCGGCAATTCCGGCTCGTCGGGTCCAAGCGGTGACGACCTCTTCGAATACAACGGGAGCGACGGCCCGATGGGACGCATCTACTCCACTCCAAAGTATCGGCGGGCCTATTATCGGTATTTGCGAGAAATTACCGATGGCCCCATGGAGACCAATCGCCTCAATACGCTCTTGGACGCCCGATTCGCCGCCTTCCAGGCGGCCGGGGTCTCCGCTACGCCGCCCACTCCGATCAAGACCTGGATTCGGACTCGCATCGCCTATCTTAGATCCGTGGTTGGACGAGTAACGGCCCCCTTCAGCGCGCGCGCCGAGGATCTGACTGGCGGAGCGCGCCCGGTGAACTGGGTCACTTTGACAGGGAACGCTCCCCTGACCGTCCACACCTTGCGCGTGAACGGCGTGGAGGTGCCGGTTCGGTGGACTTCCGACACCTCCTGGGCAGTGGAAACGCTGCTGAATCCCGGCAACAACTCGATCCAGGTGCAGGCTCTGGACGGTCGCGGCGAGGTCATCGCGGGAACGACCCGGCAGATTTCCGTCCGCTTTACCGGGTCCGACGATCCCCCCGAGGATCGTTTGGTCTTCAACGAAATTCACTATCGCCCGACGACTCCGGGCGCGGGCTTTGTCGAACTCCTCAACGCCTCCCCCACCCATTCCTTCGATCTGTCGGGATGGCGGATCGATGGTCTCGGATACACGTTTCCACCCGGTGCCCTCCTGTATCCCGGCCAGTCGTGGGTCGTGGTGGCCGACTCCGGCCTCTTCCGTTCGACCTATGATCCGGCGCGCGCCTGGGCCAACGGGCAGTTTGGAGGAACCCTGTCTCCGGACGGGGAAACCCTGCGGCTAATCCGACCCGGTCTGCCGCCGGAAGCCGAGACGGTGGTGACGGCGGTCACCTATTCACCCGATCCGCCCTGGCCGGCGGCCGCCGCCGGAGCCGGTTCTTCGCTGCAATTGATCGATGCCTCGCGTTCCGAGGACGAACGGGTGGGCAACTGGGGAATCGTGACGCCGCGTGATCCCAACGCACTGAACTGGAAATGGGTCCAGGCGACCGGGACGGTGGGTACCAACGCATCGGTCCAATTGTATCTTAGCAGTTTTCCTCCGGTCACCGATCTCCTGGATTTCCCCGGCCGGTACTGGGGCGCCATTACCTTCGACGGAACGCCGTTCCCGTGCGGAGTCCGCTTCCGAAGGGAAAACGGAACGGTCTTCGCCGACTTTCTCTTCGACGAAAGCGACCCGGACCAGAGTTTACCCCTGACCGTTGTTTCCCAAAACGGTTCAGAGATCCGCTTCCAGTTTGACGCCAACGAGCGCTTTATCGGCCAGTTGTCCGTCGATGGTTCACGGATCACGGGAAATTATCTAGCCCCCGGCTTCCGCGCCCCCTTTGTCTTCAGCCGGATGAATCCAGGAGGAGAAGTCATCCTCGATGACCTCATGCTCGTCGCCGGCGACGTCGCCGAGGTGGGGCCCAACCTGTTACAAAACGGCGGATTTGAGGAACCGCTACCCGGCACCTGGACCGCCACCGGAGGCCATTCGGCGAGCGAAACTGCCGGTTTGCCTGCCCATACCGGAACCGGCGCCCTCCGTCTGCGTTCCCCCGTGGGTGGAACGGGCAGCGACACCAACGCCCTGATTCAAGCCGTGGCCAGTCTCGCCCCCGATCAGGTGATCACCCTCAGCTTCTGGTATCTAAGTTCCACCAATGGCGACGCGGTGATCGCTCGTCTGGGTGACGGGGCCGTCGAGGCAGTGGCCGATCTCAAGCCGCCCAAAGATTCCCACGACGAGTACACCCCCGGTTATCCCAACACCACCGCCGGGATCCGGCCGGCCTTTCCCGCCCTTTGGATCAACGAAGTCCTCCCCGATCCCGAAGTCGGCACGCCGTGGGCCGAACTTTACAATGCCGGCACCAATTCCCTGGATTTGGGCGGACTGTTCCTAAGCGACACTCACGACAATCTGCAGCGGGACGCTTTCCCGGACGGCTTGATCCTCGCTCCCGGACAATTCCTGCTCATAACCCTCGATGGAACTGGCTCTCTCGACGATCTTCTCCACCCGCGCACGTCGTTCCGCCCGTCGGCCGGCCCGGGCGCGCTTTACCTAAGCCGGCGGGCCGGAGTCGAGACTCAGGTCGTCGATTTCCTGCGCTGGAATAGCCTGCCACGCGGACGTTCCCTCGGACACTATCCCGACGCCTCACCTCACGATGACCGGGAGTTCGCTACCCCAACCCCGGCGGCGCCCAACTCGCTGGTGGTTCCCCTGCTTCCCATCGTCATCAACGAATGGATGGCCCTGAATAACCGGATCGCCGACCCATCGAGTCCTCCGAACGACCCCGAGTACGACGATTGGTTCGAGCTGTTCAATCCCAATACCCTGCCGGTCAACCTGGCCGGCTATATTTTGTCCAATGCGCCGGAAGATCGGACCAAGTTCGTCATTCCGCCCGGTTACAGCCTTCCCGCCCGGGGTTACCTGCTGGTTTGGGCCGACAACCAGTCGCGGCAGAATTCCCCGACGGTCCCCGACCTGCACGTGAACTTCCGACTCTCGGGTGACGGCGAGGCCATCGCTCTGTTCGCCCCGGATGGCACTCCCGTGGATCTCGTGATCTTCGGACGCCAGCAATCGAACGTTAGTGAAGGTCGCGCCACGGACGGAAGTTCCGGCGCCTTCGTTCGCTTTACCGCTCCTTCGCCCGGCTCGTCCAACGGAGCCCCCATCCCTCCGGCGGT
>CAYYSX010000072.1:0-15937 GCA_964474315.1 uncultured Verrucomicrobiota bacterium | reverse complement strand
CGATCGGGATATCTGAAAATAGCCCACCGTTTCAACGGTGGGTAACCCACGCCAAATTCCCCGCCAAACCCCGGAGGGGCGAACGAATCCGAGCCGCGCAGACGAGAGCGAAAGCTCCAAGCTCCCAGGAAGCGCCGGGCGGCCCAGATCCGTGTCCCGCAAGCGCCCGCTCCAAATCTGCATCCGTTCCAGCACCGCGATCACTTCACGACCCGACAGGTTCCCATCGACGTGTGGGATTCCAAAGCAGGCTGCCTGGGGCGTAGCGCTCCTCTGTGGGGGCGGGCCTTTTATTAGCGCCGGCGAACAGGGACGAGTGTCAAGGGGACCACTTGCACCTGCCTCAACTCGCTCCTGTGGAAATCGCCACCGTCCCCCGCCTTCATTCCCTCTCCTCCCCGATTGGCCAACCGATGCCGAGCGATTTCGCTTCCCTCATCAATCAACAAACGTCCTGTCCCTTGCCTCCCTGTTTGATGAGCTCATGGCCTTGGAGACGAAGCCGGCGACTCATCCAGGTTTTGTCAGTTGTTCAAGATCGGCCAAGTCTTTCAAACGCCCGCTCGCTTGCTTATTGGCAAGCAAAACTCAACCCCAGCTTCGTTTAGACAGATTAGGAAGTCGCGGAAGTCGTCGCTGAGATGAGGTAGGGCCATAAGCGTATTGGCGAGCGAGTTCAAGTTGGTGCAGCCGCTCGAGCGGTGTTAGAGAGCGTTGCCAAGCGCGGTCCGCGGCCTCCACGTCGGCGAACGAGGCGAATCGGGTGACGATCGGTTGGATCACTCGCGGCTGATTCGTGCGACCGGAGAGAAGCTTGCTTTTGGGCTCCCTGAAAGAGGAAGATGGAGATTGGTCAGCCTTCATCTGGTCGAGCGTCGGTTCCGCCTGCTGGCATCGTCAAGGCTTGTTCTTGCCGAGGCCGGGTCCTCTCGGGCGTCCCGCACGCCGGCATCCGAGGTTCTCGCTGGAACAAGGCATCGGATCCAGCAGCGCGCATTGCGGGTCAATGGCGGACCGATGCCCTCTCGATCGTGGAAAGAGAATCCATCAGGGACAGGGCATCGATCGTGGAAAGCAAAAGCCCCAGCTCCCAGTTGGCGCCGGACCAGTTGATTTGGGCTCCCGCCCACCAGAGATCTTCAAAGCTGTGGAAACACCTCGCGCAGGGCGCTCTCGAATTGAGCCGTGATTTTCTTGAAGCCGGGGCTCGTCGGGTGCAATTCGTCACCCCATTCGCTGTCCCGCAGCGTTCCCTGAGTTCGGACGTGCCTCCAGTTTCGGTGCGATTGGCTGAGCCGGATCAGCATATCGTCGAAGCTCGCGAGCATATGATTCAACAGTTCTTGCTGGATTTTCGCGGGAATGTTACGGGACTTCATGACCTTTTGCAGCCAGCCGCCGGCGGCTTCGAGACCCAGGATGCGAATGCCCTTTCCGGACGGAGTGGCGTAGTCATATCCGTGCGTAACAATCCACGCGTTCTCCTGATGATCGTCCCGCAAATCGGCGAGGTCCTGATAAGCATGCTCGATCTCTTGCAAGCGCCGGATAAAACGGGGCATGTTCAAACAATCCTCCCACGTCATTCCCGGCTGATATTCCCTCAACAAGACCGGCAGATTGGTGGAAACGATGTCGTTACCCCCGCCGCTGAAGAGAATGCAGTCGAAGGTCAACCGTTCCTCGGCGAGGAGGCGCCACAGCCGGGCGAATTGTTTTCCGCACAACATCTCGCGTGCTTCATCACCGTTGGCCGACAGGTCCAACTGCACCATCTTCTTCTGGAACGTGTTCTTCAGTTCGGCGGCCACGTTCGTGCGAAGCCACATCGGAAAGGCGAACCAGGAATCACCTTCCAGCAACATTCCGACCGCAGTTGGACGTGTTCTCTTGCCTTCGCGATAACGGGTGATCGGTGTCCCCGGCGTTTTAGGAGGCGGCATGCTTTTGTCCTTTCTAAATAGATTTGGAGATAGGTCAGGCGTGTCTCGACCGTCGAGAACAATGACTGATTGCCCGCAGGACGGTGTCCAGGGTGGCATCTAGTTCTTTCCCCAGGTCGTCGGCCAGAAAGCGAAGAATGAAATAGCCCTGTTCCTGGAGCAAGAGGTCCTTACGGCGATCGCGTCGATACGCGGTCGCGTCGCCCAGATGCTGGGCGCCGTCGATCTCGATCACCAGGCGGGGGTCTTCTGCGAACAGATCCACCTCCATCTGGCCGCGGTCGTCGAAAGGAATAGGCAAACTCACGTTCAAGCGGAATCGCCCGGCCGTTTGCGGGAGCGTTTCCAAGCGCCGGAACAGAAACGCCTCGGAAGCGCTCCGAGCCCGCTCGACGCCCTCGGCGTCGTGTGAAACGTCTCCCGTGGCCTTCACGAACAATCTTCCCAGCGGAGGATCGACGCCATCACGCACGAGCCGTTGGACGCTGGCGGCGTAGTCACGCTTCCAGGCCGGGGCCACGGGCAGCGGCACTTCGACCGGCCAGCCGGGAAGCGCGCTGGCCGGCAATAGGATGGTGTAACCCACCGCTTCATATCCCTGACACCGCCGGTCGAACATTCGACTCAGCATCGGAACATCGAGGTCGGCATAGTCGAAAATCCGGACCTCGCGTTTCCGGTCGTAGAGGCGATGCAGGCGTCCGGCATATTGGGCAATGGTTCCCCTCCAGGAAACGGGCGACGTTAGAAACAACGTGTCCAGTCGCGGGTCATCGAAGCCCTCACCGATGAAACGCCCGGTGGCCAGAATAAGGTGCCCGGCTCCGGCTGGAGTTTCCGCCAGCCGATCCAACGCCTCACGACGAGTGCGACGGCTAAGTCCACCGCGCAAAACCACCAACTCCGGAAGGGCGAGCCGCAGGCGTCCGGCCAGCGCTTGGAGATGATCGGTCCTTTCGGTCAACACCAGGGCCGAGCGTCCATCCTGAATGGCCGCCATGACATCGTCGCAGATCAGGGTGTTCCGCGCCGGGTCAGCGGCAAGGGCCTGATTCAGCCGTTGAAACTCCCTTCGCGGATCAGGATCCGCCGCTTCCACCGTCCTGAATCCCGTGGGCCGGACGATCACTTCGTGGGTAAACGGCCGGGCCGCCGCCTGCTGTCGTGCATCCACCCGATGACGGACCGGGCCGCATTGCATAAAAATGATCGGATGATGACCGTCCTTTCGGGTAATCGTTGCGGACAATCCGAGGACATAGCGAGCCTTCGCGCGGCGGGCCGCGAGTTCGAAACTCCGGGCCGACAGATGATGGCACTCGTCCACCACCAGATGGCCATATTCGGCGACGCAATCGTCCACCACCTCCTTGCGAACCAGGCTTTGGATCAACGCCACATCCAAGACCCCGGTCAGCCGTCGCCGCCCGCCGCCTAAACATCCCATCGACTTGGACGGCAAATCGAGAAACACGGACAGTCGTTCGCTCCACTGTTCGAGTAGTTGTTGGCGATGAACTAGTACCAACGTGTTGACCCCGCGGGCGGCGATCAACCAAGCCGCCAGGACGGTCTTGCCAAAAGCGGTGCTGGCGGCCAGGACGCCGGTATCGTGTAACATGAGGGCTTCGGCCGCCGCCCGTTGTTCCGGGCGCAATTCACCTCGAAATGAACACGGCAACGGCTTTCCCTGGTTTCGTTCATCGCGAATGACGGATTGGATGCCTAATGATCCTAAGAATTGTTCCACTTCCTCCAAGCATCCGCGCGGCAGGCCGAGGTAGCCCGGTAGATCCTCGGCACACGCAACGATCCGGGGCTTGTCGTGGGTCGAAAGGCGCATGGCCTGGGCCCGATAGAATTCTGGATTCTGGAACGCGGCCAGGCGTGCCAACCGATTCCGAAGACCGGGAGAAAGGTTTTCCTTCGCCAGGTAGATTTGATCCCCCAACACCAGTTCGACGCAGTCGGGTTGTTTCCCTGGAAGGGGTTCCTCGCGGTGACACCGAGAAGGAAGCGCGGTCCACGGACGGTCGCGGTCTTCCTCTTCGATGGGCACGAAACGCACTCCCAGTATGCGCCCCCGCCCCTCCGCCTCACGCACTAACGATTCGATGTCTGGACGGCTGATCTTAGGCAACGTCGCCAAAAACGCCCACTGATCCGGGTGAGGCGTGAGCGTTTCGTCCACGAACACGCTGTTTCCGCGGTTCCGCGCCTCGCGTTGGAGAGGAAGGGCGATCAAACTTCCGAAGCCGCCCTTCGGTAATGTGTCCTGATTGGGAAAGAGGCGATCATACGATTTCAACCCCAGCTCGGGGCGCGCTTCCATCGCTTCGGTGAGGAGAAACGACCCCAGTTTTCGGGCTAAGGCAGCCGGAATCGCCTCGTCGAAGAAAAACCAAAAATGCGCCCCCTGCCCCGACCGTGATCGCTCGCACGCGACGGGAAGCTGATGGTGCGCGCAGGTGGCGCGAAAGATCCTTGCGTCGTCCACCCACCCCTCACCATCGAAATCAAGGGCCAGGAGCTGGCAGGTTTCATCTCGCAGGAGAGGATAGACGCCCATCACCAAGGGATTTCCGGCGGGATCACGGCCGGAAAGATGCCAGCGGATCACTTCATCCGTCACCGGCAAGAACCGCTGGTGGGGACACTCCGAGCATTTGACCCTCGGCTTTTCGCAGATCCCGCGAACCCATTCGTTGCCACAGGCCGGCTGGTAGCCGGATTTTCCGGTGCGCCGGCTTTCAAAGCGGCGGGGATAGACCTCCTCTCGTCCCCGAAACAGCGAGCGGAAGAGAGCGATCTTGGCCTCCGGCGGGGACTGTCCGTTGAGCGGTGGGCAATCCTTATGGATCGGATTCGGTTCCCCAAGGACCCGGGCCGTGGCGGGAGGATCAGGAGGCATGAGGAAACGCTAGTCGGAAGCAGCCAGGTTGACCCCTAAAAACGGAGGCGGATGGAACCACCAAAGATCGCAAAAGGCACCGCGCGGCGGAGCCGCAACTCCAGAAGCGCGGGTCGGTGACCCGCAGCAACGTGGTGACCGGGAGGGCGAGGGAATGAACTGGAGCCTGAAGAGCCGGGACAAGGCTGCG
Organism: uncultured Verrucomicrobiota bacterium; assembly: GCA_964474315.1. GTDB lineage: Bacteria > Verrucomicrobiota > Verrucomicrobiia > Limisphaerales > UBA9464 > UBA9464. Next base: position 10,893 of record CAYYSX010000072.1, on the reverse strand, counting down.
AGTCACAGACTCGCGCTCCGCCAGATTCGCGTGGGCCGCGAGGAAACCGACGGATAGTAGGCTCGTTCGGTTCGAGGCGCGTCATGATCGAATCGCATCACCTCCCGGACTTGTTCCCGGAGGGGACCCGAGGATTGGGGACCAAGCCTTCGCGCGGCCGACGTTCAGGGTAGGAATTCCTGCGCTGGCCGGAAAAACGTTGCTTCCCATGCCTATCTCACGTTGCCGCCTTGGGCTGGGTTCTGTCCCTCGCAAAAAATGACGAAGCGCGGCTTCTACGCCCCCTTCCGGCTGGAAGAGCATGCGAAGAGTGTCCTGGCGGGACTCGTCGGTCGGTATAATTGGGTGATATTCGATAAGAGCCTTGGAAAAATCGCACCCGTTCAAGGAGTTACGGAAAGACCGGTCGGCGGTGATATCCATAGACCGACCGCCCACGGTATCCGGCCGTCGGATAGAAGGCGCCGATGGCTCGAAGGGGGCGCATCTCAGTTTATTGCAGTCCTGTCAGGGACTTTTCGAGAATAGCCCAGCGTTTCAACGCTGGGTGGAGCGAAAGAGGTGTCGAGTCCCGGCAGGGACGGCAGAAAGACGGGCCTTTTTCTTTCGTCCCTCACGGGACTTGCTTTCGCCGCTTCCGCCACCCACCGATAAATCGGTGGGCTATTTTCGGTCGTCCCTCCGGGCCTGCAATAAACTGAGATGCGTCCGCTCGAAGGGCCGCTGGAAGAAACGTCTCGACAACGGGTTGCTGCGTGGCCAACGTTGCGGTGATATCAATATACCGACAGGAGTTCAGTCGGTGATTTATACTGTTAGGCGGCTTCGCGCACGCGCCGTGAAAAGAAAGTTCACAGTGATTCTTGCACAGGGGGGCGACCACTTCGTTGCTCGTTGTCCTGACGTGCCGGACGCAGTCGCCAGCGGCAGTAGCAAGGAGGACGCGCTCGACAAGATGCGGGCGCTTCTCATCAAGAGGTTCGGAGACGATTCAGACAGCGGCAGCGCGCCGACGCCGCACCCGCCTTCGCCACCACCGCGTGGCCCTCGCGGGCCACTCGTAGCACAGATTGAGTTACCAGATGACAACGCCGCCTAACCCGCTGCAGCGAACCCGGCCTGAGCGTCGCGGTTGCAATTCACGCGTCTCGTGGGCCGGGTCGCTGAGCTCGGGTCTAGGCGTTTCGACGCGTGTCCTGTGAGCGAAGATTTCTATGAGACGTCCGGTCATCCGATGGTTTCTCTCGCAGCCAGCCGCGATGCTCTATTGCCTCACTGCGTCCGGACTGCACGAGGCACTCGGGTCTCCCTCGGGCGCTCCGGCGCTCGCCGCCGTCTTGGCTTCGATGTTCTGTCAGACCGAAATGGAAGTCGGTTACATCATGGACCGGGGACACAACAATGCCAGAGAGCCAGCCAAATGGGTGGAAGGAGAGCCAGTGCGATCCATTTCCGAGTTGAAATAATTTGAAAGATTAACGCTAACATACGAGGCAGCTATGAAAAACTCCAACACACACCATCAACGGATCGCAAAAATAACTTTTGCCTCCGTCTATCCAATGTATCTCGAAAAAGTGGAGAAGAAAGGCAGAACCAAAGAAGAATTGCATCAGGTTATAGAGTGGTTAACCGACTTCGATGAGAAGAAGCTTCAGGAACTAATAAAAGACAATGCAACTTTTGAAACATTTTTCCAACAGGCTTCCCTCAACCCGAATGCGCACCTCATCACCGGGGTAATCTGTGGGTATCGTGTGGAGGACATCGAGGATCCGTTGACGCAGCAGGCTAGGTATTTGGATAAGTTGGTGGATGAGCTGGCGAAGGGCAGGAAGATGGAGAAGATTTTGCGTGGCTCGTAAAGGGTTGTGAAGCTTCCGGAAATGGGAAATCCAAAACGAATGGTAGCCAGTCTGGAGGCAGCCGCCTCAGTCCATGTACCGCCCAACACGGCTTGCCGGCGACTTGCTCCGCTGCGCTTCGCAAGCGCCTGAAGCTGGCGTTAGACCGCACTCGTGCTGCGGTTGGAGGTCGAGTGAAAATTGCTGCTTATCAAGCCCCTCTCGCCGCGTGCGCTGACCCGCAGATCATTTCGCTGATCCGCCAGCAGGTTGATCGGTGCGAGGCTCTGGGGGTGGAGATTCTCTGTTGTCCGGAGGCCCTATTGGGTGGACTGGCAGATTACGTTGATTGTCCAGAGCGTGTCGCCATCGACGCGAGCGTGGATGGACTGGATCGTCTTCTCGCGCCGCTGGCGAGCGACCGCGTTACGATAGTGGTTGGTTTCACCGAGCGGGGCGGCGACGGGTACCTCTACAATGCCGCCGTGGTCTTCTCGCGCGGGAGTGTCCTTGGCATCTATCGAAAGATGCACCCCGCCATAAACCGGTCTGTTTGCCAGGCCGGAGCCGAGGCGCCAGTGTTTGCAGTCGGCAACGTTACGTTCGGCGTCCTCATTTGTCGCGATTCCCTTTTTTCAGAACCTGCGAGGTTGATGGTGTCTCGCGGTGCCCGGGTCCTTCTTGTGCCGACAAACAATGGAATGCCGCTGACGAAGGGTGGAGAGGAGATCGTAGCACAGGCGCGCACTTGTGATATCGCTCGTGCCTTGGAAAGCCGTGTGCCAGTCGTTCGCGCCGATGTCGCCGGAAACCACGATAATCTTGTGTCTTACGGTTCTTCGGGTATCGTGGATCGCAATGGGCGAATAGTCAGCACCGCCCCTGCAATGGTGGCTGACTTGGTAGTCGCTGACGTTGACATTGGCGACCTTCATCATGCGGCCTAACAAGGCGCTGCAACCCGTTTTCTCGTGCGTGGACAGTCACCAGGGGCGTTTGGAGCAAAGTGAGGATCACAGTGTGGCCCGTGCTCGCCGTCCATCGCTATATGCTCTACGATGTCTTTCCGCATACCAAGTAGCCCAAGTACCAGGTCATGGATCCGCCACCGCTGGCCAATGCGGCGGGGCCGATGTTCTTAGATCCCCAAGCCGGCTACTCGGTGGGGTAGCCGCGCCAAACCCAGACCAGCGTGTCCGCCAGGGTGTGCTCGAACACGCGGCCATCGCAGTGTCGGGAGGCTAGGCTGAAAACGAAGCGATGGGGGTAACCCTTCTTCGCCAGCGCCTCCGCCGTCCGTTGGCCGGCCATGACCCAGTTGTGCTGCGTCTCCTCGGGATCGGTGGCGCGCAGATCGTTTTCGGAAACGTGCGTGAAGATGCGCAACGGCTTCTTTTCGCTGGTCTCGATCAGTTTCATGGCGGAGTGATACTCCCACGCGCCGTACGGGTACTTCGCTTCCTCCGGCGCGTCGTCATCCTGCTGGTCCACGAAGGTGCCAGAGTAAGCGATCACACGCCGAAACAGGTCCGGCCGAAACCAGGCCATCGTCAGCGCCGCCGCACCGCCCGAACTGCAGCCGAGGACGGCCCGGCCCCAGGGATCATCCGTAAAGGCGAGGCCCGGGTAGGCGGCCTTGATCTCCGGGTGGGTTCGCACCGCCGGTAGCACCTCGTCGTTGATAAAGCGCGCCAGGCGGTCGGACATGGTGTCGTACTCGAGACCGCGCTCGCTGTTCTTCCCGTCGTTGCCACCGTTTTCCACCGCCACCGCGATGAACGCCGGAAGCCGACGGCTCGGATCCTTGGAGATCGTTAGGTTGTCGAGCGCGTTACGCACCAAGCCAAGCTGTCCCGGTCCGTCATGGATGATGAGCAGCGGCGCCTGGGTGCCATCCCGGTACGTGGCAGGCACATAGACGAAGATCCGCCGCTCCGTCCGCACCGGCTTCCGGGCGGGCTCCAGGGTGGGATCGTCGCCCTTGAAGATCTTGCTGTCGGCCAGACGCATCGTGAACTCGAAGCTCCGCCCTTTGGGATGGCCCTGGTCCGTAAGATCTGGGTCCACCCGGTACTCTGGTCCGATCGTGACGCTGCCGTCGCCCGCCGTGGACGCCTCGGCGGCGTTCCCGGACGGGGCGAGCAGAGCGAGGAGGCTTACGGCCAGCAGCCCAAGTGCGCCTGCGGACCGCCATCGTGTGGGAAGCATGGCCGTGTTGGTGGAGCGATGGAGCGGGAGACACAAGCGGGAAATTGGAGCCAACCAGTGCCTCACCCGCGTTGTTGACTTGTTTCCAACTGGAACTTGGCCTCACTTGTTTCCGCGTATTTGGCTCCACGTTCACCACCCGCCAACTAGAATGAACCCCAACCTCCAGCCCTTGGCGGACGCCCTTTACCGCGAGCGGGTATTGCGCGCGCGACGGATACCGCCTGAGGAGCGTCTGCTGGACGGCATCCGCCTCTACGACCACGCGGTCGAACGGATGCGGTTGGGGGTGAAACTGCAGCATCCCACTGCGACCGTGGAAGAGGTGGAGCGGCTCCTGGTGAAACGCATCCGCAAGAGCTGGAAGCTGTCCGACCACGGCTACTACCGTCCGGCTTGATATGTCCGACGACCATCTTCCCCACCTGAAGCGGGTGGCCCAGGCACTCGAAGCCACCGGGATGCCTCACGTACTGGTGGGCTCCACGTCCAGTAACGTTCACGGCTTCGCCCGTTCAACGAAGGACCTCGACCTCGTGGTCCAGGGCGATCAGACGAGATTGGACCGTCTTTTCGAGGCGTTGCGGGACAGCTTTGACCTCGATCCGCAGGCCAGCTTCGAGACGGTCACCGGAACCCTGCGGCATATCCTGGTGGCGAAGGACGAGAAGTTCAAAGTCGAGGTGTTTCGCCTCAGCCCGGATGCACACGATCAGGAGCGATTTCGGCGCCGGCTGACCGTGGACTATCCATCGCTGGGCGCCCGCGTTTCCATCCTGACGGCGGAAGATGTGATCATTACGAAACTCCGCTGGGCTCGCGCGAAGGATTGGGAAGACGTCAAAGACGTCCTCGCGGTGCAGGGAGACACGCTCGACTGGAACTACCTTCACCACTGGACCGCGCTGCACGGCACCCGCGCCAAGCTCGACGAAATCCGAGCCAGCATTCCGCCGCTGGATTGAAGCGACTCAGTTGAACCGAGGACAAACCTCCCTCCGGCAGCAATGAGACCACCGCTACGGCGTGCGCACTTGATAGATACGTGGCAGGAGATTCGTGGCCGGCTCGTCGGTAAATTGGAAGTACCCGGGACTCGTTTCCGTGGCCAGACCCAGATTCAGCCAACCGGTCGTGGGCAACGAGAGATTGGTCGTGGCAATGACGGTAAAGGGCGTTCCCGGCGTGCTGGTAAAGAAAAACTGCAATGCCTGGTCGGCCAGGAGCGTGAGATTGCTCAGATAGGGCGGCGTCGGGCACAGAATACCGGCCCCGTTTTCCAAACAATTGTTGCCCAGATTGGCCGTGACGCAGTCGAGATCCATCTGGTCGGTGGTGCCGTCACTATTAACATCGAACCAACTGGCCTGCCCCCAGTATTGCAGGACGCCGTCCACGTCTAATTGGGTCACTTGCTTGTCGAGGTTGCCATCGGTGTAACACGCAGGCTCGGAGTCCAAGATGCGGTTCAGTTCCGCCAGCAATTCATCGTAGTGTTGTTGCTGCTCCGGAGTCAGATTGACCGCCACCCCATTGGTCAGCAGATCGTGACCGGCATTGTCCAAGCCCAGCGGATTGATGGGATTGAGCGGGGTCGGCGTCAGGTCATAGAACTCATATTGACCCAGGGCCGAATCACACGGTGCGCGGTCAAACTTAATCAGCTTATAGCGGTCGCTCACCACCATCCACGAACGGATCGGCAAGAGGGTGAGGTTGGTGTAGAGGTCGGACGCCCGGACGTCGCAGCAGGAATAAAACTGCTGGGATCCACCCGGTCCGTACCAAGTTCCCCCCTCGGTTTCGGCCAGACTCTGCGAGGTGAAAATCGAGTCGGTGCAAATGCTTTCCGGTCCCAAGCTGACCACGGTCGGCCAAATGTGGGTCGTGGGGGCTTTGAGTCCATTGCCCATCTGCGCGAAGGCGTATTGGCGGATCGCCGGTTGGTTGGGGTCGGTCAGATAGGCCAGCAGGGGGCGGCTATCAAGGATATGAGCCGAAGGGACGACCGCACGGACATCCACGCCCCCCAGTTCGCCGAACAGTTGAAACAGATCCACGGCGCTGACCATGTGATCCACTGAACGCCCCGGATTGACCACGGCCGGACCGGCCACGATCAAAGGGACCAGGACGCCGGTCTGGTAGGGGCTTCCTTTGGAACGCGTCGGATTGTACGGATAGTTCACACTGCTAAGGTAAGTGCCGTTGTCACCGACGATCACGATCATGGTATCCGTCGCAGCCGGATCGTACTCCAACTGGCCGTCGGTTCCCCACGTCGCCAGCCCTGACTCGACCAGTAGCCGGCCGATTTCCCGGTCCATCGCCGCCACCATCAGGTCGCTGACCAGTTTGGTGGTGCCCGCATTCTTGCAGTCATTCTCCGGAAGCTCGGAAGGCCACACGAAACCGGGAGGGTACAACGAATCCGGCGGCGGCTGATATGGCGTGTGAATGGCCGAGTAGCTCATCGAACACATCCAGGGCGCATCGCCCTGTTGTTGCTCTCGGATCCAGGCCACCGCGGTGTCGGTTTGATCGATCGTGGCATAGCCGCGTCCGATCCCGGTCGTAACATTGGTTCCATCGTTGATCGCCTTGGGCCACATATAATAACCATTATAGTTGGTGAAGGTGACCGTGCGGCCCGACGACTGGGCCGCCGCGCAGTTCGCCGCAAACTGGCCGCTGGCATCGAGCGCGGGGATGCCCCCCAAGGTGCAGATCTCCTTCCCCGTGTAGCCGAGGCCGTTGTTGTCTTGGCACACGACAGTATTGCTGGAGGTGAGAAACCAGCCGACGCCTCGTTGCGATCCAACGGGGAAACCCCAGCAATAGTTCGTGGCATCGGTCGTATATTGTCCGCCGAGGGTGGGATCGATATAGGCCGGCGCCCCATAGAGAGTGCCATTGAAATAGTCCCAACCCAAAGCCTGAGGTGTCCCAAAATTATCGGGATTGTTGTCCGGTCCGGCGAGGTGGAATTTTCCGATCAACGCATTGCGATAGCCGGCAGTGGCGAGCACCCGGGGCGTCGTCGTTTCAAAGCGGGATACCTGGGCGCCAGTCAGGTCGAGACTCAGGATGGCCGCCGTCACACCGGTGCGCAGCGGGTAGCGTCCGGTAAAGAAACACGAACGGCCGGGCGAACACTCCGGCATGGAGTAACACCGGGTGAACTTGAGTCCGGCCGCGGCAATGGCGTCCAGGTTCGGCGTGGGCGCCGGATTCGGCGCCAGCGGATTGAACGGGCGCAGTTGGTCGATGCCGACATCGTCGAGAATGATGAACAGGATGTTGGGTTGGGTCGTCGCCTGAGGACGAAGGGTCCGGGGCGTCGAGGCGGCCGCTGGACTCATCAACACACCGAGGGCCAGGAACCATCCGGCCAGGAATAAGTGCGCCGGGCGGAACCCGCAGCGGAGACGCCGCAACAAAGGCTGAGAGAAGGGTGAAGACATTTTGCTAGGGATTCGTTATGGGGCTTCGCCGGGAGCGGGAGATTGGGTTCCCTTCTCCGTGCTCAGCGAGGTTGGCGAAGTACCAAGCGATTTGCCCGGTGGCAACGGGTTTTTGCAGGGGCACCAACGCGGTAGGGGAAGGGCGCATCTGGAACCGGGCCTTTCCGGGGTCGCGATCAGGGAGAGTTCCAAGCTCCAAGCTCAAAGGAAGCTCCAAAAAGCTAGATGAGACCCCCCGTATTCGCTGCTCCTCCGTGGTCCAAAGAACCGGGGCCAGCGACGCTGGCACCTCCTCCTCTACCCCCTCGCCCAAGACGAAGAGAGGCCCGACTCCATCGGTTGGCCCCCAAACCGCTTGCGTCATCACCGCAACGGCGGAGAACGTTCCGTATGCCGCGTGTGAAAACCGACGCCCCATCCGAATCCCCCGCCCGGTCTGGTGACCTGATCGGCCTGGTGTTGGTGCTGGGCTCGGTGGCGCTGGCGCTCGCGTTGTTTTCCTACGACCGGGCCGACCTCGCCACGAATGCCTCTCCCCCCAACCAGCCGATTCACAATCAATTAGGCCGATTAGGCGCCTCCCTGGCTGACACGCTGCTGTTTGGTCTGGGAGCCGCTGCGTACTTGCTGCCGGTGTTGTTGCTCGGCTTCGGCCTGGCCAGTTTTGTGCCCGCACTGGGCTATCTCCGGCGCGGCTGGCGCTCGCCGGTGGCCGCCATCGGACTCCTGGTGGCCGCCATGGGCATGCTGGACCTGTTTACCGCCGACCTCCCCTCTCTCGGGACCCGGGGCAACTCCTTAGGTGCCGGCGGCCTGCTCGGATCCCAGCTCAACTCCAACCTGGTGGTCTATTTCCTCAACCGCACCGGCGCGGCCTTGTTGTACGGAGCCATTTACCTAGGCAGCTTGGTGTTGCTCACGGATTTCCTTCTCTGGACCCTGGTGAAGAGTCTGTTCGTCCGGGAACCGCGGACCGAGGAGGAACGTCTCGCCGCCGAACAGGCCCAACTGGAGAAAGAAGCCCGGCGGCTGACGCGTCAGACCCGCAAACTGGAAGACCAGGTGGCCGCCGAGACGGCCGGACGCGCTGCCCCCTCGTCCCGAAATACGCCGGCGGCCACAGATTCCACCTCCGGCCTGGGAGCCGACTTGCGCCCCGTTCCCGAACCCCGGTTCCAAGACAACAGCGTCTCTAAAATCGGAGCCGAACCTGCCACCGAGGGAACCCGGATTTCCGCCGAAGAAGTCGCGCGTTCCAACCCGACCCCAACCGAAGCCGTCCTCGGGCGCAGACCGATTCCCAAGGCGACGGAACCGGGAACCGACCCCACTCCATCCGACGAAGGGCCCGACTCCCCTCCGGCCCCGGACGATGACGCGCCGATTCCCGTGATTCCTCCCCGGGGAAAAATGCAGCGCCGGACCCGCCCCATCACCGTCGCTACCACGCCGATCATCGGCAACTACCAGCTTCCCTCCCTCGACCTGCTTCACCTGCCCGACCTTTCGGTTCGCCCCGTGGAAACGAAGGAAGAGTTGATGGCCAATTCCCGGCTCATGGTCCAGACGCTCGCCCAGTTCGGGATCGAAGTGGCGCCGGGGGACATCACCCGCGGCCCTACCATCACCCGCTACGAACTGCATCCCGCCCCTGGGGTCAAACTGGAAAAGATCAATTCCCTCACCAATAACATCGCCGCCGCGCTCAAAGCCGAACGCATCCACATTCTCGCTCCCATTCCCGGAAAGTCGTCCGTCGGCATCGAAATCCCCAACGCCATCAAGACCAAGGTCATCATGCGCGACCTGCTCGAATCGGAAGAATGGAAGCACACCAAAGCGCGCATTCCGCTGGCCTTGGGCAAAGATGTCTATGGCCATCCGGTCATTGCCGATCTGGCCGACATGCCCCACGTGTTGATTGCCGGCAGCACCGGCTCCGGAAAATCCGTTTGTATCAACACCATTGTCGCGTCCTTGCTCTACCGCTTCAGCCCCGATCAACTGCGCTTTGTCATGATCGATCCCAAGGTGGTGGAACTGCAGCAGTATAATGCCCTGCCCCACCTGGTGGTCCCCGTCGTTACCGACCCTAAAAAAGTCATCCTTGCCCTCCGCTGGGTCGTGAACGAAATGGAAAAACGTTACCAGATCTTCGCCAAGGTTGGCGTCCGCAACGTCAAGGCGTTCAACGAACGTCCCAAGGAAAAGCCGCCGGAGGAAAAACAACCCGAGCTGCCCCTGCTCCAGAAGAAGGAGAAAGTCGAGGCCGGGGCCGACGGCTTTGCGGTCCAGGTCGATGAGGAAATCGTCGTGCCGCGTGACGAGGACATCATCATCCCGGAAAAGCTATCTTACATCGTGGTGATCATCGATGAGCTGGCCGACCTCATGTTAGTGGCGCCCGCCGACGTCGAAATGGCCATTGCGCGTATCACGCAAATGGCCCGGGCCGCGGGAATCCACTGCATCGTCGCCACGCAGCGTCCCTCGGTGGACGTCATCACCGGCGTGATCAAAGCCAACATTCCCGCCCGGATCGCCTTCCAAGTGGCCAGTAAGGTCGATTCCCGCACCATTCTCGATCAGATGGGCGCCGACAAACTGCTGGGCAAAGGCGACATGCTGTATCTGCCGCCGGGCAGCGCGAAGTTGAACCGGGCCCAGGGGGCCTTGATCACCGATCCCGAAATCGAGGGCGTCGTCCAATTCATCGCCCGCCAGGGCAAGCCCAGTTACGACCTGGAAATTCACCATGCCCTGCAGAAAGTTCCCAGCAGCACGGGATCGATGTCCTTCGATCCGGACGAAGAAGAAAGTGGGCTCAGCAATGAGGACGAAGCCTTGATCGGCAAGGCCATGGACGTCATTCGCAGTGAAAAGAAGGCCAGCACCTCCCTGTTGCAGCGCCGTCTGAAAATCGGCTATGGCCGCGCCGCCCGGTTGTTGGACACCCTGGAAGACCGGGGTGTGGTTGGCCCCAGCAAAGGGGCCGAACCCCGCGACATCCTCATCGACCTCGACAACCAAGGCTTCGACGGCCGCGGCCAGGAGATGGTTTGAGCACCGGTGACGCAGAAACAGCCTCTGCTCCCGCCCAAGGGGTTGGAGTTCGGACCAGTGGAGGCAGTGTGAGGAGTTGGGTATCCCCGCCGGCCCACTGACGTTGCGCTGGGTGAAAGTAGGGCTCCCGAGGGGTGACCAAGCCGGGACCATCCGCACGCTGCATACTGAGGAGACCGCAGGATAGACGACACGCGGAAGGTTCGGAGTCCCGGCTTGAGCCGGCGGAGCGGTCGGCTTCACCAACGGGATCGGTCGCTTTCCAACGCGTCGGGGCAAGAAACGTCTCCGCCGGCTCAAGCCGGGACTCCGAA
>CAYYSX010000071.1:0-23844 GCA_964474315.1 uncultured Verrucomicrobiota bacterium | reverse complement strand
CAGCATTCCACCCGGGCGTGAATCTGCTCTGAGTTTTTTTGCCGCTGCTCTCACGGGAGGCCGCCATCGGGATTCGCGCGGGCGAGGTCGCCCGCGCTCCTGGACGGCGCGGCGAGCCACACCCAACAACGGAGTGACGCGGCAGGCGCGGGAATGAACCGAAGCGTCCGGATGCCATGCCGTTGTCCGGCTCACCGGCCCGGATCCGCCCCAGGTGTCTGGAAAAACCGTTGCACGGAGCGGGGCCGGTCGGGGAGGTTCGTTGTCCCGTTTATGGCTGAGACGAAATTTCGCTTTGTAAACAACCTGTGGAAGGATGAGGAAGCCGCCGCACTGGCCGGCGTGGACCGCTTGGTGTATCGCTCCAACCGACTCGGCGCCGATCAGCGCATCACCAATACCGGCGGCGGCAATACGTCGTCGAAACTGACCGAGACCGATCCTCTGACCGGTCAGCCGGTCGAGGTGCTGTGGGTCAAAGGCTCCGGGGGCGACTTGCGGACCAGTCGAAGGGAGAACTTCTCCTCTCTTTATCAAGACAAGCTGGTTGCGTTGCAGCCGCTGTACGCGGCGCGCAAGGACAAGGGCCTCAAGTCTCCAGCGGAGGATGACATGGTGGGCATGTACACGCACACCACCTTCAACCTCAATCCCCGCGCCAGTTCGATCGACACGCCGCTCCACAGTTTCATCCCGGCCAAGTTCGTCGATCACATGCATCCCAACGCCATCATCTCCATCGCGGCCTCGTCCCGGTGCCGGGAGATCACCCGGGAGATCTTCGGTGACGAGATGGATTACGTGCCGTGGATGCGCCCGGGATTCGAGCTGGGTCTGGCCATGCAGGAGATCTGCCGCAAAAATCCCCAGGCCAAGGCGATCATGATGGGCCAGCACGGCTTCATCTCCTGGGCCGACGATGACCGCGAATGTTACTTCCGCACGCTGGAGATGATCGAGCGGGCCTCCGCGTATCTGGAGGCGAAGTACGAAGCCAAGGGCGGCGATGCGGCGGCGTTCGGTGGGGCCAAGTACCAGTCCTTGGAGCCGGCCCGACGACACGAGATTCTCGCCGGTTTGTTGCCGTGGTTGCGGGGGCAAGTCAGCCAGAAACGCCGGTTCATCGGCACGGTCCAGGATGATCCCAAGATTCTGCGCTTTGTGAATTCTCGTGACGCCGCGCGCCTGGCCGAACTGGGCACGAGCTGCCCCGATCATTTTCTGCGCACCAAGATCAAGCCACTATATGTGGACTGGAATCCCCAGGCCGAATCGGTGGCCGAGCTCAAGGCCAAGCTCACCGCGGGATTGGTCCAGTACCGGCAGGATTACGCGGACTATTACCAGCGATGCCAACATGCCAACTCACCCGCCCTGCGCGATCCGAATCCGACCGTGGTGCTGATCCCCGGGCTGGGCTTGGTGGCGTGGGGCAAGGACAAGTCGGAAAGCCGGGTGACGGCCGAGTTCTATAACTGCGCGGTGGAGGTCATGCGGGGGGCCGAGGCCATGGACCAATACATTGCTCTGCCGCAGCAGGAGGCCTTTGACATCGAGTATTGGCTGCTGGAGGAGGCCAAGCTAAAGCGCATGCCACCCGAGAAGGAGCTGGCCGGGCAGGTGATCGTGGTGATTGGCGCGGGTTCAGGGATTGGGCGGGAAACTGCACTTCGGCTCTCTCGCGAAGGCGCTCACCTCGTGTGCGTGGATCTAAAGCAGGAAACCGCGCAAGCCACGGCGGAGGAAATCACGGCCAAGCTCGGTCAAGGGATCGGCGTCGCCGGTTCGGGAATCAGTGGTTGCGGACCTGCTCTCGGGCTGGCCTGCAACATCACCGACCGCGCGAGCGTTCGGGCCATGCTGGACCAGGTGGCGCTGGCCTATGGCGGGTTCGATTCCATTTGCGTTACGGCCGGGGTCTTCTGGCCGAGCGATACCACGGGACACATCCCGGATGACAAATGGGCCTTCACCTTCGCGGTCAACGTCACCGGCAGCTACATCGTGGGTGATGAGGCGGCGCGGACCTGGCGGGAGCAGGGGTTGCGCGGCAGTTTGGTGTTGACCACCAGTGCCAATGCGGCGGTCGCCAAGAAGGGGAGCGTGGCCTACGACACTTCGAAGGCCGCCGCCAACCACCTGGTGCGCGAACTGGCCATCGAGTTGGCGCCGCTGGTGCGGGTAAACGGGGTGGCTCCAGCAACAGTGGTGCAGGGATCGGCAATGTTTCCCCGCGATCGGGTGATTGGCTCGCTGGCGAAGTACAACATTCCGTTCACCGAGGATGAAGCGACCGAGTCCCTGGTGACGAAGCTCGCTCAGTTTTATGCCGACCGCACGTTGACCAAGTCGCCCATCACGCCGGCGGACCAGGCGGAAGCTTACTTCCTCCTCGTGACGAACCGTCTCAGCAAGACCACCGGCCAGGTGATCACCGTGGATGGGGGGTTGCACGAGGCGTTCCTGCGGTGACGACCGCTTATTGGAATAAAAACTTAGAATAAGATAGAGGCACGACTGGGGTACGGCTCGACGAGCCGTGGCGAGGCCTTGATTCCGCGGGCTTCTTCGTGACCGCCCCGCGTTGCCCGAGAGTTCCTCCAGGCCTCCACTTCACGCGGTGAAGCGGACGGAAGTCCACGGGCGGTGATCGAGCGGACGAGCCGTCCGCGCTCCCGGATGGGGCCGTCATGCCCCGGCTTCCTTCCGGCGCGCGCTGGGCTCGTTTTCCACGCTTTGGCTTTTTCCCGTTCGTTCGACGGCGGTTTCCCGGTTCACTTCCAACCGCCGCCGTGTCGGAATCGTTCCGTCAGCGGCGGATGCCGGGGTGAGATGAGTGCTCTCGACGATGCCGAGTTGGTGCGCCAGTGCGCCGGGGATGGTTCCCAGCCGGCTTTTGCCGCACTGGTGGAGCGTCACGCTTCGCTGGTCTATTCCGCGGCCCGCCGTCTTACCGTTGATGCCGATCTGGCCCGTGACGTGACCCAGACGGTCTTCCTCGACCTGTTGAACAAAATCACTCAGGTGCAGGAACTCGTGGAATCCCGGCGTGAATCCGCCCCGGCCGTCCTGGCGGGGTGGCTCCATCGGGCGACACGGTACGAGGCGTTGGAACTCATTCGGAGCGAAAGCCGTCGTCAGGTCCGCGAAAGGAAGGCCATGGAGCTTCTAAGGCAAAACACGAGTGCTGAGGTGGGGTGGGAAGCGGCGCGTCCGGTGATTGACGAAGCCCTCGATAGCCTCCCCGAGCCCGATCGGCAGGCCCTTCTCTTGCGCTATTTCCAGGGAGCGGGATTCCGGCAGATCGGTGTCGCTCTTGGTCTGAGCGATGATGCTGCCCAGAAACGGGTGAGCCGCGCGCTCGAACGGTTGCGGGAGCAGTTTGCCGAACGCGGGATCAGTACCACTGCCGCCGTATTGGGCGCCGCGTTGGTGGCCCATGCCATGGAACCGGTTCCCGCGGGGTTGGTCAACGAGGTCGCTGCCACGGTTTGGCCGCTGGCCCGAAGCCCCGTCATCCGTTCGTCCAGCGCGACGCAGGAGTCTCGATCTTCCTCGCCCGTGAGCCGATCGTGGAATCCTCTGCCTGTGGTGGTGGGGACGGGCGTCGTTCTGATGTTGGGCGCGTTGCTTTGGTTCGCCCGGCGAGAGCCGATTCCGGTGGCGCCGGAGCGAGACGCCGATCCGGTTCCCGAAGTGGCTACCGCACCGGAACCGGTGGAGAACGCCGCAGACGGTGTGCCTTTAGGAGGCCCAGGGGAGGAGCGGCGCCTTCAACTTCAGGTGTACTCCGCGGAAACCGGCGCTGCCCTGCCGGACGTTCGGCTTCGGCCGCAGTATTCGTATGATTCGCTACGGGCCTTTCCGCTCCCCATTCAAACCACCGATTCAACGGGCCGCGCCGAGGTGGCGTACCCGGTGAAGGCCGTGATCCTGACGATCAACCTCGATCAAGAAGGATTCGCGGATACCCAGCTCGCCTGGAACCGGGACCGCGGGCTGACGATTCCGGAGGCGTATGAAGTGCGGTTGGTCCGTGCGCCACGTATTGGAGGACTCGTGGTCAATACGGCGGGAATTCCGCTCCCGGAGGCCAAGGTCCAACTCAATTTGCCGGATGGTCGCGCCGAGGTTGGACAGATCCAAACGCACATGGGTGACCTGATCCTGACTACCGACTCGTCTGGGCGCTGGTCCACGGCGCGGATCGCCGAGGAACTGCTTAGTCGGATTCAAGGTTTTCCCTGGCGAAAGGATCACCTCATGCCCGGTTGGATCCGGTTGGCGGAGCAGCCCGACGGGGTCAGCCGACTTCGGGCGGGCACTCATGTGTTCACACTCGATCCCGGCCTTTCCCTGCGGGGACGCGTTCTCGATTCTTCGGATGCTCCGGTCGCGGGAGCCCACGTTCTTTTGGGGGACTACGGCAGCAACCGCCGCTCATCAGCGGTGACGGCAACGAACGGGGAATTTGTCCTGGGGGGCGCGGTGGCGGGACGCGAGATCATCACCGCACTGGAGCACTCCCGGGGCGTCGGATTCCAGATCATTGAAGTCTCCGATGCTACAGGATTTATCTCCCTTCGCCTGGAGCCTTTTCGGACCTTGCACCTGCAAGCGGTCGATCCCGACGGCAATCCGGTCGGACGGGTGCAGGTGTTTTGGGAATACTTAGGGCTGGAAAGCGGAGCTCTCGACGAAACTCCCGGTGCGCCCACGGCTCAGTTTTCGTTTCAAAGTGAGACCGACGCCCACGGCGAACTGATTTGGACGGGAGCTCCTGCGGGTGAGGTGTATCTAAGTTTTCATCCTCGGGATCATGCTCAGCGACATCACGTTCCGTTGGCCGCGGACGGCACGGTCCAAGTCGTGGTGCTGGAACCCATGCTGCCTGCCCAGGTCGTCCGAGGCATCGTGCGTGATGCCACCACGGGAGAGCCGGTGGCCCGGTTTCGGGTGCGTGAAGGATCCCCTACCCAACTTACCGGTGGGCGGATCGAACCGGATTGGTACGAAAACTCCTCCATGCATGCGCATGACTTCCATGGTGGGCGTTTCGAGTTGAAATTCACCAACGGCGCCAACGACGATCCTTCGAGGTTCCGGCGCCTCTTTCACATCGCCGCCGAGGGCTATGAATCGGACATCACACGGGCGGTTCAAGGAGACGAGGGAGACGTGGAATTGGAAGTGAGCCTGCGCCCCGCCACGGCCCAGGTCATCCGGGTATTCGGAGTGGACGGGTCGGCGGCGGCGGGGGTCCCGGTGGCAGGGGTCTTTCCGGGACACCGAATCCAGCTTCGGCCGGAGGGCGTCCGCCAGTTGGAAGACTTCGTGAGCGAGCGTCCTTTTGAACCGGTTACGGATACCGGGGGACAGTTCCTCCTGCGTTCGACCGAACGGATTCCGCACCTGGTGTGCGCCGACGAGACGGGCCTGGTCTGGGCCTCGGACCAAACGCTGCGGCAGAACCCCGTTCTGCAACTGAAACCGTGGGCCCGCCTTGCCGGAGTGATTCAATCCGGCATCGCCGCCCCGGTGGCAAAGGTCAGTCTTCAGCCGGCGCGGCCGGTGCAGCGTTACGGACGCCCGCTGATCGACTGGGAGGGCTTTGATGCCGAGGTGAACGCCGAGGGGCGCTTTGAGTTTCCGCGCGTGCCGTCTGGCGAACTGGCGTTGGGCTATTGGTCCCGCTCCGGAGACCAGGCCCCGGTATTCATCAAGCTCCAGGAGCTGGAGTTGACCGCGGGTGAGCTGGCGGAAGTGGAGGTAGTCCTCCCGGTGCGGGCCAAGTGAGAGTGGGTCTCCTGACATTCTCCGAAGACGGCTCTGGTTCTGGGCGGCCTATTCGGTATGATCTCCCTCGTTATGCACCCCTTCCGCCGGCTCAGTCTGATCGCCGGCCTCGCCGTCGTCAGCGAGGCCGCCGAGGTGGACTATCTGAAGGAAGTCAAACCGCTCCTCACGCAGCATTGTGTGAGCTGTCATGGTGCCACTCAGCAGAAGTCCGGCCTGCGCCTCGATACGGGCGCGGCCACGCGGCGCGGCGGAGATTCCGGACCGGGCCTGACGCCGGGAGAGGCCGGCGCCAGTCTGTTGGTCCAGGTACTCGAAGGTTCCCACGCGGAAGTGACGCAGATGCCTTACAAGAAGGCCCCGCTAGCGGCGGAACAGGTCGCCGTCATTCGCCGTTGGATCGAGGAAGGCGCGACGGTTCCGGACGAGGAAGAGCCGGGGGTGGTGGTCCATTGGGCCTTTGTCCCGCCCGCGCGTCCTCCCCGGCCCCCAGTGATCCAAAAGGACTGGCCGCGGAACGGCCTGGACTACTTCGTCCTGGCCCGTCTGGAGGCGGCCGGCTTGGCGCCTTCGGTCGAGGCGGACCGGGGCACCTTGCTGCGACGGGTCAGCCTGGACCTCACCGGCCTCCCGCCCACCCCGGCGGAGGTCGAGGCTTTCCTCGCCGACCCGCCGGCGGATGCTTACGAACGGGTGGTGGATCGGCTCCTCAGTTCACCGCATTATGGGGAACGCTGGGGACGTCACTGGCTCGACGTGGCGCGTTACGCCGACTCCAACGGCTACAGCATCGACGCGCCGCGTTCGAACTGGCCGTGGCGGGACTGGGTCATTGCCGCTCTGAATGCCGACCAACCCTTCGACGAATTCGTCATCGATCAGATCGCCGGTGATCTCCGGCCGGAAGAGCCGGGTTCCGGTGGTGCCGACCGGTCGCGGCGTCGCCAGATCGCCACCGGGTTTCACCGCAACACCCAAATCAATGAGGAAGGCGGCATCGACCCGGAACAGTTCCGCATCGAGGCGGTCATCGACCGCGTGAACACCACCGGCACGGCCTTCCTCGGCCTGACGGTTTCCTGCGCCCAGTGCCACGACCACAAGTTCGACCCGCTCAGCCAGCGCGAATACTTCCAGCTCTTCGCCTTCTTCAACGACCAGGACGAGCCGAGCATCGAGGCGGGTTCGGCGGAGGAATTCGCGGCCCGGGAAGCCGTCCGGGCCAGCGCCCGCCCCATCCAGGCCGAACTCGACGCTCGGGCCACGGCCCTGACGCCGGGTTTCGCGGCGTGGGAGGCGGCATTGACCCCGGAGGCGCGGGAGAAGCTTCCGATGGAAGTCCGCCATGTGCTGGGACTGCGTCCGGAGCATCGTTCCGAAAAGCAGCGTGTAGTGGCTCGGCAAGGGTATTTTGCCACTGATCCGGAGTATCAGGCCCTTCAACGCCGTTGGAAGAAGGCGCTGGCGGCCGAACCCAAAATTCCCACCACCCTGGTGCTGTCGGAACGGAAGGAACCGCGACCGTCCCATGTCTTCATCAAGGGTGACTTCACCCGGTTGGGGGACCCCGTCACTCCGGGGACTCCCGCCGTTCTTCCGCCTCTCGCTCCGCCACCCGCGAGCGAGTCCATCACCACCCGCTTCAATCGCCTCGACCTGGCTCGCTGGCTGGTGGACCCGCAGAATCCCCTTACCGCCCGGGTACTGGTGAACCGCGTTTGGCAACAGTATTTCGGGCGCGGGCTGGTCGAGACGGAGAATGACTTTGGCACTCAGGGCATTCCGCCCACCCATCCGGAGTTACTCGACTGGCTGGCGCTGGAGTTCAGTCAACCGGAGGATCCCGCGCACCGGACCCCGTGGTCTCTCAAGTCGCTCCATCGACTCATCGTCACCTCCGCGACCTACCGGCAGTCGTCCCAGGTCCGAGCCGACCTCGCCGAGCCGGATCCCACCAACCGCCTGCTGGGGCGTCAGAACCGGCTGCGCTTGGATGCCGAAGTCATTCGCGACGTCGCTCTGGTGGCGAGCGGACGGCTCCATCCGGTCATTGGCGGTCCCGGCGTTTTTCCGCCGCAACCCGACGGCGTGATGGCCCTTGGTCAATCGCGGCGGGAATGGAAGACCAGCGAAGGTCCCGACCGTTTTCGTCGCGGCATGTACACGTTCTTCTGGCGTGCGACCCCGCATCCGGCTCTGGCGGTCTTTGACGCGCCGGATGCCTTCAGCGCCTGCACCCGGCGGATTCGTTCCAACACCCCGCTCCAGGCGTTGACCCTGCTGAATGACCAGGCGTTCGTGGAACTGGCCACCGCCTTCGCCGACCGACTCTGCGCCGAAGCGCCGGAGTCGGAACGGATCGATCACGCCTTCCGACTTTGTCTGGCCCGCCGGCCGCAGCCGGCGGAACGGGAGCGGCTCCAGGCGCTGGTGGACGAGGAACGCCGGGATGGCCGTGGGGAGAGCGCGTGGTTCACCGTGGCCCGGGTTCTGTTGAATCTCGACGAAACGATCACGCGGGAGTGAGGGGCACGAATGGACACCAATCGGAAAGGCACGAATGAACACCAATGATTTCCCGATAACAGAGTCCAAAGCAGACGGATCGAATTCGTGTTCATTCGTGTCCCCCGATTCGTGTCCATTGGCGTCCCGTTCGCTCGCGTCCATCACCCGGCGGCACTTCTTCAGCCGGTGTTCGCTCGGTCTGGGGTCGCTGGCCCTGGCCTCGCTACTGGACCGCCAGGCGCTGGCGACGCCCGCCGCTTCGGCGCATCCGCTCCACCCGCGGACCCCCCCTTTTCCCGCCCGCGCCCGGAACATCATCTACCTGTTCATGGCGGGCGGCCCGTCGCAGCTCGACCTCTTCGATTACAAGCCGCAGCTCAACCGGCTCAATGGCGAGTCCATTCCGGATTCCTTCCTCGAGGGCAAACGATTCGCCTTCATGGACAGTTCGTTCAAGAACCGCTCCACCCTGCTGGGCACGCGCCGCCAGTTCCGCCAGTATGGTCAGTCGGGCATGTGGGTCAGCGAGTTGTTCCCGCACACTGCGACCATCGTCGATGACGTCACCTTTATCCGCTCTTGCGTCACCGAAGTTTTCAACCACGCCCCGGCCAAATTGTTCATGAACACCGGGTCGTCTCAATTTGGACGTCCCAGCATGGGTTCCTGGGTCACGTATGGACTCGGCAGCGACGCGGACAATCTGCCCGGATTCGTGGTGTTGCAGAGCGGTCCGCGAGGGCCCCGGGGCGGGGCGGTGAATTGGGGCAGTGGATTTCTGCCCACCACCTACCAGGGCGTTCCCTTGCGCAGCCAGGGTGAACCCATCCTCAACCTGACCACACCGACGCCGATCACGGAGGCCGGCCAACGACGCGCCATCGCCGCGGTCAACGACCTGAACCTCCAGCGTCTGGTGGAAACCGGCGACGCCGAAATCGCCACTCGCATTGCCGCTTACGAGATGGCGTACCGGATGCAAACCAGTGCGCCGGAGGCCATGGATCTGGCCGGCGAATCGGAAGCGACGCTCCGGCTCTACGGCGTGGACAAGGATCAGCCTTCCTTTGCCCGAAATTGCCTGCTGGCCCGCCGCTTGGTCGAACGCGGTGTCCGGTTCGTCCAGTTGTACCACACCAATTGGGACAGCCATGGCGGTCCGGGCGAAAACCTGGAAGACGACTTCGAAAAGGTCTGCCGGCAAGTCGATCAGGGGGGAGCGGCGCTGGTGAAGGACCTGCGATCTCGGGGATTGCTGGACGATACGCTGGTGATCTGGGGCGGCGAATTTGGTCGTACGCCCATGGGCGAAAACCGGGAAAAGACCGGCCGCAACCATCATATCGATGCCTTTACCGTCTGGCTGGCCGGCGGTGGCGTGACGCCCGGACAGATTCTCGGCGAAACCGACGAACTGGGCTTCAACGCGGTGAGTGACCGGGTCCACGTGCATGACCTCCATGCCACCCTTTTGCATCTCCTGGGGATCGATCACCGGCAGCTTACTTTCCGCTTCCAGGGCCGCGACTTCCGCCTGACCGACGTCCATGGCCAAATCGTGACCAAGCTGTTTGCGTAGTATCGGCTATCACTCGGGACGTTATGCGAAAAAGCGCGTCGTAGCGAACTTGGAGATCCCGGTATGAAAGCCGATCAAACTTCACCCCAGAATATCGACGAATACATCGCTGGCTTTCCCCGGAATGTCCAAGCGATTCTCCAAGAGGTGCGAAGGACAATAAAGCGGGCCGCGCCCGATGCAGAGGAGGCGATAAAGTATCAAATCCCGACGTTCGTGCTGTCCGGGAATCTCGTACACTTTGCCGCCTTTCAGAAGCATGTCGGATTCTATCCGACGCCCTCCGGAATCAGAGCGTTCAAGGGTGAATTGTCTGAGTATAACAGCGCCAAGGGATCGGTTCAGTTCCCGATCGACCAGCCAATTCCGTACGATCTGATAGAAAAAATCGTAAAGTTCAGGGTCAAGGAAACCCGGGAAAAGACGAAAGCTAGGAAAGAGAATCGCTAGCGCAATTTAGAAGACACCGAGAACCTACCCGATCGCCAGCAGATTCCCGCATGGATGCTGCTCAGGCATCCGCGGAACCGGAAGTGATCCGTGATGGGTGTGTGGCTGGCCGGTCAGCCGATCAGAGGCCTCTTTCCGTCAAGATGACGGCGACGGGTTACGGGAGCCCATGATGGCAGAAAGCGGACGCATGCCCGGTGGGCTTCTGCGGTCTCGACATTTACCGCCTGCCAGCGTCGATTGAGCCCGTGTCTGCCGCCAAGGCCGTCGTATCCCCAGACCCGCTTCTGTCGTTCCTGCTGAAGCCACGCTCGTATCCTCATCGACCACGTTCGGTGCGCCTGGTGCAAACGCATGCCTCGTTGGTCTTCCTGGCCCCACCGTTCGTCTTCAAGGTGAAGAAGCCAGTCAACTTTGGCTTCTTGAATTTCTCGATGCTTGATCAACGCCGCCATTTTTGCGAACGCGAAGTGGCTCTCAACCGGCGGCTTTGTGCCAACGTCTATCTCGGCGTCGTGCCCATCTCGATTCGCCAGGGACGTCTCACCTTCGGCGAAGGTGAAAACGTGGTGGAGTACGCGATCAAGATGCGCAAGCTGTCCGAGCGCTACTTTCTCGACCGCCTGCTTGAACGCGACCAGGTCGGCCGCGGAGATTTGAACCGTATTGCGACGTTACTAAAGCGGTTTTATGAAGCCCAACATCCCACCGAAGAGATCGAAGCTTGGGGGCGCATCGATCGGCTGCGCATCAGTACCGACGAGAATTTTCGCCAGACCGAACCGTTCGTCGGCCCCGCCAGCGTCACTTCTTCGTCCCTAGCGGAGGAGGGAAGCGCTCAGCCTCCCGCTTCATTGTCCGCTACCATTTCCCGTCCCGCCTTCGAGACTATCCGCTTTTATACCGACCAATTCTACCGACGCCACCCGGCTCTCTTGGCTTCGCGCGTGCGGGACAAGTGGATTCGGGATTGTCACGGCGACCTTCATCTCAATCACATTTACCTCACCCCGCGAGCGGTTCAGATCTACGACTGCATCGAGTTCAACGATCGCTTTCGCTATGTGGATGTCGCGAATGACGCCGCCTTTCTCGCCATGGATCTGGACTATGAGGGCCGCCCTGACCTCGGACGCCATTTTGCGACTCGGATGGCGACGGCGCTGCACGATGAGGGGATGCCGTTACTAATGGATTTCTACAAATGCTATCGCGCTTACGTGCGCGGCAAAGTCGAGAGCCTGCACAGTGTGGCTCAGACCGCCCCGGAGGTGGAACGGCGAGCGAGCGCGGACCGGGCCCGCCGCTACTTTCGACTGGCGTTGCACTATACCATCGCGGGATCACATCCACTCGTATTGGTGGTGATGGGCCGCATTGCCTCCGGCAAAAGCACACTGGCCCGCGCGCTGGGTGTCGAACTCGGTTGGGAAGTCTATTCGTCCGATGCTCTCCGCAAGAAGATCGCCGGCGTTCCCCTCTATGAACGCGGCAGTGCCGCCGCTCGGAAGCGTCTCTACTCACGAGCCGTCACCGAGCGAACCTATGATCGCCTGTTCACCCTGGCCGAGGCGCAACAACGCCAGGATCGCAGTGTTATCCTCGAAGCGACCTTCGCCCGCCGCGAGCATCGCGAGCGGTTGGTCCGCCGCTTGGCCCAGCAGGGCCTCCGGTGGTGTTTTCTCGAAGCCCAGGCGAGCCAGGCCATCGTGAGACAGCGGCTGCGGTCGAGAGAGACCGCAGCAGGCGAAATTTCCGACGCCCGACTCGAAGACTTGGCCCAGCTCAGTCACCGTTACGAACCACCCGCCGAGCTGTCCGCGGATCGATATGTCAAAGTGCGCACGACCCTTCCACTGGAGCAGACGTTGACCCAAGCTCTCCAAAGCTTGGCCCGCGTTCAGGTGACCGGCCCGGAGCAAGGTGTTAGATAATGCTATCACGGCGACCGAGGAGACCGCGGGGGGTACGGAGTCCCGCCTTGAGGCGGTGGAGCGATTGGCTTCTCGGGTGGGAGCGGTGGTTGTCTAACGCGTCAGGGTAGGAAATGTCTTCGCCGGCTAAAGCCGGGACTCCGAACGCCCGAGCGAGGCTCTTCCGCGGATCTCTCAGTCAACCACGGAGGAAAAAGAGGGAAGATTCAGCGTCGAGAAGGGGAAAACACGGGGGGCGCTGTTCGCTGTTGTCCGTCATCTGCCGCGTGCCTCTGTTCGTTCTGACTTTCACCTTCCGACTTCCGACTTCGTGCCAAGTCCCGCCTGGAGGCGGTGGAGCGATTGGCTTCTCGGGTGGGATCGGTGGTTGTCTAACGCGTCAGGGCAGGAAATGTCTCCGCCGGCTAAAGCCGGGACTCCGTACCCCTGAGCGAGGTTCTTCCGCGGATCTCTCAGTCAACCACGGAGGAGAAAGAGGGAAGATTCAGCGTCGAGAAGGGGAAAACACGGGGGCGCTGTCCGCTGTTGTCCGTCATCTGCCGCGTGCCTCTGTTCGTTCTGACTTCCACCTTCCGACTTTCGACTTCGTGCCAAGTCCCGCCTGGAGGCGGTGGAGCGATTGGCTTCTCGGGTGGGATCGGTGGTTGTCTAACGCGTCAGGGCAGGAAATGTCTCCGCCGGCTAAAGCCGGGACTCCGAACGCCTGAGCGAAGCTCTTTCCTGGATTGATAACCAAGTTCACACTTTCTCCACGTTGACGGCCACGACTTTGTATTCCGGAGTCATGACGATGTCGTCGCGGTGCGGGCTGGTGAGGTTGTTCAGGAAGACTCCGGCGGCGTGAAAAGTGGCGAATAGCTCGCCGGATTTGACGCGTGAATCGATGCGCAACGGCAGCACGGCTTCCCCATATCGACTGCGGACGCAGATCCGGTCGCCGTCCTGGAGCTTTAGGCGTTCGGCATCGGCGGGGGCGATGTCCAAGGTGTCCGATTTTCGCAGCGTCGCGTTCGGGGTACGCATGGTCATGGTGCCGGCGTTGAATTGATAGAGCGTGCGGCCGGTGGTCAGCAGGAAGGGAAACGCCTCGTCCGCGGTCTCGGTGGTCGCATGGTAATCGACGCGTTGGAGGGAGGCGCGTGGGCCGTGAGCAAACTGTTCGACGTGCAGAATGGTCGTGCCGGGATGGTCTTCGGCCGGACAAGGCCATTGCAGACCACCCTTTTCCAGCCGCGAGTAGGTGATGCCGCTGCCGCCCTTCCAGACCGTGCGGATTTCGTTCCAGATCTCCTCCGGGGAGTGAAAGTGGAACGGATCAGAAGCGCCCATGGCCTGGGCGACATCACAAATGATCCGCCAATCAGGCCGGGACTGGCCGAGCGGTTCCAAGGCTTGGCGTATGCGTTGAACTCGACGCTCGGAGTTCATAAAGGTGCCGTCTTTTTCGAAGGAAGAGCAGGCCGGCAAAAAGACGTGACCGAACTCGCGCGCCAGTTCGTTCAGGAACAGGTCTTGCACCACAATGAAATCGAGCTGGGACAGCGCGGCTCTCGTCATGGCCGCGTTCGGATTGGTCAAGGCAATGTCATAGCCGATGGCCCACAGCGCCTGGAGTTTCTGTTGGGCACCGGCATCGATCATTTGCAGGAGATTCAGGCCGGGCGTGCGGGGAAGGGGAGCCTGCCACGCGGCTTCGAACGCGGCTCGTCCCTGATCGATGGGCACAAAGCCGGTGAGATGACCGGGCTCGCACCCCATGTGGGCCGAGCCTTGGACGTTGTTCTGTCCGCGCAACGGATTCACCCCACTGCCCGGTTGACCGAAGTTGCCGGTCAGCAGCGCGAGGTTCACCAGACACATCACTCCTTCGGTACCTTGGACATGTTCGGTCATCCCGAGACCGTGAAAGCACATGGCGGGCTTATGCGTGGCGTAGAGGCGCGCGGCCTGACGGATGAGAGCGGCGGAAACTCCCGTGAGAGCGGCCGCCCGCTCCGGGGTCCACTCCATGATGAACGCGCGGAAGGCGTCGAAGTCGTTGACGCGGTCGCGCAGCGCGGCGGGGTCGGTCAATTCCTCGGTGACCATGACCTGAGCCAGGGCGTGGAGCAGGGGAATGTTGGTGCCGGGCCGAAGAGGCAAATGCACGGTGGCGTACCGGGCCAGCTCGATCTCGCGCGGGTCGATGACGATGAGTTTCGCGCCGCGTAATACCGCCTGTTTGATCCGGGCGCCCACGATGGGGTGGTTCTCCGTGGGATGGCAGCCGCAAAGAAGAAGGGTCGCCGCGCGTTCAATATCATCGAATGAATTAGTGGCCGCGCCGGTACCCAAAGTCCGTTTCATGCCGGCGGCCGTGGGGGCGTGACAGACGCGGGCGCAGCAATCCACGTTGTTGGTGCCGAGCACGACGCGGGCGAATTTTTGCGCGAGATAATTTTCTTCGTTCGTTCCGCGTGCCGAACCCAGCACGCCCAGACTATCAGGACCGGTCTCTTTCAGAATGCGGCGAAACTGATGCGCGACGTACTCGATGGCTTCGGCCCACGAGGCGTTGCGCCATTCACCGTCTCGGCGAATCATGGGCTCGGTGATCCGGTCCGTGGCCTGGGTGAAATCGAAAGCATAACGCCCCTTCACGCACAAATGTCCCTTGCTCACCGGGGCGTCGATGACGGGTTTGACCTGCACGATCCGGCCGGCACGTGTACCGACGTTCATCTCGCAACCCACTCCGCAGTAGGGACAGGTCGTGCGGGTCCAGTCGGTCGGCCGCCCGTGCGCCAAGACCGACTGGTCTTCTAGCGCACCGGTCGGGCAGGTATCGGCGCACGCACCGCAACTTACGCACTCGCTGGCGAGCAAGGTCGGCGCTTGGCCAGGCCGGATGCGCGTACGGTCACCCCGGTTCCACGCGCGCCATACGAACTGGCCCTGCACCTCGTCGCAAATCCGCACGCAGCGATAGCAAGTGATGCATTGGGAAAAATCGGCATGTAAATAGGGATGCGTCCGATCGCAAAAAGGTGCCGGATCCGGCGGACGCTGGCTTCGATCATCGAGCGTCGGACGGAGAGTTGATCGCGAGTCCATCGCGCCACCCGCGAGCCCATAACGCTTCAACCAGGCGTGAAATTCGTTCTCCGGGCGGCGTTCGACCGCTTCGGCGGGATAATCGTATGCGAGCAACTCCAGCAGGGTGCGGCGCACGTCCTCAACCGGAGCAGAGTGCGTCTCAATTTCCATTCCGTCCGAAAGCGCGGTGTTACAGGCCGTCGCGTGGCGGTTCCAGCCTTTGACTTCCACCACGCAGAGCCGGCATGCGCCGCTCGGTTTCAGACGCACGTCGTGGCACAGCGTCGGGATCTCCAGGCCGAGCTGACGGCAGGCGGCAAGAATGGTGGTGTCTTCCGTGAAGCGGTACTTCTGTCCGTTGATGCTTACCGCAGGCACGGCTCCAGCTCCTTTCCATAGTGGCGCAAGACGGATTCGGCGAACTCCGCCAGGCCGGTGCCCAGGCCGCAGAGGCTGGTCCAATGCAACGCTGCGATGATCTTTTCGCAGTCCCTTCTGTTTCCGGGTTCGGAGACTCCAGGGAGGAGAGACGTCGCCAACCTTTGTTCGACTCGACGGCTGCCCAGGCGGCAGGGAGTGCATTTGCCACACGACTCGTCGGCGGCAAAAGCGAAGACATGATGCAACAACGCGGGAAGGCGGGTACGGTGATCGAAGGCGATCACTCCGCCATGTCCAACCCCCGCGCCGATCGCCTGCAGTTCCTCAAAGCCCAAGGGAGTATCGAAGAGGTGCGGGGGGATGATACCTGCCAACGGACCGCCCAGCATGACCCCCTTGACCGGGGCTCCGTCGAGCAAGCCGCCGCCGAGTTCTTCGACGAGGTGCCGGATGCTCACTCCGAATTCAACTTCATAGAGCCCGGGACGCTGAAACAGAGAATTCAGCGACACGACTTTTTTTCCCCGGCTTTTCGAGAAACCGAAGCCGCGATAGCTATCACCGCCGTGTTCGACAATCCACGGCACGTTCACCAGAGTCTCAACATTATTCATGACGGTGGGGCGCCCGAATACTCCGCGCTCGGTGGCGTGAGGTGGACGGGCCGTCACCTCAGGCCGCCGGCCTTCCAGCGACCGCATGAGCGCTGTTTCTTCACCGCAAACGTAGCTGCCACCGCCGACGTGGACGTCGATCTCAAAGGGGCGGCCCGTACCGCGGGCGTCCTTCCCCAATAGCCCGGCGACGCGTGCTTCGGCCAAAGCGGTTTGGAGAATGGACTTTGCCGCCGGGTATTCGCTCCGCAGATAGATCCAACCCCGCGAGGCCCCCACGGCGTAGGCGGCAATAAGCATTCCCTCGATGACGGCGTGCGGATCCTCTTCGAGCAGGAAGCGGTCAAGGTAAGCGCCCGCGTCGCCTTCGTCCGCGTTGGCGATAATGAACTTCTCACCGGGCGGCTGGTCGGCGGCGGAGCGCCACTTGCGCCCGACCGGAAACCCGGCGCCACCTCGTCCGCGCAATTCGGACACGCTGATCGTTTTGATGACGTCATCCGGAGACTGACGCTGAGCTTTCTCCCACGCGCGATACCCGTCCAGGCGCCGGTAGTCGGTCAGCGAGCGCGCACCGCCTTGAATCAGGCGCCGAAGCACGATGCTCGGTTCGGATGGTGACTCCCTCAGTGGAGGGGCGGACGGACCGGCAACCGCGGGAGCCTCAAAGCATTGGCCGAGACAATAGACGGGGGGCTGTTGCCGTTCCGCCTTGGCCCACCGTTCCGGATGGAGATGACGTGCCACAAAGCAAGCCGTGCCGCGGCAGGCCCGTCCCGCCAGCAAACAACCGGAGAGATGATAGAATGAGTCCACGTCGCGGCGGTGGCGAAGCGGCAAAGGAGGGGATTCAACGACGGCGCTGCTCATAGGACCAGTTCCGCTCGGTATTCGCCGCTACCGGGAAGATGTTTGACACCAAATCCCACCTTGAGCGCGAGTTGGCGCATCTCGTGGTTGTCACCCAGTATCCTCATGGTGATCCGCTCGATCCGTTCGTCGCGGGCCACCTGAACCAGCATTCTCAAGAGCTGCGTGCCGAGGCCATGACGCTGCCACGGGTCGGTGACCGTCAGGGCCAACTCCGCTTCGTTCACCCCGTGAACTCGGCTCAACCGACCTACGCCGAGGATCTCCGCCTTCTGGAGTTGGGGGTCGTGGCGTTCGACCACCAGGGCTATTTCGCGATCATAGTCGATAAAGCATAGACGGCTGAGACGTTCGTGAGCGATCCGTTCGCCCAGTTTCAGCGGAGCGAAGTAACGCAAATAAACGCTGCGTTCGGACAACGTCTGATGGAACTGCACCAGGAGCGATTCGTCCTCCGGTCGAATCGGACGAATGATCACGGGCGTTCCGTCACGCAGCTTCCAGGACACCACATAGCGTGTCGGATAGGGCCGAATGGCCAGGCGGGGCAGGTCCGCTTCCTCCGTCGTGGGAGGGTGGAGAACCACCCGGGCATCGAGCGCCATCGATCGCTCGGGCGAAACCAGCAGCGGATTCACGTCGAGTTCGGCAATCCAGCGTTGTTCCGCGACCAATTGGCTGAAGCGCACCAAAAGCTGTTCCAACGCGGCCAGGTCAACCGGCTGTCTGCCGCGCACCCCCTGAAGGGCGGTGAAAATCTTGGTTTGCTCCATCAGCCGGCGAGCGAGCGTGGCGTTCAACGGCGGAAGGCCCAACACGGTGTCCTGAAAGACTTCCACGAGCTGGCCGCCCAAGCCGAATAGGAGTACCGGGCCGAACTGCGCATCGATGCTGCTGCCCAGAATGACTTCGTATCCCTCGCGCCGAATCATCGATTGCACCGTGACGCCGAGAAAATGCTGACGGCCGGCTCGCTCCCCAACGCTTTGATAAATCGTTTGCCACGCCTGGCGGACGGCGTGAGGCGTGCGCACATCGAGATGCACCCCTCCGACGTCGGTCTTATGCGTCAAGGTCTCGGAGAACAGTTTGACCGCGACGGGAAAACCCAGTTGTTCCGCTTGCTTTGCCGCGTCGTCTTCGGTGAACGCCACCCGGGTCTCAACCGTCGGGATGCCGTAGAGGGACAGCAATTGCTTCGATTCTACTTCGGTCAGCAGCGTGCGACCCGCCTGGCGCACCGTCGCCAGGAGAGTGTCCGCCCGTTCGTTGCCGCCGGCCGGAGGAGCTGCTGCTGCGTTAGCAGAGACCGAAGTGAGCCTCGCCACCGCGTCGGCTCCGACATTCGAAGCAAAGGTAGGCGTTTCGTAGAGCGACCGCAGGTTGTCACTATAACGCCACATCGACGCGAAGGCCCGCGCGGCGGTATCGGGGTAATCGAACGTGGGGATGCCCGCGGCATTCAGCGTGTCCTTCGCCGCGTCCACGGACGTTCCGCCCATCCAACTCGTGAGCAGAGGCTTGGTGATCCGTGTCGCTTGAGACCGAATCGCTTCGGCCACCCCTTTGGCATCCGTCATCGCCTGCGGCGTGAGAATGACCAGAACACCGTCCGACTCCGGATCGTGCGCGGCGAGTTCCACGGCCTTGGCGTAACGGGTGGCATCGGCGTCGCCGAGGACATCGATGGGATTGCCGTGGCTCCAGTACGGTGGAAGCAGTTGGTCGAGCGCCTCCTGGGTGGAAGATGAGAGGGCGGTCAGTTGCCCGCCGCTGGCGATGAGCGCATCGGTGCCGAGCGCGCCGGGTCCGCCGGCGTTCGTAACGATGGTCAGTCGGGGCCCGCGCGGGCGCGGCTGTTTGGCGAGCAATTCCGCGGTGTTGAACAACTCCCCAATGGTGTTCACGCGCAGGACGCCCACACGGCGAAACGCGGCGTCGAGCACCGCATCACTTCCGGTCAACGCGCCCGTATGCGAGGCGGCGGCCTGGGCGGCGGCCTCGGTGCGGCCCACTTTGAGGACGATGATCGGCTTGGTGCGCGCGACGGCCCGCGCCGCGGAGAGAAACGAGCGCGCCTCGCCCACCGATTCCATATAGCAGACAATACTCTTCGTGAATGGATCGTCGCCGAAATGCGTGATGAGATCGCCCCAACCGACATCCAGCATCGAGCCGACCGACACGAAGGCGCTGAAACCGACGTTTTCGCGAAAGCTCCAGTCGAGCACTGCGGAACAGAGCGCGCCGCTTTGGCTGAGAAACGCTACATGGCCGGGGCGGGCGAGCCCTTTGGCGAACGTCGCATTGAGCTTCACTTGCGGCACCATCAGACCGAGGCAGTTCGGACCGAGCAGGCGCATCTTGGCCCGGCGAGCTTCACTTAGACACGTTTGCTCCAATGCGGCGCCCGCCGAACCGCTTTCCCGGAATCCGGCGGAAAGGACGATGGCCGCCGGCACCCCGGCGGCCGCACAGTCACGGATCAGGCCCGGCACGGTCGATGCCGGCGTGGCAATGACGGCGAGGTCCACGTTCTCCCTCACGGCGGCGATGGTGGCGAAGGCGTCGCGACCGAGAACCGTTGAGTACTTCGGATTCACCGGAAACACCCGGCCCTCGAACACTTGGAGATTCTCCATCAACGCCCGTCCTACACTGCCGGGGGTCTCCGACGCGCCGATGACCGCCAGGGTGCGCGGGGCAAACATCGCTTCGAGCGGTGGCCGCCGGGCGTGACGCAACACGTCGTGGGCCAGTTCCGCGCGCGGCGAAGGGTCCGTTTTCATGGTCGCGGGGCGCCGGGAGCTTTCTCCTGTTCCACGATCGCCAGCGTCGTCTTCAGCACCGTGTCGGGATTGAGCGAGATGCTGTCGATGCCCTGTTCGACCAGGAATTGCGCAAAGTCCGGGTAATCGCTGGGCGCCTGGCCACAAATGCCAATTTTGCGCTTCCGGGCCCGGCAGACCGCGATGACCTGGGCAATCATCTTTTTCACGGCGGCATTTCGTTCGTCGAAAAGGGAAGCGACGATCTCACTGTCCCGATCCACCCCCAAAATGAGTTGGGTCAAGTCGTTCGAACCGATGCTGAAGCCATCGAAGATCTCCGCAAATTCCTCGGCGAGGATGACGTTGCTGGGAATCTCGCACATGACATAAATCTCCAGTCCATCCTGGCCGCGTGAGAGGCCAATTTTCTCCATTTCCGCCTGAACGCGGCGACCTTCCTCGACCGTGCGACAGAAGGGAATCATGAGCTTGAGATTGGTGAGCCCCATTTCGTCCCGCACTTTTTTCACCGCGCGACACTCCAGCGCAAAACCCGCCTGATAGCGCGGATGGTAGTAACGACTGGCCCCGCGAAAACCGATCATCGGATTTTCCTCGGCCGGCTCGTAAGCGCGCCCGCCGATCAGGTTGGCGTATTCGTTGGTTTTGAAATCGCTTAGGCGAAGGATGACGTCCTTGGGATAAAATGCGGCGGCGATCATCGCGATGCCCTGGGCGAGCTGGTTCACAAAGAATTGCGGCTTGTCGGGCTCACCAGCGGTCAAGGCGTCGATCTGTGCCTTCACGTCGGCATCGGTCAGACGGTCGTAGTCGAGCAAGGCCAGCGGATGAATTTTAATATAGTTGGTAATGATGAATTCCTCGCGCGCGAGACCCACTCCATCATTGGGAATGAACGAAAGGCTGAAAGCTTCCTCGGGATTGCCGACGTTCATCATGACCTTGGTGTGGGGGCGGGGAAGATCCTGGAGGTGCGTCCGCTGCACTTCGAAAGGAAGTTGGCCGTCATACACGAAGCCCGTATCTCCCTCGGCGCAACTGACGGTCACCCGTTGGCCCTCCTGAATCCGCTCGGTGCCGTGTTCCGTACCCACGATGGCCGGTACGCCCAGTTCGCGGCTGACAATCGCCGCATGGCAGGTGCGTCCACCGCGATTGGTCACAATGGCGGCGGCTTTCTTCATGATCGGCTCCCAGTCCGGGTCGGTCTTATCCGTCACCAGCACCTCGCCTTCCCGGAATTGCCCGATGAAGTGCGCGCTCGGAATGATGCGCACCGGGCCGGTCGCGATTTTCTCACCGACGCTCCGACCACTGACGATCACGGTCCCACGCTGCTGGAGTTGGTAACTTTCCACGACCTCGACCGCTTTGCGCGACTGGACCGTCTCGGGTCGTGCTTGCACGATGAATAGCTCGCCGGTGTTCCCATCCTTGGCCCATTCGATGTCCATCGGCGTGGGCTGGCCGCGTTGGGCTGAATAGTGCTCCTCGATGAGACACCCCCAGCGGGCGAGTTGAAGAATCTCGTCGTCGCCGAGGGCCAATCGGACCCGGTCCGCCGGCGGCACCGGAACGTTCTTCACCAGCTTCCCGCCGCCCAGGTCATAGATGAGCTTGAACTCCTTGGTGCCGGTTATCTTTTGCAGGATGGGTCGATGGCCGGTCTTCAAGGTCGGCTTGAAGACACGATATTCATCAGGGTTGACCGTGCCCTGGACCACATTTTCCCCCAGGCCGTAGGCGGCGTTGATGAGAATCGCGTCCCGGAATCCCGTCTCGGTGTCGAGCGTGAACATGACCCCGCTCGATGCCAGGTCGGCACGCACCATCTTTTGCACGCCGATCGACAAGGCGACCTGGAAATGGTCGAACCCCTGGTCCACGCGATAGCTAATGGCGCGGTCGGTGAAGAGGGATGCGAAACAGTGCCGGCAGGCGTTGATGAGTTCGAGATGACCCTGGACGTTCAGATACGTTTCCTGCTGTCCGGCAAAGCTGGCATCGGGCAAGTCCTCCGCCGTCGCACTGGATCGCACCGCCACATCGACCGGATGCGACTGGGGACCTTTCAGCGCGTCGTAGGCCTCGGTGATTTCTTTTTCCAAGTCCGGCGGGAACGCGGCTCCGAGAATCAAGCTCCGAATCAAACCACCACATTGGCGCAACGCCTCGACATTCCGGGTGTCGAGACCGGCCAGCGCCTTCCGGATCGGCTCTTCCAATCCCGCCTCCCGCCAGAGATACCGATACGCCTCGGCGGTGATGGCGAACCCATTGGGTACGTTGACGCCCTGGGGGGTCAGCTCCCGATACATCTCCCCCAACGACGCATTCTTCCCGCCGACCAAGGGCACGTCATCGATGGTGAGGTCGCCCAACCAGCGAATGAAGCGCGGTGGAGCAGGGGAAGTGGCTTCCGGTCGCGGGGTGGGGTTCGTCGTCGTTGTCATATCTGGTTGTCCTTCTTGAACAACATTATCGGCCCACTCGCGTTCTGGCTTTGCGGATGTTGTTGGAATCCGGCTGTTTTTTGAGATGGGCGGTGCAAAGGGAGTCGAGGTCAAGCCTTCACCCCAGCGGGCCGTCCCGTGGGGCGCATCTTGAATCTGTCCTTCCGGCCGGAGGTAGGGTAAGCCGGCCGTGGCATTGCATCCTCTCGTCGCCATTGATCGCCGCCTCTCGGACGCCGTGGACCAACTCACGTTCGGCGCGCCCGTCACCCACGTGTACAACCCGCTGGGGTACGCTCGCCGACCTCACGAACTGTATCTGCGGCGCTTCGGCGGTGGCCGGAAGGAAGCGCTTTTCTTAGGCATGAATCCCGGTCCTTTCGGCATGGCGCAGACCGGAGTTCCCTTCGGCGACGTCGAACTCACGCGAACTTGGCTGGGGGTATCGGCGCCGGTGGACAAGCCGCGGAGGGAACATCCCCAACGGCCCGTGGCGGGCTTTGCGTGTCCGCGCTCCGAAATCAGCGGCCGGCGTTTCTGGAGTTGGGCCAAGTCGCGCTTTGAGACTCCGGACCGGTTCTTCGCCCGCTTTTTCGTCGTGAACTATTGCCCGCTCGTTTTCATGGAAGGACCAACCGGCAGAAACCGTTTGCCGGAGAAACTGCCGTCTGGCGAACGCGAGCCGCTCTTCGCAGCCTGCGACGAGGCGCTGCGCGAGGTGGTGGAAGCGCTGCAGCCGGAGTTCGTCATCGGCGTCGGATCCTGGGCGCAGGGGCGTGCCAAGGCTGCGCTGGATGGATTCCGCGTGCGTCTCGGGCAGATCCTCCATCCCAGTCCCGCGAGTCCGGCGGCCAACCGCGGTTGGGAAAGCCGGGCCGAGCAACAATTGGCGGCGCTCGGCATCCGGATTTGAGAGCAGGCGCCTTGGGTTCCGCGTGATTTATCTGGGAAGGGAGGCCACAGAAGCTCTTTGTCCGCCTCCGCTTCAACCTGACAACCTGATAACAGAGGTTGACTGTTACATAAGGAAACGAAGGGAACGAAGAGCCAAAGGGGCGGAGGAAAGAGCGCGGGGCGGGTGAATCCTCGGTGCTGCCTCAAGGCCACCCAAGTTTCATTCCCTTTGTTGTCTTCGTTGCCTCTCGTCAGGGAGCGGCATGGGGCTGGTCCACCGTGAGGCGCGTGCGCCGGGGGGGGCGGTGTAAAGGTAGCTCACCGTGACGGCGGCTCAGGGGCCGTCTTCGGAGGCCACGCTGCCCCAGGCGGTGTAGGTGAAGCTGGTGGTGCCGACCCCGTCGATCACGCTCTTGAGCCGCCGGTTCTTGTCGTAGGTGAATTTCAGGGCCGGACTCACGGGATACACCACGTTGGTCAGGTTGCCAGCGGCATCGT
>CAYYSX010000070.1:0-24169 GCA_964474315.1 uncultured Verrucomicrobiota bacterium | reverse complement strand
TTGACCACGGGAACATCATTCTCGTCACCATGCCCCAGCGCTTTCAGACCGAGCGCCGGTACGTGAACACCTTCCTGAAGCTGCTCTTCTACAACCACGCCCTTCGCCGCTTCGACAAGTCGCGGGAAGAGCGATCCCGGCACAACCTGCTAATCCTCTGGGCCGACGAGGCCCAGCGCTTCATGACCGCCAGCGAGGACGGCACCAGCGACTACAACTGCGTGGACGTCATCCGCGAGGCCGGCGCCACCATTGTCGCCGCGGCGCAATCCACCACTTCCCTGATCCCGCCCCTGGGCAACGACAAGTCCCGGGTTCTGACCTTGAACCTCCGGAACCGCCTCATCTTCCGCTCCGCCGACGAGGCGGACGCGGTGCAGGCCGCCGATTTCCTGGGCAAGAAGCGCGTGATCAAGCGTTCCTGGGGTTACAGCGCCGGCAAACGGAACGTGAACTATTCCGAAACCGAGGAGTACAAGCTCAAGCCCCACCAACTCCGCAGCCTCCGCGACCACGAGTGCATCCTGGTCCATTGCGAGCGCGGCTTCCGCCGAGTGAGGCTCCCACCCTTGGAGCCGGATGGAACCGTTGCGAAATGGTTCTCCGTCGGGAGGCGATGGTTTTGAAGCGGATTTAGAAGAATGGGCATAGGCGTCTGCGAGTACATCGATGCCCCCATCAGTGGACCTCTCGGCCAGATTGGGGAACCCGGAACCCGGACAGGAGTTTTCTTCAAATCCTCTACTCTTGCGAATGGCCGCAGAGGTATTGTAGAGTGAATCCATGTTCGAGTCGCCTTCCACGCAAGCCCTCAGAGTCTTCCGAAAGGGAAGACTGGTAAGGCCACGCGATCTTCCAGCGGCCGGCGTACCGGCCTGGGTGCTCTACGAGCTGGTTAAACGGGGAGAAGTTGAACAAGTAGGTCGCGGCCTCTACACGCTCCCTGGCCATTCTCCGACCGAAAATCACTCGTATGCCGAAGCGGTCAAACGGGTGCCGAACGGCATCCTGTGTCTGCTTTCCGCACTTCGATTCCACGAACTGACGGTTCAGAATCCGCCGGAAGTGTGGCTCGCGCTGCCCCGGAGCGCCTGGAAGCCGAAGTTTTCCGGATTGCGGCTGCGCATTGTCCGCTTCTCTGGACCGGCCCTGACCGAGGGAGTCGAAACTCATGTCGTCGAGGGTGTCTCAGTCCGGGTGACCTCGGTGGCGCGAACCATCGCCGATTGCTTTCGGTACCGGAACAAGCTGGGGCGCGAAGTCGCGCTGGAGGCGCTGCATGAAGGGTGGCGCAAGAAGCGCTTCACGATGGATGAGCTTTGGCGATTCGCCGAACTGGATCGCGTGACCAAAGTGATCATGCCCTACCTGGAGACGATTCCTTCGTGAACTCCTCCGCCAAAAACTCGGCTCCCTCCTTCCGCACCCGGCTGGCCAGAATCAGCGCGGAACGCGGCGTGAACTTTCAGCAGGTGCTGATCACCTGGGATTGAACGGTTGCTCTGGAGTCCGTTCCTTTGAACTTCTGACGCTGGGAGGCAGCAGGTGCCTTTCGTTTGGGCCAGCATGGTCGTGGCTGCCATGCATTCCCCATGTCCACTACCAAATCTCGACCGAAAATTAAAGATATTTTCGCCGGCAAGTTTGCCGGCGAGCTTGACGGAGTTCAAATTTTGCCTAGAACTGCCTAGGTGGATGCCGCCAAAATGCCATTCAAGATGGGGTTCAAGGTTGGGGCGCTTGGAACCCATTCCAGCCGCACCATCATGCTGGATGAGATTTCGAGGCTTCTGGCCGCGGTCCCTGCAGAAGCTGGACGGTCAGACTATCTGTCGGCCATCGTCGAAAACAATGCGCTGGGAAAGCTGACGGCAGCCACTCGGAAGA
Source organism: uncultured Verrucomicrobiota bacterium (assembly GCA_964474315.1). Taxonomy (GTDB): domain Bacteria; phylum Verrucomicrobiota; class Verrucomicrobiia; order Limisphaerales; family UBA9464; genus UBA9464. The sequence goes on along the minus strand of CAYYSX010000070.1, from coordinate 22,282 downwards.
TCACCGCGCAACGCCTGACAGAGCTTTACGCTCTCGAACCGAGCGTTCCCCTTTTTAGAGTTTTTCGCCGATTCTGGCAGGACGACGCGCTGGGGCGTCCCCTCCTCGCTTTGCTGTGCTCACTTGCCCGCGACCCACTCCTCCGGGCCACTGCTGACCCGGTTCTGACGATGACCGCAGGCGAGGAGCTTTCCCGGCAGCGGGTCACGGACGCGATCCGCGTGGCTTCGGGCGTTCGGCTCAACGACGCGACACTCGACAAAGTGGTGCGCAACGTTTCGTCCTCGTGGACGCAGAGCGGTCATCTCCGAGGCCGTACGCGTAAATTTCGGCAGTTGGTCCACCCCACTCCTCTAGCGACAGCCTATGCGCTGATGCTTGGCTATTTGGAAGGACTGCGAGGTGGCCGATTGTTTGAAACGAATTGGACTCGCGTGCTGGATTCGTCGCCGGGGGAATTGCGGAACCTCGCGGCAGAGGCGAAGCGTCTCAACGGACTGGACTTGCGAGCAGCGGGAGACGTGATCGAAATCGGCTTCACCACGGTCCTAACCCCACAAGAGATAAAGGATTCCCGTGTCGCGCCTTGATGACTTGGCAGATCAATATGAGCGGCACATTTCTGCCCCTTGGCAGAGAAATCTCGCCGGAGCGCAACGCATCATTTTTGTGGTGTATCCGAAGGAGGACGAGCGGCGGCTCCTGGTGAAAATGAAGGAGTTTGAACACCGGACGAAAGCTGCCGGGCACGGTTGGCGCGAAGTGGATCTGACCAATGCATTTCCTGAATGGATGGCCGCCGAGGAATACCGTGAAGAGTACTTCTGCCATCCAGAGGACCTCGCCCTGAAATTCGATAGCGAATTTGCCGATGCATGCGCCGCTCGCCTGCGCGAGGCGTTCCTGGCCGGTGATGACAGCGACGACAACGTCCTCGCGGTGCATGGCGTGGCAGGGCTTTACGGATTTACCCGGCTTCACTTCATTTTGCAGAAAATCGAGAGCCATATCCGTGGCCGCTTGGTGGTGTTTTTTCCGGGAGCGTATGACCAGAACGCTTACCGGTTGTTGGATGCCCGGGACGGTTGGAACTACCTCGCAACACCGATCACCGGCTTGGCGAGCAAGTGAGGAAATACCATGAAGAACCGAGAGATATTCCTACGCGATCCGGCGACCGCCAAGCTCATGAACAATGGGCAGGCGCGCATCAACGACGGGATGACGCCCCAAGAGTGGACCACGCTGCGCGAGGAACTCTCCAACTTCGTGTGCGAAGGACAATACGCTGATGGCATGCTGCGCATTCTCGAAGCGTTTCTGGGCCGTGTCGGTGGCACGGATCAGAGCGGCGCGTGGGTCAGCGGCTTCTACGGCAGCGGCAAATCGCACCTGCTGAAGATGATCGGTCACTTGTGGGTGAACACAGAGTTCCCGGACGGGGCTACCGCGCGGAGCATCGTGCCTCGACTGCCGGAGGAGATCGAGGCCGCGCTGAAGGAACTGGACACCAGCGGTCGTCGTGCTGGTGGCCTTCGTGCCGCGTTCGGAGCGCTGCCGTCGGGGAGCGCGGAAAGCACCCGGCTTACCATCCTCGGAATCATCCTGCGCTCCTGCGGGCTGCCGGAGAAATACAGTCTCGCGAAGTTTTGCCTGTATTTGAAGAACAACGGCTTCTACGACGCGGTAAGGAAAGACGTCGAGGCCAGTGGCAAGGAATTCATGCGCGAACTCAACAATTTGTTCGTGAGTCCCGTGCTGCGGGCAGCACTGCTAAAGGCTGATCCTCAACTGGGCAATGCGGATGGGCTGCGCACCCTGCTGACAAAAGAGTTCTCGCAGCCGACGGACATCTCGACGGCGGAGTTCTTGCGCATGACTCGGGAAGTGTTGGGCGGTAAAGACGGTCTGCCGCTCACCATCCTCGTATTGGACGAGGTGCAGATTTACGTCCGAAACAACCTGGAACGCACCCGCGAGGTCGTCGAGGTCGCCGAAGCGTTGGGCAAGCAGCTCGACTCCCGGCTCTTGCTGGTGGGAGCTGGCCAAAGTGCGCTGAGTTCCGATGTGCCGGAGTTCAGTTGGATGCGGGCTCGGTTCACGATCTCGGTGGAACTGTCCGATGCGGACGTGGAAAACGTGACACGACGGGTGCTGCTGGCGAAGCGCCCCGAGAAGATTGAGGCCGTGCGCCAACTTCTGGCGTCACACGCAGGAGAAATTGCCCGCCAACTATCCTCCACGGCAATTGCGACGCGCACGGAGGACAAGGACGTTTTGGCGGACGACTATCCCATCCTGCCGGTCCGTCGTCGGTTTTGGGAGCATGTGCTCCGGGCGGTGGACCCAGCCGGCACGAGCGCGATGTTGCGAGCGCAACTCCAAATCATCCACGAAGCGCTCCGTGGATTGGCTGAGCAGCCATTTGGAACGGTTGTGCCGGCCGATTTCATGTTTGAGCAGTTGCAGGCCGGCATGGTGCAGCAAGGGGTTCTGTTGCGGGAGTTGGAGGAGACCATCCGCAAGCAAGACCGGCTATCTGCCCGACTTTGCGGCCTGATTTTTCTGATCCGCAAACTGCCGCGCACAAGTGGCGCGGACTGCGGGGTGCGGGCGACGGCGGAGATGCTGGCCGACCTGTTGGTCAGCGACCTGGCCAATGATGGCACGAAGCTGCGCAAGGACGTGCCGCTCGCGCTCCAAAAGCTCGTGGACGAGGGAATCCTGCTGAAAGATGGCGAGGAGTATAACCTCCAAACCAAGGAATCGCAGGAGTGGGACAAGGAGTTCCGCAACCGCCAGACGCAGATCGGCAGCAACGAATCGGTGGTGCATCAAAAGCGCGATGCGCTACTGCAAGCGGCATTGCAAAAGGAAATCAACACCGTTCGGTTGAAACAGGGCGCGAGCAACGAACCCCGCGAACTGGTGCTGCACTTCGCGCCCGAGCCTCCTGATGCCACCGGACTAGGCGTCCCGGTCTGGGTGCGCAACGAGTGGAATGCCTCCCGGAAAGACGTGACGGACGCCGCACGGGCAGCCGGGACCGACAGCCCGATCCTGTTCGTGTTCATCCCCTGGGCTTCGGCACAAGGTCTTCGCGAGCAGATTATCCGTGCCGAGGCGGCCCGCGGGACGATTGACGGCAAAGGCGTGCCGAGCACGCGCGAAGGCGAGGAGGCCCGCAACAGCATGAGCACGCGGTTGAGCGATGCCGAACGCGCCCGCGATCAACTCATCGCCCAGCTCGTCAGCCGCGCGAAGGTTTACAAAGGCGGCGGCACGGAACTGTTCAACCTCACCCTGGCCGAGAAGGTTCGCGATGGCGCGACCGACGCGTTGGCCCGCCTGTTCCCGCGCTTCAGCGAGGCGGACCACAAAGCGTGGACTTCCGTCATCAACCGCGCTCGCAATGGGGATGATTCGCCTCTGCGTGCCGTCGATTTCGAGGGACCGACGGAGCAACACCCGGTCTGCCGGGAGATCCTCGGCAAAGTGGGCAGCGGCACCGAGGGGCGCGAATTGCGGAAGTATTTTTCCGCGAGTCCCTACGGCTGGCCGCAGGACGCCGTGGACGGCGGCATCATCGCGCTGCATGCGGGCGGGCATCTGCTGGCAAAATACAACGGCCAAGCGCTGGCGATGGGGCAACTCGACCAGAACAAGGTTTCCAAGACCGAATTCCGCACCGAAGCGATCACGTTGAGCGCGCAGGACAAACTCAAGCTGCGCAGCCTCTTTCAGGAAGCGGGCATTTCGGCCAAGGCCAGCGACGATCTGGAGGCAAAATCCACGCAGTATCTGAACCTTGCAGAATCCTTGGCGCGCGCTGCCGGGGGGGATCCACCCCTGCCGGAGATTCCCAAAACCACGCTCGTAGCCGACCTCCGCGCCCGCATCGGGAACGACCGCTTGAAAGGACTGCTCGATCACGCCGACGCGCTCAAAATCGAAGTCGCCAAATGGAAGATGCAGTCGGAACTGGCCGCGAAGCGCCTGCCCGAGTGGGAAAAGCTCCAGAGCCTGCTTTCCGCCGGAGCGGGGGTGGACGCCTTAACGGAAGCCGGGACCGCTGCCAAGGGCATCCTTGATGGCCGTCTCCTGCTGGACACCTCGGATCATGTTCCGCCACTGATTAAACAGGCCGCCCAAGTATTGCGAACGGCCGTCACGGACGCGCAGCAAACCTTCTCTAAGCGCCACGTGGAGTTGCTGGCCGAGCTGGAGGCATCTGATGCCTGGCAGAAGCTCACCGGGCAGCAGCGCGTCGCCATCATGGGCGAAGAAGGCATTTCTTCCGTGCCCGATCTCAAAGTCGGGTCCGACGAGCAGCTCATGGAAAGCCTCCGCCGCACCCCGGTCAGTTCCTGGGAGGACAAAACCGCCGCGCTCAAGGCCCGTTTTCAAAACGCCCTCACCAAAGCGGCCAAGCTGCTGGAACCGAAGGCGCAAACCGTTTCGCTGCCTTCGCGCACGCTCCATTCCGCCGGTGAGCTGGACGCCTGGCTCGCGGAGGCCCGCACCGTGATCGAAACCAAACTCAAGGAGGGTCCGGTGATCCTGTAACCGCCTTTTCCACCCCATACACCCATGACACGTTACACCGACGCAGAACTCGAAGCGCTGCTTGACGACACCGAATCCGATCTCGTCGAGCGCAAGGAATCGTTTGGCGGTGACGTGCCCACCAAGGCCCGGCAGGCGATCTGTGCCTTCGCCAACGACCTTCCCAACCACAACCGGGCCGGAGTGCTCTTTCTGGGAGCAAAGGACGATGGGACTCCCTCGAATCTGCCGATCACCGATCAGTTGCTGCTTTCACTCGCGAATATGCGGTCGGACGGCAACATCCTCCCCATGCCGGCCATGACGGTCGAAAAGCGTCTCCTCAAGGGCGTGGAGATGGCGGTGGTCACTGCCCTGCCCTCGGACATGCCACCCGTGAAATACCACGGCCGCATCTGGATCAGGACCGGCCCCCGCCGTTCCACAGCCAACGAACAAGAGGAGCGCATCCTCATCGAAAAACGTCGCTACAAGAACCTTCCCTTCGATCTCTACCCCGTTCCGAGTTCGTCACTGGATGACTTGTCCAAGACCGTTTTCCTCAACGAATACCTGCCGGCGGCCTTCGCGCCGGACGTTTTGGAGGAAAACCACCGGACCTACGAGGAGCGGCTTGCTTCCTGCAGGATGATCGTCTCCCCCACCGATCCGACTCCGACGGTTACGGGGCTCCTGGCTATTGGGAAGAGCCCGCAGGACTTTCTCGAAGGAGCTTCCATCCAGTTCCTCCGAATCGATGGGAGGGAGCTCGCCGACCCTGTCACTGATGAGGAAGCGTTCAACGGCTCGGTCGCCGACATGCTCAGAAGAGCCGAGGAAAAGCTTCGTTCCCACAATCGGACTTCGCTGGACGCCGTGTCCGCTCCCACTCATTCGAGGGAATCGCCGTATCCGCAGCCCGCCATCCAGCAGCTTCTTTACAATGCGGTCCTGCACCGCACCTATGAGGGCACGAACGCCCCCATCCGGGTGTATTGGTTCAATGATCGCATCGAAATCCACAGTCCGGGCGGCCCCTACGGCAATGTGACTTGCGAGAACTTCGGAACCCCCGGCATCACCGATTATCGGAATCCCAACATCGGCGACGTCCTCAAGACTTTCGGCTACATCCAGGCCTTCGGACGCGGCATCGCCATCGCCCGACGGGAGCTTGAACAGAACGGCAACCCGCCGCCGGAGTTTGGCGTCACTCCGAGCGCCGTTGTCGCCATCCTCAAAACAAAGTCATGAGCAAACCCGTTCTCACCTTTTTCAACAACAAGGGCGGCGTCGGCAAAACCTCGCTGATCTATCACCTTGCCTGGACCTTCGCCGACATGGACAAAAACGTCCTCATCGCCGATCTCGACCCCCAGGCCAATCTCACCGCGGCTTTTCTCGACGAGGAGAAAATCGAAACCCTGTGGGAGGATCCGCGGCCAGGTTCGACCATCTTCCGCGCGGTGAAACCGCTGACCGATGTCGGCGACATCGCCGAGCCCCGTTTGCAACGCATCACCCGGAAACTTCACCTGATTCCGGGAGACGTCGAATTGTCCGGTTTTGAGGACACCCTCTCGACCGAATGGCCGAACAGCATGGGCGACAGCAATCTTTACCGCCCAATGCGCATCCTGAGCGCCTTCTGGCAGGTTCTGCAAAAAGGAGCGGATCAAATCAACGCGGATCTCATCCTGGTGGACATCGGTCCCAACCTCGGCGCGATCAACCGCTCGGTCCTCATTGCCACGGATTATGTCGTCATTCCCCTCGGAGCTGATCTTTTCTCGCTCCAGGGCCTCAAGAACCTCGGCCCCACCTTGCGAAGCTGGAAAAGTCTTTGGGCAAAACGCCTTGAGAACTGGAACGCCAGCCACGGGGCGAAGGAGTATCCGGATTTCCGCCTGCCTCAAGGAGTCATGCAGGCGATCGGCTATCTTTGCCAACAACACAGCGTCCGTCTCGATCGGCCGGTCAAAGCCTATGACAAATGGATCAAGCGCATCCCCGGTGTCTATCGCGAGGCCGTCCTCAACAAGCAAAGCCCCTCGACCGCCACAATAGAAAACGATCCGCACTGCCTCGCCACCATCAAGCACTACCGCAGCCTCATCCCCATGGCGCAGGAGCATCGCAAGCCGATCTTCAAACTGACCCCCGCCGATGGAGCGATCGGCAGTCACGCCGGGGCGGTTCAAGACGCCGGCAGGGATTTCCGGAAACTCGCCGGCAAGATTCTCGCCAAGATCGAATCCACCACCCCTTGATTTTCCAATCCCCTCGAACGCCATCGCCATGTCCACACTCTCCAAAGAACATCGCAAACAACTGGAAAAGGCCGTTCTCGCCGCGCGGGAGGAGGCGGAGCGTGGCGCGGCGGCGGCGTTGGAAGCCTTTGGCGTCGCCGAGGCCAAAGCGCCGGGGCATCTGGATGAGGCGGGCAAAGACTTGCGCCGCAAGCTGCGCGCGCATGGGCGGCAGTTGGGGGACGCGCGGCGTCCTGATGAGGCGCAGGAGGTCAAACGCCTGATCCATGAAACCGCCTACGAGCATTGGCATCGGATGCTCTTCGCGCGCTTTCTGACGGAAAACGGCTTCCTCATCGAACCGGAGTCCGGCCTGGATGTGGACTGGGAGTTTTGCGAGGAATGCGCCCGCGAAATCCAGGGCGACCCGTGGGAGGTGGCCGCCGGCTTTGCCCAACGCATGTTGCCGGGGATTTTCCGGGCGGATGATCCCGTGCTGCGGCTGCGGCTGCCGGCGGAATCGCGCAACCGGCTCACCGCCCTGCTCGCCAGTCTGCCACGGGAACTGTTTCTCGCCGATGACAGCCTCGGCTGGGTCTATCAATTCTGGCAGGCGAAGAAAAAGGATGAGGTCAACGCCTCCGGCAACAAAATCGGCGCGGAGGAACTGCCGGCGGTCACGCAGCTTTTCACCGAGGATTACATGGTGGAGTTCCTGCTGCACAACACGCTGGGCGCGTGGTGGACGGCCAAACGCCGCGCTGAAGGCAAAGGCCAGCCGATCCCCTTCCCCTATCTGCGGCTGAAAGAGGATGGCACGCCTGCGGCGGGCGCGTTCGAGGGGTGGCCGAAAACGGTGAAGGAATTGCGCGTGTTGGACCCCTGCATGGGCAGCGGGCATTTTCTCGTGTTCGCGCTCGGCATCCTCGCGCGGATGCGCATGGAGGAGGAAGGGCTGACCGCTGCCGAAGCCTGCGTGGCGGTGCTGCGGGACAATCTTTTCGGCCTCGAACTCGATCCACGCTGCACCCAGATCGCCGCGTTCAATCTGGCTCTGGCGGCGTGGAAGCTGGGCGGCTATCAGGCCGGATTCACCCTGAACCTCGCCTGCTCCGGGCTGGGACTGCACGCGAAGAAGGAGGACTGGCTGAAACTCGCGGAACGCGCGGCGCAGTCGAGCGCGCTCGCGCCGGACAGCGACCTGCTCGGCGCGCGAGAGGAAACGCTCCTTTCGCAAAAGCTCAAGGCGGGCATGGAGCGGCTTTACGATCTCTTTCAGAAAGCGCCGGTGCTCGGCAGCCTCATCAACCCACGCGCCCTCGGCGGCGACCTGCTGGTGGCGGAGTTCCATGAATTGCAACCGCTGCTGGCCAAGGCACTGGAACGTGAAACCGGCGACGAAGCGCACGAACTGGCGGTGACGGCGCAAGGGGTGGCGAAGGCTGCCGAAATCCTTGCTGGGCAGTTTACGTTGGTGGTGACGAATGTGCCTTATCTGGGGCGCGGCAAACAGGATGATGTGCTGAAAGATTACTGCGAACAAGCGCATCCTGAAGCAAAAGCTGACCTAGCTACTTGCTTCGTTGAACGATGTCTCGACTTGTGCGGCTCAAGCGGAAGCGCCGCAGTCGTCACTCCGCAGAACTGGTTATTCCTGACTTCATACGGAAAGTTTCGGAATGAACTGCTCAAGCGATTCAAATGGGATTTGGTTACGAAACTTGGCCCACGTGCCTTTGAAACGATTGGTGGGGAAGTAGTAAACGTGGTTTTGGTCGGCTTCTCCGGTGGCTCGCCGAGTTCCGAACACATATTGACGGGACTCGATGCAGGTGAAGAAAAGACCCCTTCGGAAAAGGCCGCGTTTCTTCGGCTTCAGCCTCTCATGCAAGTTAGCCAAAAGGACCAACTCAGGAATCCTGACGCTCGCGTAGTTTTGTTGCCCTCCAGTAAAATCTCCCTGCTGCAATCGGTCGCCGAGGCATCCCACGGGCAAGGTAGTTTCGATTCACCTAGATTTTCGGTCGCCTTTTGGGAGGTGAATGGAATTAGAGATGGCTGGATGGCCCAACAGTCCACGCCAGCAGTGATTCAAGACTACGGCGGCTGCCATTTCCTTTTTCGGTGGGAGAACGGCGAAGGCGGACTCGCAAAGATGATGAAGGCCAAACAGGAACAAGGCTATTCAAGCGGTAAATGGAAGGCGGGCGTTCAGGAATGGGGCAAGCTCGGCGTTTTGGCGGGACAGATGGGAGACTTGCCTTGCACCCTCTACTTGGGAAAAGCGTTTGACGAAAATGCCTCAGTCGTGATTCCGCACTGTCAGTCAAACCTTCCTGCGTTGTGGGCGTTCTGCACATCTGATGAGTTTCGCTCCGCCCTAAAAGAGATAGACCAGTCTATCAAGATTACCTGCAAGACGTTGGTCAAAGTCCCCTTCGACCTCGCGCACTGGCAAAAGGTAGCGGCAGAGAAATACCCGAACGGCTTACCGAAACCGTTTTCGAGCGACCCGACGCAATGGTTGTTCAACGGGCATCCCAAAGGAGCCGGGGCATCCTGCCCCGGAGATCAAACAATAATCACGGGGCGGGACGCCGCGTCTCCTTTGGCCCTCCAAGTGGCGGTGGCGCGGCTGGTCGGCTACCAGTGGCCTCGCCAGAACGGTTCCAGTTTTCCCGATTGCCCGGCGCTCGGGTCGGACGGCCTGGAGAAGTTCGTGGACAAAGACGGCGTGGTGTGTTTCAGCCCGTCGCGCAACGAAGCGCCGGCGGCGGACCGTCTGCGGGCGCTGTTGGCGGAGGCCTACGGCGAGGAATGGAGCCACGCGCGGGAGCGCCAACTCATCGCGGAGACCGGTTCCAAGGCCGAATCGCTGGAAGACTGGCTGGTGAACGATTTCTTCGAGCAACATAGCGCGATTTTCCACCAACGTCCGTTCGTCTGGCACCTGTGGGACGGCCGCAAGGACGGGTTCAACGCCCTGGTGAATTATCACCAACTCGCCGGCCCGGACGGGCTCGGCGCACGCACGCTGGACACGCTCACCTACGCCTATCTCGGCGATTGGATCACCCGGCAGCGCGACGCGGTGAAGCGCCAGGAAGCCGGCGCGGAAGACCGCCTCGACGCCGCGCTTGAATTGCAGGACAAGTTGAAACAGATCATCGCCGGCGAACCGCCCCACGATTTATTCATCCGCTGGAAGCCGCTGCACCGGCAACCCATCGGCTGGCACCCCGACCTCAACGACGGCGTGCGCCTCAACGCCCGCCCCTTCCTCGCCACCGACCTCCGCCGAGGGAAGAAAGGAGCCGGCCTCTTCCGATCCAAGGTCAACCTCAAGTGGACCAAAGACCGCGGCAAGGAACCCACGCGCCCGCAAGAAGACTTCCCCTGGTTCTGGAGCTGGGACGAAAAAACCACCGACTTCCCCGGCGGCAGCCACTTCGACGGCAACCGCTGGAACGACCTCCACTACACCACCGCCACCAAACAAGCCGCGCGGGAGCGGCATACGAAAGGAACCTAACGATGAGCACGACCCCTTGGCAATTTCCCGGCTCCCGTTGGTGGAAGTTCGACTTTCACACGCACACGCCCGCCAGCTCTGACTACGGTGCCGGTCCGGATCAGGCCGCTCTCAAGCAGCGCACTCACCGCGAGTGGCTGACCGACTACATTAACGCGGGCATCGAATGTGTCGCGATCACGGATCACAACTGCGGCGACTGGATTGATCCGCTCAAAGCGGAATTGGCGAAAATGCGCGCCGAAATGGTTCCCGGCTCGGAACGACTCCATCTTTTCCCCGGTGTGGAGTTGACAATCAACGGTGCGCACTACCTGGCGATTTTCGGCGCTTCGGCTACGACGCGGACCATCAATGATCTACTTGCGGTAGCCCGCTGCACGGGAACGCCCAACGCAGTCGCCTACTGTAATGAAAGTATCGCAACTATTTGCAACGAAGTCCATCAGCGTGGTGGTCTGTTTATTCCCGCGCATGTGGATCTTGACAGCACTGGCTGTTTCAAGCTTCAGGTCAATCACAGCGCGATCGATCCCATCCTTAAGCTTGACGGCGTTCTCGCCATGGAAGTGGCGGGAGCCGGCTACACACCACCGCCGTGCTATTCCGATGCCAAACTGCGTTGGACATCCGTGTTGGGTTCCGATTCGCATCACCCCGGTCCACCAGCCAACCCTCCAACCGGAAAGCGTATCGCCTATCCCGGCTCGCTCTGGACCTGGGTCAAAATGGATACGCCTACTTTGGACGGGGTCCGACTCGCGCTGCTTGACGGCGCTCCCATGTCCATCCGGCGAAGCGACACGACCAAGGAGGACCCGAGGCAATATGCCGAGAATATCATTGAAGAAATCTCCATCGACCAGGCGCGCTATTGCGGACGCCCGACGCCGTTACGTCTTCAGTTCAACCCTCAACTCAATGCGCTCATCGGGGGGCGCGGCAGCGGCAAATCGTCAGTCGTGGAATTCCTGCGGTTGGCACTACGGCGGGAGAAAGAACTTACCGGGAAGCTGGAGGCGGAATTCCAGGATTTTTCCCGAATTCCGAAGGGAAGAGAGGACCAAGGCGCCTTGCTGCAGGCCACCCGGATCAAGGTCATTTACCGGAAAGGTTCGGCACGGTATCGGCTCAACTGGGAGTACGGCGGAGCGACGGCGGCCACGCCCTCGATTGAGGAGTTCCAGGACGGAAAGTGGATCCAGGCGCAAGGCGACATTTCCGAACGATTTCGTATTCGCATTTTCAGCCAGAGACAGGTGTTTTCAATGGCTCAGGAAAGCGAGGCGCTCCTTCGCGTGGTGGACGAATCCAAGGACGTGCGTCGCGGGGACTGGGACGAGAATTGGAAACAGGAACAGGCTCGGTACCTCTCGCTGATGGCCAAATCGCGGGAACTCACTGCGAAGCTGGGCGAGGAGTCCAAGATTCGCGGCGAACTCGACGATGTTTTGTTGAAGCTGAAAGTCTTCGAGGGAGCCGAGCACGCGAAAGTATTGCGCGAATACCAGCAACACCAACGGCAGCGCCGTGTCTTGCAGCAGTTTGGCAATGAAGTAGGGGCCGTGGAGGGACGCATTCGTGAGTTCGCGGAGGACATTCTTCCGGCGGACGTGGACAAAACGCTCTTCGGACAGAGTGTCGAGGGCCTCGATATGGTCGTTCGGGTAGAGGACACGCTGCAGGCTTTGAAGGCGATTCAAAAAGCGCTGCTGAATCAGGCCGATGCAGCGGCGAAGGAGTATGCGCGTTGGCAGGGAGGAGTGAACGACTCCGCTTGGGAACTGTCCGCTCAACAGTCTGACGAAGCCTACCGATCGTTGACGGAGACGCTGAGAGGTTACGGAGCCGGCGATCCCTCCGAGTATTCCTCTTTGGTCCAACGCCGGCAGATCCTGGAGCAGAAACAGAAGTCTATTTCCGAGATTCGCGTAACGCTGGAAAGCGTGCTCCAAGAGGCGAATGAGAGTCTGGAGCGGTTGCTGGCGTTGCGGCGGGAATTGAGTGCACGCCGGCGCGAGTTCCTCACGCGTGTGCTGAAAGACAACCCATTGGTCCAGATTTCGCTTCAGCCCTACGGCCGGCAACGCCGAAATGTCGAGGCTCAGTTCCGCCGGCTCGTGAATCGGGAGGACGACGCGTTCGCCGCCGACATTCTTGCCGAAGATGAAAGCACGGGCTTCGTTGCGGAGATTTACAAGAATCTCCCCGAAGACGCCGATGCCGCTGCAAGGATCGTGGAAGAGCGCCTGACTAAAGTAAAGCAGTCCATTTTCGATGCAACGCAAGGAAAACCGGTTCCGGAGTTTGGACAAAGGTTTCAAACGTTCCTCACCAAAGTTGGCGCTGAAGTTCTCGACCGCCTGCGCTGCTGGTTCCCGGAGGACACCCTGGCGGTTGCCTACAGTCAGAAAGCGGACGGACAATCGTTCCGCTCCATCCAACAGGCATCGCCTGGACAGAAGACCGCGGCCATTCTTGCCTTCCTGCTCGCGTACGGGGACGAACCCATCGTGCTGGATCAGCCGGAGGATGATTTGGACAATCACTTGATCTATGACCTTATCGTCCGCCAGCTAAGGAGTAATAAGCTGCGAAGGCAGATCATTGTCGTTACGCACAATCCAAACATCGTGGTGAACGGCGATGCCGAGTTGGTGTTTGCCATGGATAACCGCGGAGGGCAATGCCAGGTGATCGAGCGAGGCAGTTTACAAGATCCAAAACTGCGCGACGAAATCTGCCGCGTGATGGAGGGCGGCCGAGAGGCTTTCGCGCTCCGCTACCGCCGTATCGGAGAAGGGGGCAACTATGTTTGATTCAAAGCAGGAGCTATTGGACAAAATCCGACTCGGAGAAGATTCCGTCCTCGAACTGAAGACCGTGACGTTCAAGGGACAGAAAGTGGATGGTCCGGGCCGGAGTGAACTGGCCGACGAACTGGCGGCTCTCGCGAACAGCAACGGAGGTGTTTTGGTTCTGGGAGTTGACGACGTCACAAGAGAAGTCTTGGGAATTCCATTGGACCGGCTTGACACAATTGAAGCTCTGGTTCGAGAGGTGTGCAACGATTCGATCCAGCCGTCTCTGACTGCCGAGATAATTCGCATGGAGTTACCGGATTCAGGCGGCATGAATCGGGCGGTCATCAAGGTGGATGTACCCCAAAGCCTTTTTGTGCATAAAACGGCCCACGGCTACTTTCGGCGGCTCGGAAGCTCCAAACGAGAGATGCCAACGGATCTTCTGATACGGCTCGGCCAGCAACGCAGTCAGACGCGGATCATTCGGTTTGAGGAACAGCCCGTGCCTAACACGACCGTCGCCGACCTGTCCGTGCCACTTTACGAGAGATTCACTTCACGCTCAAACGAGCCGGGCGAAACCGTCCTCCTCAAGCGCAATCTGCTTCGCCGCGACGAATCGGGTGAGATTCGAGCTTCGGTCGCAGGCGTGCTGATGTGTTCAGAGTTTCCGGATAAACATCTGACCGGAGCTTTCATCGAAGCCGTCCGTTACCGGGGCACGCTTCAGGACTCGAACTACCAACACGACGCGCAGCAGATTCGCGGCCCGCTAGACGAGCAAATTCGGCAAGCAATGCTCTTTCTCAAGCGCAATCAGACAGTCGCGGCGACCAAGGAGCCTCACAGAATTGAAAAGCCGCAGTTCAGCGAACGGGCGGTATTTGAAGCGGTCGTTAACGCCGTCGCTCATCGCGACTATTCCATTTATGGCTCGAAGATTCGCTTTTTCATCTTTGACGACCGATTGGAGCTGTATTCACCCGGGGCGCTTCCCAATACCGTGACGGTGGAGAGCCTTCCGCTTCGACAGGCGACGCGAAATGAACTCATCACCAGCCTGCTGGCCGAATGTCCTGTCGCCGAAGCCGCCGGAGATGTCCAACGTACTTACTATATGGAGAAGCGAGGAGACGGCGTGCCTATCATCATTCGCGAAAGCGAAGCGCTTTCCGGTAGGAAGCCTGAGTATCGTCTGATTGATGATTCCGAACTGTTGCTCACCATTTTTTCCGCCCCTTCATGAGCACCAGCTATCGAACCAAACCCCGAACGCCTGCGACCTTGCTGCAAGCCGTCGAGGCTTCCCTATACGCAGCCGCACGCCATCATGCTGGCGTCGAGGAAAAGCCGGCAGCGGTGTTATGGACGGATGCCGACGGGCAATGGCAGCCAGTGGTGAAGAAGTTGCAGGAGCGGCTGCCGCAGCTCGTCGTCCACGGAATCTACGAGCCTGAAAAGCGTAGCGGCCCGGCGGTCTGGTTGAAATGCATCGTGGGTCGGACGATTGACTTGGGCTTGGGTGTGGATGCGGTCCCCATCGTATATCTGCCGAACGTCAGCCGGCAGACGTTGAGGGCGGCGGCGGACTGTCCTGCCCTGCTTCAGCCGTTGGTGGAACTTCAGTATCGTGGTGCCGTCTGGACCCAACGCAATGGCAAGGACTGGACGGTGGAGGCGTTTCTGATTTCGGACGATGGACTGGGGTTGGACGTGTCCCGCGACGACGGCACGCGCAACTCGCTGCACAGTGCGCTGCCGGTGCTTGCGGAAACCCCCATCCCTCAGTTGGAAGGCAAACGGCTGGAGGCGGAGGATTTTGACAAACTCATGGTCGGCGACCAACCGCGCGACCTGCTGGAGTGGATGAATGACCCAAAAGGCGCTCGTGAAGCTTGGGGTGAAGGCAAATGGCACGCCTTCCGGTCGCGCTGTAAAAAGGAATACGGCTTCGACCCAGACGCCGAAGGTGCGGTCGGCGCCGCGGAGCGACTGGGCCTTCGCAAGGAAGCACCCTGGCAACAGCTTTGGGATCGGTTCTCCGAAGCACCCGTTCTCTACAAGGCGCTCCCGGACTTACTGACGCGGGCCAAACCTTCAGAATTGGTTTTCAACCCGGAGTCTTGGCCGGACGAGAACGACAAGGCCGAAGCACGACTGCGGACCGCCCTTCTGGAGCTTGCAACAGCGGACGGAACGACCGCTCGCGAGGCCGTGCTGAAGCTGGACGTCGAACACAGCCGACGGCGGAATTGGGTCTGGGCCAAGATGGGACGCAGTCCGCAAGCACAGGCGTTGGAAATTCTCGCCGCGCTGGCCAGCAAGGCAGGACGAGCCTTGAACGGCGCGAGTCTGGAAGAGATTGCCAAGCACTATGAGAACGGCGGCTACGAGGTCGACCTGATGCTTGTGCGGGCACTGGCCGAAGGAAAATCGAATCAGGACCGGGCGGCGATCCAAGCAGCGGCGCGGGCTCTTTACCTGCCGTGGCTGCGGTCAGCTGCGGAATTGTTCCAGCAACTCGCGGCCAAGACACCGTTCGGCGGTGCGGGCCAGCAACCGATGATCGAAGCGAACGTGGGTGAATGTCTCGTGTTCGCGGACGGGCTTCGGTTCGACCTCGGCCTGGAGTTGCGGGCGTTGTGCGAGGCGCGCGGATTGAGAGTGGCGTTGAGCCGACGCTGGGCAGGTGTTCCGACGGTCACAGCGACTGCAAAGCCCGCCGTGTCACCGGTCGCCGATTTGTTGCAGGGCGGAGTCACGTTGCCCGACAACTTCACGCCATCCCTCAAGGCGGGCGGACAGGAGTTAAACACGGCGCGCTTCCGCAAACTGCTGGAGGAAGCAGGCTATCAATTTCTCGGCGCGAGTGAAACGGGCGATGCGAGCGGCAAGGCGTGGACGGAATGCGCGCAAATTGATCGTCGCGGACATGATTTGCAGCTGGGCCTGGCCAACTTGGTCGCCGAGGAACTCGACCGCATCGTGGAGCGTGTCACGGAATTGCTGGGTGCCGGATGGCGCACGGTGCGCGTAGTCACGGATCACGGCTGGCTTCTTGTTCCGGGAGGCCTGCCGAAAACAGATTTGCCGGGCTACCTCGTCGAGAGCCGTTGGGCACGTTGCGCGGCGATTCGTGGGCAATCGAAAGTATCCGTGCCGAAGGTCGGCTGGTTTTGGAACGTCTCGGCCGAGGCGGCGATTGCACCGGACATCACGGCGTTCGTGGCCGGGATGTGCTACGCGCACGGGGGATTGAGTGTGCAGGAGTGCCTGGTCCCGATGCTCACCATCCAACCGTCGAAGGAGGCCGCGCCGGTGACGGCCCGAATCAAGACCGTGGAATGGCAACGGCTGCGTTGCCGCGTGACGCTGGAGGCACCGATGTCTGGTGTGACTGTGGACATACGCACGAAGGCGAACGCGCCCGACACCTCGCTGGCGTCCACGCCGAAGGCTGCCGACGCGACGGGACAAGCATCGTTGATCATTCCGGACGACGAACAGGCTGGTGCGGCGGCTGTGGTCGTGTTGTTGGACGCGTCCGGCACCGTATTGACAAAGCAGGCCACCACTATTGGAGAAAGCTGAGACTATGAGCATGCAATTGGATGATTTGGACAGGTTGGCGGCGTCAGCCTTCGATGGCTACCTGGTGCGCAAAGACCTTGTGCGGAAATACAGCCGGCAATACCCCGTGCCGACGTATGTCGTGGAGTTCCTCCTGGGCCGGTATTGCGCGACTGTGGACGAAGGCGAAATCCGGGAAGGGCTGCAAATCGTCGAGCAGCAATTGAACAACCGCACCGTCCGCACCGGACAGGAAGAGCTGTTCAAGTCGAAGGCGCGCGAAACCGGCTCGGTAAAGCTGATCGACATCGTGCGGGCGCGCCTGGACGCAAAGAACGATTGCTACGTGGCAGAATTGCCAAGCCTCGCACTGAAGGACGTGCGCATCGGCGACACGCTAGTGAAGGAACACGAGCGGATGTTGACGGATGGCTTCTACGCAGAGGTGACGCTGGGTTACGACGCGGTCATCGCCGAGGAAAATGGCGGACGGCCGTTTTCCATCGAGGCGCTGCGGCCGATCCAGCTCTCCAAGTCGGAGGCGTTGGAAGTGTTGGCGAAAGGGCGGCGCAGTTTCACGACGGAGCAATGGCGCAACTTCCTAATCCGTTCCATCGGGCTTGAACCGACCGAGCTCACCGACCGCGCTAAGCTGGTCGTGTTGTTGCGCATGATGCCGTTCGTCGAGCGCAACTACAACATGGTTGAACTCGGCCCACGAGGCACAGGCAAGAGTCACCTGTTTCAGCAAATCTCGCCGTATTCGCACCTCATCTCCGGCGGCAAAGCGACCGTGGCGAAGATGTTCGTAAACAATGCAAGCGGCCAGCGCGGCCTGGTCTGCCATTACGACGTGGTGTGCTTCGATGAAGTGTCCGGCGTGTCGTTCGACCAGAAAGACGGCGTGAACATCCTCAAGGGCTACATGGCGTCGGGCGAATTCTCGCGCGGTAAGGAGAGCATCCGTGCCGAGGGTGGCGTGGTGATGGTCGGTAACTTCGATGTGGACGTTTTGCAGCAGCAAAAGATCGGACACCTGTTGAGTCCGCTGCCGCCGGAAATGCGCGACGACACGGCGTTCCATGACCGCCTTCACTCCTACGTTCCCGGCTGGGATTTTCCGAAGCTGAACCCAAACATTCACCTGACGAATCACTTCGGGCTGGTAAGCGACTTCCTGAGCGAGTGCTGGACGAAGATGCGCACGAGCAACCGGGTGTCGGTGATGCAAGGTCGCGTGCATCTTGGGGGCGCATTGAGCGGACGCGACATCGAGGCCGTGAACAAAACCGTGAGCGGAATGGCAAAGCTCCTGTTCCCAGACTCGGAAATGGAGATTTCCGACCAAGACTTGGAAGCCATCGTCCGTCTGGCGCTGGAAGCGCGACGAAGGGTGAAGGAGCAGCAAAAGCGCTGCCTCAAAAGCGAGTTTCGCAACACGCACTTCAGCTACACGCTCGGCACGGAGGGCGTGGAGCAATTCGTTGCGACGCCGGAGTTGCACAGTGACGAAGCGATTGAGAGCGATCCCCTGCCGCCTGGCCAGGTGTGGGCAATCTCGCCGGGGACGACCGAAGGCGGGCCGGGTCTGTATCGCATCGAGGTCGCGACCGGGCCAGGTGCGGGAGTGCGCATCCTGAACACCCCCGCGCCGCCGGGATTCAAGGAGAGCGTGAAGGTCGGCGAGCAAAATCTCTATTCACTGGCTAAGAAGCTTGTGGGAGACCGCGATCCGCGCACGCATGAGTTTTCGGTGCAGATGCGGGCGATGGATAACGACAAAAGTGGTGGTGGGATGGGCCTTCCGCTCCTCATCGCGCTGGCGGGGGCGCTGCTGGAACGAAGCACGCGAGGCGGGCTCATCGTGGTTGGCTCACTAAATTTGGGAGGGTCGCTGGAAATGGTCCCGAATGCGGTGGCTTTGGTGGAGATTGCCATCGAGAAGCAGGCGGCGGTGTTGCTGATGCCCGTGGCCGCGCGCAGGCAGTTGAACGAGCTGTCGGACGAACTGTGGACCAAGATCAATATTGAGTTCTACAGCGAACCGGCAGACGCCTTCTTCAAGGCGTTAGCCGAGTAGGCAGGTTGACGCTCTGTCATGCCGTCGCATTGAAAGTTGTCTCAAACTTGGTCGCAGCGGCGATCATCTCCTCGAACGTGGGCGTTTTCCCGAAGAACATTGGGCCGAGCATCTGCTGGTAGTCAGCTCGCCACCCGGGCAAGTGATCTTCGGGCGGTCGAATCCGGAAGCTTCCGGGCTTATGCGTCGTGTAGTCCACCCAAGAGTGCCGGAAGAAGACGGAACGATGCTCGGCAACTCGTTGGAAGAGCTCCGGGTTACGAATTGCCCTTTCGCCCACTCCCGCCTGGAGCAGGCACCAGAGGTCGTAGTAGTGCCGGGCCATGCGGGTTTTCCGAGGTTTGTCGGGAGGACGGAAGGTCTCCTCATGCAACAAGCAGGCCTTTTCCCAGAAGGTTCGCTCCACGCCGAGGACCCGGGCCTCGACGGCTCCTTCCGGGTCAAGTGCCGGGAATTGCTCCAGCACGTAGGGAGCGAGGGTCTTGGTCTCGCTGGGCCAGTCATCGGAGCGTGCGCCGAGTTCGATCTTCACGACTGGACGCACGTAGCCGGCACTGCCCGATTGGAACACCGACTGGTAGTGGAATAGCAGGCATTGCCCGTCGGCCATGTCCGGATCCACTTCCAGCTTCCAGCCCGATGCGCCCAATGTCGCAGTGATGCGGTCGGAGAGGGCCGGCTGCAACGTTCGTTGAACCCAGCGTTGGCTGGCCTCCATAAGCGCTTCGAGGCGCGCCTTGCGCTGCTTGTTGCTCGGGGCTTTGTCGGGTGCCGCATCCCCGCCAAACCCGAGCACTTCCTTGTCCACCACGAGGTCAATGTCTTCGGAAAAGCGGTGGATCAGCTTCCATGCTTTTGACAGGGACGTGCCGCCCTTGAACGTGAGGTGCGGGGCCACGGACGGCAGCCGGAACAGCTCGCGGAGTGTCCAGCACACCCAGAAGTCCTTCTCGACGCTGAACGCCTGCAGGCCCATGGCGGCATCCACCTGCTGGAAAGCCAGCAGGCGGCGCGCGGCGGGCAGTTGGAGGAAAGCTGTTCACGGTGGAGGCGGCGAGGTTACCAAGGGGCGTAGGAGGTCGGCGATCCACGCCGGAGCGTGCCGGAGGTCCTTCAAAATGGCAGCCCGTTCCTCGGTGGGTACTTGGCGGGCCATCGTGGCGACAACTTGTTCGTTGACCCGGTGACGCCCCAAATGGCGTAACGCTTGGATCATCAGACCTGACTTCCTACCCGCAGTGGCCATGTTTCGCGGGGTGGTCCGTTTAAGGAGGATTTCGCGCTTCCCAATTTTTACCTTCCGTGACGGGCCGTCGGTCAGGAAGACGACGCGGGCTGGAACTTGCTCGGACAGGCCAAGAAGGTTGGCCGCATAGTCTCCGGAAGGTTGCAGCCGGATGGCGTCGCGGACGACCAGGGCGCGGGCGATGGCATCGGCCGAAGGAGCGACTTTTCCGAGCACCGGGTCTTCGACCGGATAGTCGTAGAGGCCGCGGGTCAGTTGTCGTATGGTTCCGGCCGCTTTCAGGCGTTTTAGGGCGGAAGCGACGGCGTTGCGGGTGCCGAGATCGGAAAGGTGGGTGGGCGTGAACACCCAGCCACGCCGTTTGGCATGCAACCGGTCAAGAATCAGGCTGTCAGCGGATTCTGGCTAGCGTCGCATGGTCTATTTGACACAAAAAGCGCATATCTTTTGTGTCAAGGCAAGCTTGCTGTTCGACAAAGAACGAGCACCAACCCGAAAATGCTTCCAGGGCAAGTATCCGCAGGTCGCGCGATTCGGGTTGGACCGTTCCGAGTGGGTGCCAATCGATTTGTCCAGGCACCGGACTGCTGGCGATTTCAACCGCGTCGCCCACTCCGACCGATAAGGAATCTTCAGTGTCGAAGCGCGTGAATCCGGCCGGCGATGGTGGGGCGGGAGCGGAACGGTCAAGGATACTACGGGTCGGCTCGGCCACACGCTCGCCGCTTCCGTTCCTCGCTTGAGCGTTCCGCACCCGCCCGAGGAACCGGCCTTTAGGATTTCACGCGGGGAACTGTCGCTGGGCGACCAGAGAGAGGAATGCGCGGCAGCCGACGGGGCCGGCGACGCGCCTCGTGCGCAGCATTGCCGGCGGGGCCGAAATCGAGTACCCAGGAATCTGCGGGGAGTAACACCCGCCAATCCATGACGTAGCAGAAACACCACAACTTTTGCCTGCCTCGGTTCGGTCCCACGAGAAAACCGCGAATTCCGACTCAGGGGTCTCTCGGCCGAAGAGAAGAAGGACCGACGTTGACGTTCGAGAAATTGGGCGTGGACCGGCTGTTCGTGGACTAAGCGCACTACTTCAAGAACCTCTTCTACGTGTCGAAAATGACCCGGGTGGCGGGCTTGCCCCAGACGGCCAGCGAGCGGGCCTTCGACATGTTTCTCAAGGTGCGTCACATCCAATCGCTCAATCGCGGCGGCGGTGTGGTCTTCGCCACGGGTACTCCGGTCGCCAACAGCATGGCCGAGATGTTCACCATGCAGCGGTATCTCCAGCCCGAGGCTCTCAAGCGGCACGGGCTCGAGCATTTCGACTCCTGGGCCGCCACCTTCGGGGAACCGGTGACCGCCATGGAGTTGTCGCCGGATGGCGCCGGGTACCGGCTAAATACCCGGTTCGCCTGTTATGCCGCGCGCGGCATAACGGGCGGTTCTATAGCTGATGGCGATACTCGTCTCCATCCATCGCTGCCGCGCCCGCGGCGGCGATGTATTTTTGGCGACAGAATTTCGTGTACGCGGAGTTGCTGCTTGAGGGAATGGAAATCTCAAACGGGCGGAGGCATTCTGTGTGTCAGATACACCAGGCGAGGGGAAGCGGGAGCGAACGTTTCCACACTATGACAAGCGATTTTCCATCACCGTCGGGACAAATTCTCTCCAATGAGGATGGATTCCTGACGAAGCGCGAACTTTCCCTTCGGCTCAAAAAAACGCCCCGGTGCATCGAGACATGGATGAGACGGCGATACCTGCCGTACATCAAAGTCGGTCACAGCGTCTTCTTCCGCTGGAACGATGTGCTGGCTGCGCTCAAGCGTTACCAAGTGAACTGACGTTCGCGTTGCTGGCTACGGCGGGACGAATCGAGAAAAACCGCTCTCCCTCCGCCTTGGTCGCAAGCTGGAGATAGCATTTCACGATCATGGAGGGCGAATTGCCCATCTCGACGGCGGTGCGAGGAATGTCGCCACTCAACGCCGTCTTGTAGGTCCCGAACGAGTGTCGGAGCCCATTGCCTTTCCAATGGACATTGGCCTGTTTGCCGGCGGCTTTCCGAGCGGCGTTCACGCTTCGAAGAATTGCGCGGATGGCATACTGCTCACGCGTAGCGCCAAAGACGGTGCCGGCCTTTTTCCGCAATGGCTGCAACCATTCTTGGGCAGCGGGACAGACTGGAACCAATCTTCTGGCCGGGGTTCTCCGCTTCATCGTAATCACAGCGACGTGGTCAAAGGCCGCCGTGAA
>CAYYSX010000069.1:14557-24210 GCA_964474315.1 uncultured Verrucomicrobiota bacterium | reverse complement strand
GCCGCTTCGTCCCAGCTTGCCCCGAACCCCAAGGAGCATCGATCGGGGTCATTCCGTCGCCTTCCCGGTGGCCACGTTGCTGCGGGTCACAGACCCGCGCTCCCGCCGCACAGTTAGCGCGTCCGGCCGGCCGCGGGCACGAGGCCCAGGCAACTGGAGCCTTCTCCACGAAGAGTAATTCTACCCCCTGAACTCGGACACTTCCCTGGCATATTTGCGCACCTCCGCCAGCCAGTCCTCACCCACCGGGACTCCCTTGGATTCGCAGTAGTGATCCCATACTGCGGCCACCGGCAGCGTCCTGGCCTCCTCCTGCAGGGCGAGGCGCGCGGTGAGGTCACCGGCGAGTTCGGCGGCGCGGATGGCCGGCGGCTCGAGCAACGCGACCAACAGCGCCTTGAGCAGATTGCGCGCGCCGATCACCCAGGCGGCGATCCGGTTGAGGCTCGCGTCGAAGTAATCAAGGCCGAGGTGAACGCGTCGGACGTGACCATTGGCGACGATTTCCCGGGCCATGGCCTGGAGCTCATCGGTGAAGGTGACCACATGGTCGCTGTCCCAACGCACGCCCCGGCTCACGTGCAGCAGAATCTCCGGAAGATAGAGCAGCACGCTGGAAATTTTGTCGGCCATGCTCTCGGTGGGATGAAAATGACCGGCGTCGAGACAGAGCAGTTTGCCCCGCGTGATCGCGTAGCCGAGGTAGAACTCGTATGAACCCACCGTGCAACTTTCGGCGCCGATGCCGAAGAGCTTGGGTTCGACGGCGTCGAGGTGGTATTTCGCGGGAAGGGGTTTCTGGAAGACCTCATCGAGGGCGGCGGCCAGGCGTTCGCGCGGGCCCTGACGGTCGGCCGGAGTGTCCTTGAACCCATCAGGGATCCAGACGTTGGTAATACAGGGTGTCCCCAACGCCCGCCCCATCGCGGCTCCGATTTCGCGGGAGCGACGACCGTGCTCGATCCAAAACCGCCGGATGGCCGGATCGCGGTGGGAAAGCGTGAAGCCATCGGCCGCCTTCGGATGCGCGAAGCAGGTGGGATTAAAGTCGAGGCCGATACCCTGCGCCTGAGCCCAGTCAATCCAGTTCCGGAAATGGGCGACCTCGATTTCATCCCGATCCACCCGCCTTCCGAACTCCCCGTACATGGCATGCAGGTTCACCCGGTGTCTTCCGGGAATCAGCGACAGGGCCTGCTCCAGATCTGCCCGGAGCTCGGCGGGGGTTCGTGCCCGGCCGGGATGATGGCCCGTGACTGCGAGTCCGCCGCCGAGTGCGGTCCCCTGTCCTTCGAACCCCGACACGTCGTCGCCCTGCCAGCAGTGCAGGGAAATGGGAATGGTGGAAAGCGTCGCGAGCGCCACGGAAACATCCACCTCCACCTCTCCATAGCGCTGGACTGCCGAGCGAAAGGCGGTCGCGACCGCACGGCGTCGGGTGGGGCGGGAAAGAGAGGATAACTTCATGGGAACGCGAACCAGCCTGCGCCGCTCGGTCTCCGGGGCTCAAGCGTGCTTCGTTCCCTCCGGGGATTGCTGAAGGGGAACATCTCCGCGATTGACGCTGCGGGCGCAGGTTCCCGAGCCTCCGCGCTGCCCTATGCCGAAAATGATCCGTGCCTTGTTGTCCGTCTCCGACAAATCCGGCCTCGTCCCGTTCGCCCGGACGCTGGCCGAAGCGGGAATCGAGCTGGTGTCCACCGGAGGAACGGCCCGGACGCTGCGGTCCGAGGGGCTGAAGGTCATCGAGCTGGCTGATTACACCGGATTCCCCGAGCTGCTCGATGGCCGGGTCAAGACACTCCATCCCAAGGTTCATGGCGGACTGCTGTATCGGCGGGACAATCCGGAACACGTGACCACGGCCCAACAGCACGGGATTCCACCCATCGACCTGGTAGTGGTGAACCTGTATCCGTTCGAGCAAACGGTGGCGAAGCCGGGAGTGTCGTTGTCCGAGGCGATCGAGAACATCGACATCGGCGGACCCTCGATGCTGCGGAGCGCGGCCAAGAACCATGAGTTCGTCACCGTGGTGGTAGATCCGGCGGATTACGCGGTGGTGGCGGAACAGGTGAAGGCAAGCGGCGAAACCACGCGGGAACTGCGACGGGAACTGGCGGCGAAGGTGTTCGCTCGGACTGCGGCCTACGACGACGCGATCGCCCGCCATTTACAGGCCGAGTTCGGGGTTCGGAAGGCGGAGGGCTCGAGGTCAACGGCGGTACCCGACGAATTGAGAATTGAGGCACGGCTGGCTCAATCCTTGCGATACGGGGAAAACCCGCATCAGAAAGCGGCGTTGTATGGAGATTTCCGGGAGCAGTTCGCTCAACTCCAGGGAAAGGAACTTTCCTATAACAACATCCTCGACCTGACGGCGGCAGCAGCGTTGATCGCCGAGTTTGGCGGGGACGAGCCTCCAACGCTGGCAATCCTCAAGCACACCAACCCGTGCGGCGTGGGACAGGGTTCAACGTTGCGGATCGCCTGGGACCAAGCCTACGCCACCGACCGCCAGGCGCCGTTTGGAGGGATCATTGCCGTGAACCGGCCGCTCGACGGCGATTGTGCCGCGGCCATCGCGGAAATTTTCAGCGAGGTCATCATTGCGCCGGAGTTCACTCCCGACGCGCTGGCGCTGTTGCAGCAAAAGAAGAATCTGCGGCTGCTCAAAGTTCTTTCGGGTTCCGCGTCTTCGTCCGCCTTCGATGTCCGGAGCGTGGGGGCCGGATCCTATCTCTGGCAGGAGCGTGACCTGAAGGGACTGACGTCGGCCGAGCTGAAGGTGGTCACGAAGCGGGCGCCTTCGGAAGCCGAGCGCAAGGCGATGCGCTTCGGCTGGCGGGTGACGAAACATGTAAAGTCCAATGCCATCGTCTATGTCGGGGCCAACCCGGTGGAGGGCACCGGGCGGACGCTGGGGGTGGGAGCCGGCCAGATGAGTCGGGTCGATGCGAGCCGGATTGCGGTCTGGAAAGCGGGCGAAGCGGGTCTGTCGTTGCAAGGGAGCGTGGTTTGTTCCGATGCCTTTTTCCCATTTCCCGATGGCTTGATCGCCGCGGCAGAAGCGGGCGCGACGGCGGCGATTCAACCCGGCGGATCAGTGCGCGACGCCGAGGTCATCGCGGCGGCCGACGAGCGGGGCTTGGCGATGGTGTTCACCGGCCACCGGCATTTCCGGCATTGAGGCTGGCTGAGGTCGTTCAACCACCGGCCACGATCTGGACGATCTCCAGCCGGTCACCGGGTTCGACGGTTCGTTGGGCGAACTCCGAAGGGGCGACCGCTCCGCCGTTGTGCTCGACCACCACGCTGCGCGGGAGAAGTCCTTGCTGCCGGAGAAATTGCTCGACGGTGCAAGGAAACGCGGCGGCGACTTCGCGGCCGTTGGCGATGACGGTCACCCGGGCAAGCTAAACGAGATGGAGCGTTTCCTTCAATTCGCGGGAAGAACCGCCTCGCGCCGGAGTGCCCCATCCGGCCCGCGCAAGGCCACGAAGGGAAAACGGTCCGGAATCAGGCATCGGGGCACGTCGTCCGCCAGATCCGGAAGGCTCAAAAGCCGGCGCCCATTGCGTCCGCTCCCGGCGGCCTCGGACAGGTCGTTTCGTCGGGCCCGATAGGTTTCGAGGACGATCCACGCCGCATCATCCACCCAGCCGGCGGAGGCCAACGTCCACAGCCGTTCCACCAAGGCACCGGCGCCCAACACGTCCTCGAGCGCGCAATGTTCCAGTGTACCGGCACACACGATGGCCAACTCGGGGAGCCCGCTGCGCTGGAGCCACGCTACGGTGGCCGCGAGATTTCCGAACGACGATGCCAGGACTGCGCCCGCTCCCCGGCCGGCATCCAGGGCGCGCGTTCCGTTGGAGGTGGTCATGACGATCGAGCGGCCAGCGACGCGTTCGCGGGTGAATTCCCCCGGCGAATTGCCCAGATCGAACTCCACCCCACCCGTCAGCGCCGCACCGATACGCAGTCCCTCCCGTTCCCCGGCCAACAACACCTCCGGATGCCGTCGGCGCCAGTCGAGGGCCGCGGGAATCCCCGCGACCGGCCAGATGGCTTCGGCACCGTTGTTCAGCGCCTCCAGCATGGTCGAGGTAGCACGGAGCACGTCGAGCACCACGCAGGCAGTCCGGGTCAGGTCGCGGTGGGGGAGCAGGGCGAATTCGGCGGGAGTGAGCAGGACTTCGAGACGGGTGAACATGGGGGCGTGAGGCGTGAGGGAGGGGCAGCGGAGGGACGGGGCATTACTGGAACGTTCAGGGGAATGAGTCTTTGGTGGAGGCGGGGCGGGGGCGATGTTTCCGAATATAATGAAAGAGATACTGCTGGGCGTAGCCGGCGAAGGGACCGAAATGAGTTTCGGTGAAACGCAACACGGCGCGCGGTTGGGGACGCCGCCTGGGAAAGTAAAGCTCCCGCAGCGCTCGGAGCACCCAGACATCGACCGGGAAGGCATCCTGCCGGCCGTAAGCGAAGAGCAGCACACAGTTGGCGATCTTCGGGCCGACGCCGGGAATCCGCGTCAGTTCTTCCCGTGCCTGGGGAGTCGGCTGCCGCCGAAGCGCCTCCAGATCGAGCCGGCCTTCGACCAGGGCCCGGGCGGCGGCGGAAAGATAGCGGGCGCGGAACCCGAGCTTGCAGTCGCGCAGTTCGCGCTCGGAGGCAGCAGCAAGGCGGGCGGGCGCGGGAAACGAAAAGGCGGGTGCGGCCTCCTCCGGCACCGGGACTGCCTCGCCCCACCGTTCGCTCAATAGCCTGACGCACTGTCGGATCTGAATGATTTGCTTGGTGGAACTGAGGATGAAACTGGCCAGGCATTCCCAGGGTTCCTGACGCAGCAGGCGCAACCCTCGACACGCCGCCACGGCGGATTGCATCGGGCCATCACCGGGAAAGGTATCGAGAATGGGGGCCAGCTCGGCGTGCAAGTCGAGGTAATCCTCCAGCCAGTGCCAGTCGTGGACCGCGGTGGCCGCCCGGGCCTGAAGCCGGGCGCCATGAACCGTCAAGCGAACCCAGCGGCCGTGGATCACTCCCTCCCATCCTCCGTTGACAAGTTGCCAGCGGAAGGCCTGGCCGCTGTCCAGAGTGGCCGCCAGATCATAGTCCCGCAGCGGGAAAAACGCCGTCATCCCCCCCGGATCAGTAACGCACCAAGGCGTCCACCGGATGTCCCTCGAGACGCTGGCGTCCGTTGAGGAAGGTCAGCTCGATGACGAAGTTCACGCCGGCGATTTCCGCTCCCAGCTTCTTCAGCAGGCTGACGGCGGCGGCCGCCGTGCCCCCGGTGGCCAGCAGGTCATCGACCAGGAGGACCCGCTCGCCCGGTCGCACGGCATCGACATGGACGGCCACCGTGGCGGAGCCGTATTCCAAATCATAGCTCTCCTCATGAGTCGTCCAGGGGAGCTTGCCTTTCTTACGGACGGGCACGAAACCGGCACCCAGTTTCACGGCGGCCGCGGCGCCAAAGATGAATCCACGTGCATCGATGCCCACCACCTTGTCCACGCGCTGTTGACGGTGGCCGGCCACGAGCAGTTCGATGGTGGAGTCAAGGAGGCGCCCATCGGCCAGGACCGGGGTGATGTCCTTGAACTGGATTCCCGGCTTGGGGAAGTCGGGGACGTTACGGATGGCGTGCTCGATTTCGGTCCGGGTGGCTTGGTTCATGCGCCGCGCGTTGTCGGCCAAGGGCTCCGGCCGGTCAAGTGTGCGGGAATGAACGACCGCGGGCTCGCGGGGCGGAGCGCGGGTCTGTGACCCGCAGCAACGTGACCACCTGCAAGGCGATGGAATGCCCCCGATCGATGCTGCATGGGGTTCCAGGTAGGCTGCGACCGTGAGGCGTAGCGAACAGAGTGCGCTTCGCGCCCTCAGCGGCGGCCACCTGCCGCTGAACAATTACTTCGTCAGCACCTTCTCCAACAATTGATTGAGACGGTTGAGCATAGTTCGCGGATCTTCGAGAATCCCCGCCGCCACCCGCGCATTGTCCAAGATCTGCTCCGCCACCTCTCCGGCCAGCCCGGAATCCTGCTGCCGCATGGCTTCCAGCCGCGTGATGATCGGGTGGGCCGGGTTGATCTCGAAGTCGTGTTTAGAAGAAGGGACATCCTCTTCGCTCTTCCTTACCGCCTTGAGAATCCGCCGCATGCTTGACGTCATGAATTTGTCCGACTCGACCACGACGGCCGGACTCTCCACCAGCCGCCGCGACACGCGCACCTCGCCCACTTGGTCTCCCAGCCGTTCCTTGAGCCACTGGGCCAGCGCCCGGGCGGTGTTGTCATCCAGGGCCCCTTCTTTGGCGGGTGGCTCCGCCAGATCGAGTTCCGCCTTTTCAGCAAACCGCAACGGCTTGCCCTCGAAATCGTGCAGGTGTTCCACCACGAATTCGTCCCACGGATCGGACAGGAACAGCACTTCGAACTTCCGCTCTCGAAACACCTCGAAATAAGGACTGCTCTCGGCCGCCGCCCGGTTCGGCGCCAGCAGACAGTAAATCTCCTTCTGCGCCTCGGGCATCCGCTTCACGTAGTCGGCCAGCGAGGTGAGTTGCTTCGGCTCCAGAACGGACGACTCGAAACGAAGCAGGCGTCCTAACGTTTCCTTGTGAGTGAAGTCGGTAACAATGCCTTCCTTGAGGAACTTCTGATATTCCTCGTAGAATTTGAGATAGGTCGCGGGGTCTTGTTCCGCCTGCTCACCGAGAAACTTCAGGAAGCGTCCGGTGAGGACCTTGTTCAACCGTTGCAGAAGCGAGGTGTCCTGCATGGTTTCCCTCGAGATGTTCAACGGCAGGTCCTCGCTGTCCACCACCCCTTTGAGGAAACGGAGCCACTCCGGAAACAGGCCTTTGGCCCGGGATTGAATCAGCACTTTCCGGCAGTAGAGGTTTACTTCGGACTCGATCCGACCCATGCCCATGGTCTCCAGGTTTTGGGCGGGCACGAACAACAACGATTGAATGGCCAGCGGCGCGTCCGCCGTGAAATGCAGGCGGTAAAGGGGATCGGCCTGGTCGTGGCCAATGTACCGGTAGAACTCCCGGTATTCCTCGTCCTTGATCTCCGATTTGTTCCGGGTCCAGAGCGCCTGAACGGTGTTGAGCCGGTTGCCGTTCAGCTCGATGGGGAAGGGAACGAAGTTGGAATAGCGCTGGATCAGGCGTTCGACGGTGTCGGCCTTGGCGAACTCCTTGGCGTCGTCCTTCAAGTCCAGGACGATTCGGGTGCCCCGGGGCAAGTCGGCGGCCGGAGTCAGTTCATAGCCGCCGGTCCCTTCGCTAACCCATTGCCAGCCGCTTTCACTGGGCTGAAACGATCGGGTGAACACGGTCACCCGCTTGGCCGCCATAAAAGCCGAATAGAAACCCACGCCAAACTGGCCGATCAGCTTCGCGTCCGGTTGGCGGTCTTCGGCTAGTTGTTTCAGGAACGCCTTCGTCCCGGAGTGGGCGATAGTCCCCAGATTTTCCACCAGTTCACCGTGCGTCATCCCGACTCCGGTGTCGGTGAACGTAATCGTGCCGGCGGTCTCATCCGTCGTCAGGGCCAGGCCGGCCGGGACTTCCGACTGAAACAGGTCGCCACCGGCGGACTGGACAAACCGAAGCTTCTCACAGGCATCGGCACCGTTTGAGATTAGCTCGCGTACGAAGATCTCCCGATCGGTGTAGAGCGAGTGGATGACGATATCCAGCAACTGCTGGATCTCCGCTTGGAAATGATGCTTTTCGGACGAGGGTTCGCTAGTCGTGCTCATGAAATGTAGGATTCTTAGGGTGAAAATAGGTTGGGGTTGCCGGCCTTGGGCGGGCCGGCTCAGGTGAACCGCCAGTCACCTCGGTAAATGGTCCAGAAGCTAATGATGAGGTTGGTGAGAGCATGCGCAGTCATGGCATCGCCCAACCGGTTCTTCCGCAGACACAACCATTGATAAGCCATGCCGCACAGGATGCCGGGCATCCACAGGTCGCCGTGGACGATGCCAAATAGGAGGCTGGTGCCGAAGAAAGCCAGGGGCTTGTAGGTGGAGAACTCGACGGTGTTAAACCTGGTGTCCACCAGCATCCGGTACACGAACGACCGATAAAACACCTCCTCTACCATCGGAACGACGACGGAACGTCCGATCACCCGGACCGCCACGAAGCCCCAACCCAACGCGGCGTTATCGGCAAAATAGGCCACCGGATTCCAAGTCTCGGGTGGCTTGGCCTTGGGCATCCGGGCCATGCCGCTTTCCAGCCAGGCCCAAATCTGCGAGCTGGTGGGCATCCACTGGTCGCAAGCGAGCCACAGCACGGCGATGCCGACCCCCACCCCCACGGCTTCCCCGCTGATGGCCCATTTCATTTCCGGAAGCCACGGACGCAGCCAGAACAGCAGGGCACCGACGCCCATGGTCTTGATCGCGTAATTCCAAAACTCCGCGCCAGCGTAAAGGCTGCTGGGCAGGGCCGTGAGCAGCATGAACACCAGGAACGGCAGAACCCGGGAGCCTTCCGGAAGCGTCAGCCAGTCCGGGCCGGGTGGTTCAGTCTTGGTTTGTGTCGGCACCATGGAGGCCGCGAGTCTCGGAATCGAGCGCCCGCCAGCAAGCGGGAAGTCATGGGCGGCCGCGGCAGGGCGGCCGAGATGACGAAGTTCGCTCTGGATCCCTCTTGGAACGGTCCTTCGCGGGAATTCGTGCGAACACCTCACGAGAATTCGCGAGTCGCGAACTTTCGCGGGCAAGTCGGAGTGAGTGAATTCGACGAATTGAGCCAGAAATCAGGCTGATTCCTCGAAAATCGGTACTGGCACGTGACGAGCATTCCGACTGGCAGCACGCGGGCTGATCCGACGTGCCCATCACACAAAACACGATCGATAGCATCACCATGACCACCTCAAACCATCACCAGACCACCGTGAACGGACTCGACACCGTCGCCGTGCGCACCGCCATTGGGGCGATCGCCGCCGACCCGGCCAAAGGCATGACCCATTGGGAAGTCACCTCGCACTGGCGGGGCGGCTGCCGATCGGACACCCAGGTGTCCCGTTGCCGTATCGGCGGCCAAACTGTGCCGAAAGACTTCACTCTCCGCATGGACGAGCCGTTGGAACTGTGCGGGACCAACCAGTTCGCAAATCCGCAGGAGTATCTGCTCGCGGCGCTCAATGCCTGCATGATCGTGACCTATGCGGCGTACTGCGCTTTGG
Organism: uncultured Verrucomicrobiota bacterium; assembly: GCA_964474315.1. Classification (GTDB taxonomy): domain Bacteria; phylum Verrucomicrobiota; class Verrucomicrobiia; order Limisphaerales; family UBA9464; genus UBA9464. The sequence goes on along the minus strand of CAYYSX010000069.1, from coordinate 14,983 downwards.
AAGGAATCGAGCTGGAGGAATTGAGCATCGAGTCCGAGGGCGACATCGACTTGCGCGGATTGTTCGGTCTCGAGCCGTCCGTCCGTCCGGGCTACGACGAGCTTCGTTACACGGTTCATCTCCGGGGCAATGGCACGGCCGAGCAATTTGAAAAGATTCATCGGACGGTCATGGGCACCTCGCCAAACTACTTCAACCTGGCCAATGCCATTCCGCTCAAGTCGCGGTTGGTGATCGGTCCGACACTGCAAGCCGCGGTGCCGCTGCACCGCGCCGCCTGATCCTGGCATCCGCTGTACCGCAGGTCTCCAGGCCTGCTGTGGCACAGGTTTTCAACCGGCCCCTGAGGTGCGCCAGCAGGCTGCAAGCCTGCGGAACAGCAGTCAGGATATGTCTGCGGTACAGCGTAGCGCAGGCCTCCAGGCC
>CAYYSX010000069.1:0-14457 GCA_964474315.1 uncultured Verrucomicrobiota bacterium | reverse complement strand
TGCTGTGGCGCAGGTTTTTAACCTGCCCCTGAGGTGCGCCAGCAGGCTGCAAGCCTGCGGTACAGCAGACAGGATATGTCTGCGGTACAGCGTAGCGCAGGCCTCCAGGCCTGCTGTGGCGCAGGTTTTTAACCTGCCCCTGAGGTGCGCCAGCAGGCTGCAAGCCCACGGAACAGCAGACAGGATATGCCTGCGGTACAGCGTAGCGCAGGTTCTCAACCGGCCCACCACCGGCTGCTCTCCAGCGTCCATCGGCAGAATTTTCTTCGTCCTCCGACGGGTCACCGAAACCAAAGGAAAGACGCTGGAGTCGATGTGAGCCACCCGCCGCATTCAAGCGGTGGCCGGCAGTGGCTTTCTTCAGGTGCGTCGTCGCTCGAAGGTAACCGGGGGGAAAACTCCGAAGGCCAAGCTCCAAAAAGACTCTCCAAGGACGGGGCAGTCCGTCTATGAGTAGAGCACCGTATGATCATCCGAACGATCGGCCTATGGCTCACATCGCTCCTCACCGGACTGGCGTTGCAGGCGGCCCTTCCGGCTTGGGACTTTCGTCAGACCGCTGATGTCCAAGGGTGGTCCGCCCTGCACGATTGCCGGCTGGACGGGGCCGACCCGGAAGCTGGCCTGCCGGTCACGTTGATGGGTGAGGATCCCTACTTCGTGGGTCCGACAAGCGACTTTCCTCCTGACCAGGCACTCTGGCTCGAAGTGGAGTTGAAGTCCGAGTCCGGCGGAAGCGGGCAAGTCTTCTATTTTTCCAGCAGCGATGGACCTTCGGAAGAACGCTCGATCCGTTTTGCCGTTCCGGCCGGTCGCTGGCAGGTCGCCCGGATTCCCTTTCCCGCGCTCGGCCCAGGAACCCGGCTTCGGCTCGATCCTCCCGGAACCCGCGGAACCTGCTTCTTCCGCCGGCTGCGATTCGAGCCGCGCCTTCTTCTCGATCCGCCTCCCTGGCCCCGGCCGTCGCGAGCGGTGCTTCCGCCGGAATCACCCCGCCTCCGCAGCGGCGAACTGGAACTGGTTCACGGGCCGCAACTCGGTGCGTTCGAACTTCGGGTCGCCGGAGCGGTCATGGCCATTGGACAGAACCACGCGCTCCTCGGATACCTGGCTGGTGGCGGCACCCGGTGGGTGAACCTGACGGGCGAAGCTTCTCCCGTGCTGCAAAACGGGCGGTTGCTGGTCTTCGCGACGGCCACCGACGCGGACGGCGCCCGATGGAAGATTGCCCAAGAATTTGCGCCCTCCCCGCGGCCGGGCGCGTTCGAAGTCGAGACACGGGTCACGACGAGTCAGGACCGTCGAGTGGTGTTCCTGCCGATGCTCACGTTGTTCCCCGGGGTCGGCAGCTTCGGGACCAACAAGACGCAGGGCCTGCTAGCCGGGGTTGAGTACTTGGAGAACGAGCCGAGCAGTTCGGAGCGGGACTTGATCGGCCCACAAGCGCGGCGGCAGGTGCCCGATTTACTGAAGCTGACGTTTCCGTTGATGAGTCTGGTGGCCGACGGGCGGTGGGTAGGCTTGATGTGGGATTCGTCACCCCGCTTCTCCGCGCTTCACGATTCGCCCGACCGGATCTTCCAATCGGGCGGCAGTGTCCTGTCGATTCTGTTTCCAGGTTCCGATCCGGCGTTCCGCGAAGATGGCAACCTCCTTCCCTATGACGGCGAAAACTTGCCCGCCGGTGAACCGCTCGTGTTGCGGGCGACCCTGATGGGCGGGAGCGGAACCACGGTGATTCCCTCAGTGCAGGAGTTTGTGGCGCGCCGTGGATTGCCGGCCCTGCCGGCGGCCGTGCTGTCGGCGGCGGATTACTACCGGCTCGCGGCGCGGGGTTGGCTCGATTCCGACATCCGTGACGGTGACCGTTTCCGGCATGCGGTCGGACCGACATTCGGCAGTCAACCCGCGGCGGATGCGGCTTGGTATATGGAGTGGCTGGCCGGCCAAGTCGGGGACGAAGGTTTGTCGGCCCGTCTCGCCGAACAGTCCGCCGCGGCGTTGGAGGTCGTGGCGCTTCCCCAGCGGATCGGAGCACAGGTGGGTCACGTCCGGTATCCTCTGGCTCCCTTGGTCTATGGCGGCGTGAGCGAAAACGTCGCCACCGCGCGGGCGGATGGCCAGCGACTGCTCGGACGGTTCCAGCCGGATGGCTCGTTGCCGTATGCGCCACCCCCGGACGGTCCAGACTTCAGTTCCACCCATTGGTCCAAGGAAGCCAACGGCCTGGCCGGTGCGGTGGTGGCCGGGGTCTTGGAACGCGGAGTTTTTTCCGGTGACCGCCCACTGATTCGAGAAGGGCTGCGGTTGCTTCAGGCGCTCGATCGGTTTGGCGATGGCGTCCCACGCGGCGCCCAGACCTGGGAAGTGCCTTTGCACACACCGGACATCCTGGCGAGTGCGGTGTTGGTCCGCGCCTACACGCTCGGGTTCGAGTTGACGGGCGACCCCAGCTTCCTCAGCCAAGCGCGTTACTGGGCCTGGACCGGTGTTCCCTTTGTCTATCTCACCGCTCCCAACGATCAGCCGGTGGGGGTGTATTCGACGACCCCGGTGTTGGGCGCAACTCACTGGGTCGCCCCCAATTGGATCGGGCTGCCCGTGCAGTGGTGCGGACTCGTCTATGCCGAGGCGATCCGTCGCTTCGCCCGCCATGATCCGGCGGGTCCTTGGATTCAACTGGCCGATGGGATCGCGCTGGCCGGAGTCCAGCAGACCCACCCATCGGAGGAACTCGACCGACAAGGGTTGTTGCCGGACAGCTTCGATCTGCGCGCGCAGCTTCGGAATCCGGTTCCCATCAATCCGGCCACCCTGCTGCCGTTGGCGTTGCAGGCCTATGGGGCGCCACCGGTCTATGATTTCCTCGCGCTCCGACGCCCTGGCTTGCTGATTCACGCACCGGGCCCCCTCCGACTCATAGCCGAGCGGGACGACGGGGCTCGTTTTCGGGTGGAAGGCTGGCCGAAGCGTCCTTGGTATGTCGTGGTCCAGGGATTGGTCCGGGAACCGCGGCTTCATATCAACGGACGCGAAACCCGTATGGCTGCCCCGCACCACTTTGACTCGGAAACCGGCCGCCTGGTGTTGCAACTGACCGCAGCGGCGGACGTGGAACTGCTTTCGGGCGCCCCTGGTCCTCAATGGTAACGCCGAGGGCATGAAACGCGCTCGGTTCGTCACGCCTCTTCGTTTTGTGTGCCGCTCAGTTCCACCTAAGATCTCACCCATGGATTTGAACTAGTCCTAAGGGGAAGAGGGCTGATTCGCGGCCAGCGCCTGGGCCACCGGCTTCCAGTCGGCCGACGGTGAATCAGCCAGGCCGCACACCAAGGGAAGCGCCGGCCCCAGATCCTTCGCCGCCGGCAACGACCAGGCCGCGGTCAGTGATTCCGGCCGCGGTTCACGCCGTTCAACGGCCCGGGCGCGGATCTGTTGCCAGGCCGCTTCGAGCAAGCTGTCCCGGGCTTCCGCGGTGAATCCTGCCCCGCCCAACACCTGAGCCCGGCGCAGGGCATGGGCCGCCTGATCGCGTGCCGCCCGCGCCTCGGCTTGTTCCTCCGCGGACAAAGGCACCGGTTCCGCGGCGGGAAACAGGGGCCGCGTGGTCCCCGTTGGCCGCACCAGCAACCCGGCCGCAATCAACCGCTCGATGGCTTCCACCGTGGCGCGATCGAGGACTTCGAGCACCGGAAGGGCCGGCTCGGGGTCCGTCCCGGCCAGGTCCCGATGGACCGCCTCCAACTGCGCCCGACTCGCGGCGTCGGCTCGCTCCACCACCACCCACAGCAGCGAAGGACCGGTGGCGTTGGTGAAACGTTCCTCGCACCGCAGGAGATTGGCGCCCAAGGCCGCTTTCGCCCGCGTCGCAAACGCTTCTGGAGCTGACAGAGTGTCAGATAGGATGGCCGAGCGGTCGGTGGGGTGGCCGTTCTGCCGGGCCTCCCCGTTCGTGGACTGCATCAATTCCCGGACCCGTTCGATCATGGCCTTGCGTCCGCTGCGCAGGGGGATCTCCCGCACGGCGCCGGCCTGGTCGAGGACGCTTTCGGCCACGCTGCGTTTGGTGGCCAGCGTGTCGAGCATCCGGTGCTCCAGCGAGTTCTCGGTGATCAGGTGGTACACCGTGACCGGGCGGGTCTGGTGTTTGCGCCAGGCTCGGGCGATGCGCTGCTCGAGCCGGGCGGGGTTCCAGGGCAGGTCGCAGTTCACCACCACGCTGGCCTGCTGCAGATTCAACCCGGTCGCCCCGGCGTCGGTGCTGAGAAAAACGCGGCAGTGGGGATCCTCTTTGAACCGGTTGATATCCGCCCGCCGCTTCTGTTGCGGTACCGACCCGGTGTGCCAGGCGAAGCCCAAGTCGTGCTCCGCACAATGATCGCGCACCAGTTCCAGCATCCGCTGCCATTCGCTGAAGATGATCACCTTCGCTTCGTTGGCCACGGCGTCGTCGAGAATGCCGGTGAGTTCGGCGAGCTTGGGACATTCCCGGTCGCCCGGATCGAGAATGAAATTCGTGTCGCAGATCATCCGCATCATCCCCAGCTCGATCTGCATTTTCTCCTGTTCGCGTTCGGTGAGCGGACGGCGTTCAGCCAGGGTGACCAGGCGCATGACTTCCTGCTCATGAGTTCCGTACGCCTTCTTCTGCTTCGGCGTCATCCCCACGAAGCGGTGGTGATCCGTCCGCACCGGGAGTTCGGTTTCCACCTCGGCCTTGCGACGGCGCAAGAGCACGGGCTTCACCCGGGCATGAAGCAGGTGGAGGTTGCGGTAACCCGACGGACGCCCGCGTTCATCGAGCTCGTAAAAATCGCGGTTGAAACGGAACAACGGCCCGAGCAAGGCCGGATCCAGGAAATCCACCAACGATCGCAGTTCGTCGATGCGGTTTTCAATCGGAGTTCCGGTCAGCACGAAGGCGAAACGGCTGCGCAGGCGTTTCACGGTCCGGGCCGTCCGCGTGTTCCAGTTTTTGATGCGTTGCGCTTCGTCGAGAATGACTAAGTCCGGTTGGAACCATTCGTTCAATTCGTCCAGGTCGGGAATGACCTGCTCATAATTGGCGACCGTGAAAAAAGGAGCTGCGACCGAACCGTCCGACACGCGGCGATACCATTGCAGACGCCGGTGATGCGGGCCGAAGAGCAGGGAACAACTTAGATCCGTAAAGCGCTGGATCTGTTCCTCCCATTCGGCCTTCAACGACGCCGGGGTCACGACCAGCGCCCGGTGGACCTTGCCGAGGCGATGGAGCAGCGCGGCGGCGGCGATCGCCTGAATGGTCTTGCCCAGACCCATTTCGTCGGCCAACAAAGCGCGGCCGGTAAAGGCCAGATGCAGCATGCCTTCGCGCTGATAGGGAAACAGGGGAACCTTGGTTTCCTGCGCGGGCCATTCGCCGGACTGAACCTTGAGTTCGTATTCCCGGTGAAACTCGCGGCGTTCGGCGTTGCGACGGCGGGATTCCCACCACGGGCCGACCTCCTGGGAAACGCGCAACGCGGCAATCGGTCCCGCCGCCAGCGCCGTGAGCTCGTCGATGGCCGTTTCCACCTCTTCGCCCAAGAGCAAGCCGTCGGAGCGAAACATCCGTTTCAACTCCGCCGGTACGACCCCGTCGCCCGGAACCGTTAACCGCAGAGTTCCCGCCTCGAGATCCGGCCGGACTTCCCACCGTGGCGAACCCTCCTGCAACGTCCGTCTTCCGCCGCGGCGACGTTCGAGGCGAAGGCGGACGGCCTCCACATGCTTGCAGGTGCCCAGTCCATTGCTGCGGAAATCCACACAATCGCAGGAAGCGTCTTCGGGTCCCGCGCCGCGCATCTCCACGGAGTAGGTTAACCCACTGGGCGACTTGACGCGGAAGTTCGAAAAGAATGACTGACGGGGATCGGTATTGGTGACGATGAAGTGTTCCTCCTGCGCCCGCAGCCGTCGCCGGTTGATTTCGTCCCGATCAGTGGTGCGCCAGTCATGAGCCGGAGGGATCACGATCTTGGAATTCGAGGCGGTCATGTGAGCCGCCACGATTGGGAATGGTCCACCTGCGTCAATGCGCGAGTGAGTTGAAAGGGGGGGCTTGGGCGCATCTTGGATCTTTGCCGGAACCGCGATAGGGACAAAGGGGGGGATGAAAGCTCCAAAGGCCAAAACCCAAAACCCAAAGAAGCTCCCAAGCTCCCAAGTCCCCTGATTCGCGGCGCCGCCCCGAGTGGGAGGAGGCGCGACCGAGGCTCCCCAACGCCTTCCCTCCAGGGCGGTTCGGTTGGGAACCACGAGCTTGGAACTTGGAACTTCTTTGGGATTTGGGTTTTGGCCTTTGGAGCTTGGGCGCGATCCCCTCGTTTGAGAATTAAATCAAGCCGCCGCCAGCCTCCCTCACCCATCCTGCTTGGCCGCACTCCGGGCCTGCTCGATGAGTTCCCAGAACTTCGGATTTTCCGCCAGGGACTCATCCTCATCCTTCCCGAGATTCGAACGGAAAAGGAAGTCCTTCAGCGAGTGCCGGTTCAGAATCCGATGCACCACGATGCCGAGCGGATGACGCTCAAAGTAAATTCGGTACTCTCCCAGCCGGTAGCGGGTGAGGGAACGCCCAGCGCGGTTGAGGTGGCCGTACTGGCCTCCCTCGCGTTGCAGCTCCTGTGGTAACCCACGGAATTGACCGAGGATGTGCAACTGCAGTTCCTTCGGCATTCTGGAGAGCTCAGCCGCACTCGTGGGATTGAAGATGATTTGGAACGGTTGCACCGGGGTTCAGCGTAGGAATGTCGCCTGGTTGATTCAAGACAGGCCGAATGAGGGTCCCGAGGGGACGAAAGCTCCAAATCCCAAGCTCCAAGTTCCAAAGAAGAGTTCCAACCTCCAAGTTCCCAACCCGCCGCCACCCAGCTCAATCTCTCCCTTGGTTCCCCATTCCGCATTCCGCATTCCGACTTCGTTCGGAACTCCGCCTGGAGACGGCGAGACGGTGGCTTCCCCCCAGCGGGTGGTTCAGCTCTGGGGCGTCATTCCGAGCGGATCGCGCAGATGCACGGCCTCCTCTGAACCACGGCACCTACCCCTACCCCTACCCCTACCCCTACCCCTACCCCTACCCCAACCACCACAAGCGCCCGGGAGGGGACGCTCGGTGGCTCGTGGGTCCTGGGGGCGTCGGCCCGCCGTTGAAGAACCGATTCAAGATGGGCCCAACCGCTGCCGTGTTGAACCGCTTGCATAGCAGGGCTGGCTTCTTAGCTTTCCTCCGCATGCCTGAGTCCATTCCTCCCCCGGTGACACCCCCTCGGTTTCCTCCGATTCTTGCCCCGCCCCCCCGCCGGATCTCCGCTTGGACCCTGGCCGTCCTCATCGTGCTCGGCACCAGCGGCGTGGTGCTCGTGGCGCTGTTTCTCACCGGGCTGGCCAGTTGGCAGTCCGCTGGTTCGGCCTTGGCGCAGGGGCGGTCGGGAGTGACCCACCTGCGGGAGGTCGTGCTCGAAAACCGGGGCGCGCGGGACAAAGTGGCGGTCGTTGATATCAACGGCGTGATCAGCAGCAGCGCCCTGCGCACGCGGGGAAGCATGGTCGATTCCATCCGGAACCAACTGGACCGGGCGGCGGCGGATGAACGAGTCCGGGCCGTGGTCTTGCGGGTGGATTCTCCCGGCGGCGAAGTCCTGGCCAGCGACGAGATTTACCACGCCATCCGAAATTTTCAGACCAGCAACGGCGTTCCGGTCGTGGCGTCCATGGGCTCGTTGGCGGCGTCCGGAGGCTACTACGTGAGCGCTCCGTGCCGCTGGATCGTGGCCCATCCGCTGACGCTGACCGGCAGCATTGGAGTGATCTTTCACGGCTACAACTATCGGGGTCTCATGGACAAAGTCGGGGTGCTCCCCAATGTGGTGAAAAGCGGCCAATTGAAAGACATGTTCAGCGGCGATCGCCGGCCCGAAGACATTCTCCCCGAAGAAAAGATGATTCTGAAGGATCTGGTCATGGAGAGCTTTGGCCGATTCAAGCAAGTCATCCGAGACGGACGCACTTGGTCGGCGGAACAGAACAAAGCCAAAGGAGTCTCCGGGGGACGGGAGCTGGCATCCGACTGGGAAGCGTTGGCGGATGGCCGGATTTTGTCGGGTAGCCAGGCGTTGGAGGCAGGATTGGTCGATGAACTGGGGAACTTCCATCAGGCGGTGGCGCGGGCGATGGATCTGGCACAGATCAAGTCGGCCAACGTCATCACGTATGTCGCCCCTCCGACGGTGGGCGATTTGCTCGGACTCTGGGGACGTCTTCCGGCGGGCAAGGTCCAGCTTGAGGTTCCCGGACTGCTTCCCGAGTCCAGCCTGATTCCCGGACGTCTGTACTTCGTGTCACCGCTTCACCAGCGGTAACGTCCCTCGCGTCGTCGCCCCGCCGCTATCCGGCCGGCTCCAGCAACAGGCGGCCAATCTCGGCGTACCCGGATACGACGGCATCGGCCTGACGGAGTTGCTCGGGCGGAAGGGAGTTGGTAATCCCGATCACTCGCATTCCGGCCGCCTTGGCCGCCGCTATGCCCATCGCCGAGTCTTCGATCACCACGCAACGCCCTGGTTCCACCCCCAGTTTTTGTGCCGCCAGGATAAAAATGTCCGGATCCGGCTTGCCGCGGGCCACGTCCTGCGAACTGACCGCCACCGGGAAATGACGGCGGAGATCCCGCATGGCCAGCACGGTCCGAATCACCGCATGGGTCGAACCGGAAGCCACGGCTAGTTGGGTCCGTGCCGCAAGCGCATCGACCAAGGCCGGAACGTCCGGGAAGATGGGTTCCTCCGCTTCCAGGAGGGCTAGCAGTCGGTCTTCCTTCAACCGGGTCAACGTCGCAAGCGGCTGGGACGGCTGATGGCGTTCGATGAAATCGAGCCAGAGAGCGCGATCTGAGCGCCCATAATAATCGGGGAAATGAATCCCGTGGCGGTCGCCGTAACCGAGCTCGGCAAAAACCTCGCGGAACGCCCGTTCATGGAGTGGCTCACTGTCCACGATCACGCCGTCCATGTCGAAAATGACCGCGGAGAAGGATAACATTCGGGACGAATCAAAGGACGGATGACAACCGTGAAAGCCACCGCCGCCTAACTACCGCCACGCAGGGGGAAACCACGAATCAACACGAATGGACACGAATCGCTGAATCGAGAATCACCCTCGACTTGGGTTACTGGCATTCTCTAAGCAATGAATGATTGTCGGGACCGTTACTCTCTCCGTCACTGTTTTATATTGGTGTTCATTGGTGTCGATTCGTGGTGGAACGAAGTCGTCAAGCCTTCAGCGCGGAGATCCTTCCGGTACTATCTCCAAAGCGTTCCTCCGGCACGCCCATGCGATCCATCATTTCGAGGAACAGATTCGACATCGGTGTTTCCTTGGCCACGCGAAGGTGGCGGCCGGGGGTCAGCGTTCCACCTCCTTTGCCGCACAACAACACGGGCAGATCAGCGTGAGCGTGGGCGTTGCCATCGGCAATCCCCGAGCCATAGACCACCATGCACTGGTCGAGCAAGGAGCCTTCACCTTCTCGGGTTTCGCGCAGTCGCTTTAGGAAATAGGCGAATTGCTCCAGATGGAACCGATTGATCCGCGCGATCTGCTGCTTCTTGGTTTCATCGTTGCCGTGATGTGACAGATCATGGTGCCCATCATTGACCCCGATGAACGGATAAGGGCGGTTGCTGCCGTCGTGCGCGACAATGAAGGAGGCCACTCGGGTGGTGTCGGTCTGAAAGGCCAGCGCCATCACGTCATACATCAAACGCACATGCTCGCCATAGTCGGACGGCGTTCCTTCCGGAAACGAATCGGGCGGCAACTGGGCGGTCATCCGCTCGGCATTGTCGATGCGGCGTTCCAAGTCGCGTACCGAACTCAGGTATTCGTCGAGCTTCCGTTGGTCGGTGCGGCCCAGTTTGGCTCCGAGTTGCCGAGCATCTTCCAGCACGAAGTCCAGAACACTCCGCCGAGCCATCCGGCGCCGGGCGCGGGCTTCGGCGGACTCCTGGGGATCGCCCCCCGAGAACAGCCGCTCGAACGCCTGTCGGGGCTTGGTTTCCGGCGGCATCGGAGCGGTCGGAGTTCGCCAGGCGATGTTGAACTGATACGCGCAGGAATACCCGGAATCGCAGGACCCGGAGGATTGCCCCCGGTCACACCCCAGCTCGAGGGAACGGAAGGGCGTCTGGTCCCCGGCCTTTTGCGCCACCACCTGGTCAGCGGAAACCCCCACCCGAATGTCCACTCCGGCGGTCTTTCGGGCTTGCCGGCCCGTGAGGAAGGTGGCCGAAGCCCGGGCATGATCGCCGGCGCCATCCCCGTTCGCGCGCGCCTTGTCATGCGTCAAGCCGCTCACCACCATGACGTCCGACCGCATCTCTTCCAGCGGTTCGAGAATGTAAGGTAGCTTGAAGTCCGTCCCGACCGCTTCCGGAGTCCAATCGGCCATGTTGGCCCCGTTCGGCACATAAACGAATGCCATCCGGCGCGGCAGGCCCTCTGCCGGACCAGTGACCGGTGTCGCCGCGGCGACGTTACTGGCTCGGGCCAGCGATTCCAAAGGGGGCAACGCGACCAACGTGCCCAAACCTCGAAGGAACGTTCGGCGCGGAATCTCGATTCGGGGATGCATGTTCAGGCCTTTCGAAAATCGTACGTTCGCGTTCCATCTACGCAAGCAGGCTCGCGAGAATTCGCGTGAAGTTTGCGACTTCCAGCGCTCTCCGGCGTTTCATCCCCACCGAAACCGTCATCGCCACTGGCGGGTCTTGCGGTACACTGACCTCGTCGCATGCGCCCCATCCTGCTTCTGCTGCTTCTGCTGTCCGGTTTGTGCCGGGTCTCAGCGGCCGAAACCCTCCCCCGGGCAGGACTCAACTGGTCGTCCACCACCAACCGGGTGGATGCCCGAATTCCCGGATGGCCCCTGACCAAAGTCCTCGCCCGGATCGCCGCGGCGACTGCTTGGGAGGTGTATGTCGAGCCAGACTCCCATCGGAAGATTCACGCCACCTTTACCGATCTGCCACCGGCGGAAGCACTGCGCCGGCTGCTGGGCGGATTGAACTTCTCCCTCCAACCCCGCTCCTCCGGACCTGCCCGGCTGTACATTTACTCTTCCGACCGGGACCGGGCTACGGAACGAATCGTAGCCGACGATACCCAGCCCGGCCGCATCGACAACGAACTGGTGGTGCGTCTCAAGCCGGGAGCCAAGCTGACCATCGAAGAGATCGCCACCCGCGTCGGTGGGCGGGTGGTCGGACGCCTTCCGCGATTCAACGCCTACCGTCTCCAGTTCGATTCCGCCGAAGCCGCCGAAGCCGCCCGAAAACTCATCAACGAACTGACCGACGTCGCCTCGGTGGAGGACAACTTCCGGTGGGAAAACCCCAACACGCTGAGTCCTCTGGAACAAAGCTCGGGCGGATCGACCCCGACGCTCAAGCCCAAGCTCTCCCCCGATGGGGAAAAACTGGTGGTGGGAATCATCGATACGCCGGCCCAGCCCCTATCGCCCGACAAGGAGGCCTTCGTCCTTTCCCGCACCGACCTCGTGCCTGGCCAGCCCGCCGATGACGGGTTGTGGCACGGAACGGCGATGGCCGAGGAATTCTTGCACGGTTTGGCCCTGACCGATACCTCCGAAGACGGTTCATCGGTTCGGGTACGGCTATACAACACCTATGGGGCCAACCAAACGGCGACCAGCTTCGATGTCACCCGTGCCATTCATCAGGCGGCTCAAGACGGAGTCTCCATTCTCAGCCTCAGTCTGGGTGGACCTGATCCCAGTCCCCTGCTCCAGGAATCGCTGGCCTCCTTCGTGGAACAGGGTGGCTTGGTCTTTGTCGCCGCGGGCAACGAAGGCACTGACCAACCCTATTACCCCGCCGCCGATCCTCGAGTGATCGCCGTGACCGCCGTCAATCGGAACGGCGAACCCATGTCCTGGGCCAACTACGGCAGCTACGTGGACGTCGGTGCCCCGGGAGTGGCGCTGGTCCCGTACGGTGGGTTGAACTGGGTCGTCACCGGAACTTCCCCGGCGACCGCGTTGGCGGCGGGCATGGCGGCCGGTTATGCCGGACGCACCGGTTCGCCCTTGGGAACCGTGCGGGAAGTGATGCTGCGAGAGATGCCCTTCCAGCCCCTCCAACCTTGAGCGTCCTGGCTGGCGGTTCGGAAGGAGGGTAGACCTCCAAAATTCGGACCTGAATCGAGGCCCTGAACTCTCCCCTGTAGAGTCGTCTCTCCCGAGACGACTGTCGTCTGGGGACAGACGACTCTACAAGGTGGGAAGGGACGGTTCATGGAGAGGCCGGTAGCAGCGGTTAAGGGCGGGCGAGTTTCATGAAAGGGTCGTTCCCGCTTCCGCCGGGATCGCCTCCGGAACCGTTGCCGTCGGCGGACAACTCATCTCGGCATGAAGCCGGAGGCCCTCGTTCCGCCGGTCATCCGACCAGGCCGGGCGCTTCTTGACCCAGCGCTTGTCCGCCGCCGGATCCCAACCGAAACTGCGCGCCATGACGATGCTCCTCCGCCGTGGTCGCCCGCTTGGGGTCGCCATCATCATTCTGGCCCTGTCCCTGGTCGGCTGCTCGACCGTTCCCGAAACCGGCCGCCAACAGTTCAACGTGTTCTCCGCCCAAGAGGAAATGCAGTTGGGCCTGACGGAGTTTGAAAAGATGAAGAAGGAAGTCCCCGTCTCCCAGGACCCTCAGGCCAATGCCATGGTCCAACGGGTGGGTCAACGCATCGCGGCGGTCGCCGACCTGCCCGGCGCTCAATGGGAATTCGTCGTCTTCGACAGCAAGGAGGCCAACGCGTTCTGCCTCCCCGGCGGCAAGGTGGGAATCTACACCGGCATCCTCCCCATCTGCCAGGATGAGGCCGGACTCGCCGCCGTCATGGGCCATGAAGTCGCCCATGCCGTGGCGCGACATGGCGGGGAACGCATGACCTCGGCCGCGGGACTCAATGCCATCGGGCAGCTTGGGGGTGCCTACCTCGGAACCACCAAATATGCCAACTGGACTCCTTACGCGATGCAGGCTTACGGACTCGGCTCGCAAGTCGGCGTGGCGCTGCCGCACAGTCGGAACCAGGAAGCCGAGGCCGACCGAATCGGGCTGCTTTACATGGCCCGCGCCGGCTATGATCCCCAGGCGGCCGTGGCCTTTTGGGAGCGGTTTTCGGAGTACAATCAGCAGGCGGGAGGCGGCCAGACCGCCTGGTTCCTCCGCACCCATCCCACCGACGCCGACCGCATCGCCGGGCTGAAGAAGCTGCTTCCCCAAGCGGAGCAGCAGTATCGGCCAGCGAACTGAACCAGGAGCGCGATACAGAACGAATGCCCTCCCCCAGGCCTGATCTCCCTTCCACCAACCTCTCTGGCTTGGCGAAAACCAGCTCTATCGGACACGTCCAATGGAATGAACCTTGCGGTTTAGCCAAAACTCGGAGAGAATATCCTCTGTAACTTTTGTAGTTAACTTAAGATTATGTCCGAAGCCGTGGTTGCGCCCGTTGAATCGAAGCCGCTGACGAAAAACGAGCAGTTGAAATTGGCCATTCCGACCCTCGCCGGAACCATCGCGTCCACCCTCTCCAATCCGGAGGTGGCGGCGTTTTCCACGGATGATGAACAGTTTCTGAAGTTTCACGGGATTTATCAGCAGGACGACCGAGATCGCCGAAAACAAGGCAAGGTACATATCATGATGATCCGGGGCCGGATTCCCGGAGGGGTGTTGACGGCGGCCCAGTGGTTGGTTTTCGACCGGTTGGCCGCCCAGTATGGCAACGACACCCTGCGCATTACCACCCGACAAAGCATTCAGTTCCATGGCGTTGCCAAGGCCGGTCTGGGGGCTCTGATGAAGGGACTCAACCAAGCCCTGGTGGACACGCTGGCCGCTTGCGGCGACGTCAACCGCAACGTCATGGCCTCCCCCACCCCGGCTAGCACCCAGGCGCGGGAGCAGGTCTATGAGGATTCGCGCCGGGTTTCCGAGGCGTTGTTACCCAAAACCAAGGCGTACCACTCGATCTGGCTGGATGGGGTCCAGCTCAACCTGGATGCGCCCGAGAACAAGGATTTCGTCGATCCGCTGTACGGTCGGCAGTATCTGCCCCGGAAGTTCAAGACGGCGTTCGTCATCCCTCCGGTCAACGACATGGACGTGCTGTCCAACTGCCTCGGTTTCATCGCGGTGGTCGAGAACGGGGAGGTGATCGGATACAATCTGGCGGTCGGCGGAGGCATGGGCCGCAGTCATGGCAACGCGGCGACCTATCCCCGTTTGGCGAGCGTGATCGGTTTCGTAGCCCGCAACCACATCGTTGAGGTGGCCCGAGCGGTCTTGACGATTCATCGCGACTTCGGAGACCGAACGGATCGCAAACACGCCCGCCTGAAGTATGTCGTGC
>CAYYSX010000068.1:0-24286 GCA_964474315.1 uncultured Verrucomicrobiota bacterium | reverse complement strand
CGCGGGTCTGTGACCCGCAGCAACGTAGCCACCTGGAAGGCGATGGAATCCCCCCCGATCGATGCTCTCCCACGGGACGAGAGAAGCGCGCGGCGTGCCATCGGCGGACGAGCCGTCCGCGCTCCTGCTGGAAGGACCAATTCAAGAGGCGCCCGGATCCTTCGGGAGCCGGAAAAATTCCTCGAAGTCTGCCGGGCGCGCAGTATCAAGGGCCAGCCGTGTTTAGATTGCCAAGGGCCGCCCAGAAACCGTGGGCTCGGACGGTGAGGTTCCGCTGGGAGCCCCAGGGCCCGTCGCTGTTTCCAATCCTGGCCGCGCTCCTCATCGCCGTCGCGAACAGCCAGCCGGTTGGGGCAGAAGCGACCGTGGATTTCGCCCGGGACATCCGACCGTTGTTCAACGCGAAATGCGCGTCGTGCCATGGCGGGGTGAAGCGCGCGGGCCAACTGTCGTTTCTGTCGCGGGAAAGTGTCCTAACGAAGGGAAAGAGCGGGGAAATCGCGGTCATCCCGGGCGATGCCGACGGCTCCGCGGTGATCCGGCGCGTGAGCTCCGCCGACCCGGACGAACGGATGCCGCCCCCCGAACACGGTCCGGCTCTGACCCCGACCGAAGTGGATTTGCTGCGGCAGTGGATCGACCAAGGAGCGCCCTGGAAGAAGCATTGGGCTTATGAGTCTCCGCTGGCGGTCTCGCCGCCCGCGGTGAAGAACGAGTCCTGGGTCCGCCAAGACATGGATCGGTTCATTCTGGCCCGGCTCGAGGCGGAGCAGCTCACCCCTTCCCCCGAGGCAGACCGGCTCGCCTGGCTGCGGCGGGTTTCCTTCGACCTGACCGGGCTGCCGCCGTCGAGGGAGGAGAGCCGCGCCTTTCTTTCCGACCTCTTGCCCGGGGCGCATGAGCGGGTGGTGGATCGGTTGCTGGCGTCTCCTGCCTATGGGGAACGCTGGGCCAGCGGGTGGCTGGATCTCGCCCGTTATGCCGACACGGTCGGCTACGAGCGGGATCCGAACCGCTCGGCCTGGCCGTGGCGGGACTGGGTCATCACTGCTTACAATGAGGATCTGCCTTATGATCAGTTTCTGACCCAACAACTCGCCGGCGATCTCCTGCCGGAAGCGGCTCTGGAGGACCGGCTCGCCACCGCCTTTCACCGCAACACGCAGTGCAACACCGAATGCGGAAGCGATGACGAGGAATTCCGCATACTCGCAGTGATGGATCGCATTTCCACGACCTGGGAAGGGTTGATGGCGACTTCCTTCCGCTGCGTGCAGTGTCATAGCCATCCTTACGATCCGTTCACCCACGAAGAATTCTACCGCTTTGCCGCGCTCTTCAACACGACCCAGGACAACGATTCTTCCGAGGATTTCCCTCATCTGGCGGTCCCGGAGCGGAGGGAAGACTGGCCGCAGGCAGAACGGCTCGACCGGGAGCGACGGCAATTGCGCCATGAACTCCACGCCGCGGGAATGGCGCTCGCGGACCAGACCGAGTGGCGCCCATTGCGCGCTTCGTCCGCCACTTCGGACGGCAACGCGACGATGGAATCGCTGGAGGTCGGAGGCGTGCCCG
The DNA here is from genome assembly GCA_964474315.1 of uncultured Verrucomicrobiota bacterium. Classification (GTDB taxonomy): domain Bacteria; phylum Verrucomicrobiota; class Verrucomicrobiia; order Limisphaerales; family UBA9464; genus UBA9464. The sequence goes on along the minus strand of CAYYSX010000068.1, from coordinate 22,708 downwards.
AGGTCCACATCACCGGGGTCATCACGCTGAAGTCGTTTTTCAAATTAGAGTTCCCCACAACCGGTCCGCAGTTCACCGCGCTACGAGTGGAGGCACTGCCGTTCGATCCGGAGAAGGCCTTGGGAATGTCCGAACTGGGTTTCGTGCTTTCGCATTTGCGTCTCGAAGTGGTAGCCGGGGAAGCGGTGTCCGAAGTCCAGTTCGCCACGGTCTATGACGATGATCCTGACGCCTTTTATCCGGCCGAGGCGACGTTGCAGGACGATTTGCCGGGATGGTCGGCCTACCCTCGGTTCAATCGGCCGCGACGGGCCGTCTTCGTGGCCACCGAGACCGTGGCGCTCCCGCCGGGAGCCCTCCTTCGGTTGACGCTGCAAACCAAAGCACAGTCCACGGGCATCACTTCGCAGATGGTGCGGCGCAGTCGTTACGCGATAAGTGGCGATCCGAAGTGGGGAGAACGGGTTCGCCAGCAGAACCCGGCCCGGGAGCGGCTGGCGGCGTTGGAAGCGGAGCGCCAAGCGATCAAAAGTGTGCCGGTTCCGGTGATGGCGGAACAACGCGACGCGCAACGGCGGGACACCCATTGGTTCAACCGTGGCAATTTCCTCGATCCCGGCCCGTTGGTCACCCCAGGTGTGCCGGCGTTGTTCGGGCCCGCCGAGGTAAGAGACCGTCTTGAGCTGGCGCGCTGGATGACTGCACCGGAGCATCCGTTGACCGCTCGCACGGCGGTGAACCGACTCTGGGAACAGCTTTTTGGACGCGGACTGGTCGAGAGCGTCGAGGACTTCGGTAGTGTGGGACAGCCGCCCACGCATCCTGAGTTGCTCGACTGGTTGGCGGTACGGTTCTCGACCACGCAGGGATGGAGCCAAAAGAAGCTGCTCCGGGAATGGGTTCTTTCCGCCACCTATCGCCAGGACGCCACGGTCACTCCGCCGCTTCGGGAACGCGATCCGGAAAACCGGCTGCTCGCGCGCGGCCCGCGAACGCGACTCAGTGCCGAGATGGTGCGCGATCAGGCCCTGGCCGTGTCCGGTCTTCTTTCTCCGAAGATCGGGGGTGTTCCCGTGATGCCACCGCAGCCGGAAGGGATTTGGAGAACGGTTTACAACGGCGGCAAATGGGTCACGTCCCCGGGAGACGACCGCCATCGCCGGGCCCTTTACACCTTCATCCGGCGCACCAGCGGTTATCCGAGCTTTCTCACCTTTGACGCGCCGAGCCGCGAAGTTTGCACGGTTCGACGGATCCAGACCACCACGCCGTTGCAGGCGTTGGTGACGCTCAACGATCCGGTCTATATCGAAGCGGCAGCGGCGCTGGCCGGGCGGATGGCCGCCGACGCCCCGCTCGATCAGCAGCTTCGGCAGGGTTATGAGCTGGCGACCGGGCGGCCGGCGCCGGAGGAGGCCTTGCCGCCGCTGGTGAGGCTGCACGCCCAGGCTCGGGTCCAATTCCAGCGCGATCCCGAGGCGGCGGCCGCTTTGGCCGGAACGCCCGACCAAGCCGCGCTGACCGTGGTCGCCAATGCGCTGTTGAACCTCGATTCCGTTTTGACCCGATGAAACGCTTCTCTCGCCGTCGGCCGGCCGCTGACGAAGTCCGCCGTCGTGCAGTCGAATTCGAGACCCGCCGCCATTTTCTCCAACGTTGCACCACCGGATTGGGAGCGCTCTGGCTGGGAGCGCAGACGGGGCTGCTTTCCGCTTCGGCAACGACGCCGGGCGAGCTTCCGTCACGCCGGCCCCATTTCACTCCGCGCGCCCGGCGGGTCATCTGGTTGCACATGGCCGGATCGCCCAGCCAATTGGAGCTGTTTGAACATAAGCCCGAGCTGACCAAGCTGGATGGCCAGGATTGTCCGCAATCGCTGCTGGAGGGCCGGCGCTTCGCCTTCATCCGCGGCACGCCGCAGTTGATGGGTGGGGTGCATCCGTTTCACCAGGAACCGCGGACCGGCATCTGGGTGAGCGATCGGTTGCCGCATCTGGAGCAGGTGTTTGACCGGATGTGCGTCATCCACTCGATGACCACCGACCAGTTCAATCACGCGCCGGCGCAATTGCTGATGCACACGGGCAGCCCGAATTTCGGGGGTGCCTGCGCCGGCGCCTGGACTACTTACGGCCTCGGCAGCGAGAGCGAGAATCTGCCGGGCTTCATCGTGTTGCTCAGTGGCGGGCGCATGGTGGATGCGGGAAAGAGCCTGTGGAGCAGCGGATTTCTTCCCGCGGTACATCAGGGCGTGCAGTGCCGGAGTGAAGGTGAACCGGTGCTGTACCTCGCCAATCCGCCCGGCCTGGACCGTTCGCTGCGGGGCGCGGTCGTGGATGCGGTCAATGAGCTGAATCGCCAAACCTACGCCCAGGTTGGCGATGCCGAGACCTTGGCGCGCATCGAGCAATACGAGATGGCCTTTCGCATGCAGGCCAGTGCGAGCGATGCCTTCGACCTCGGACAAGAGCCGCCGGCCATCCATGCGCTCTATGGCACGGAACCGGGACGGGAGTCCTTTGCCAACAACTGCCTGCTCGCACGCCGGCTGGTGGAACGGGGCGTCCGCTTCGTGCAACTCTTCGACTGGGGCTGGGACAGTCATGGCGGCGGTGAATCGGAGGGGTTGAAGGAAGGGTTTGTGCGCAAATGCCGGTCGGTCGATCAACCCGCCGCCGCCCTCTTGGTGGACCTCGAGCGGCGCGGTCTCCTGGACGACACCCTCGTCATCTGGGGCGGCGAATTTGGACGCACGCCGATGAGGGAAAACCGCGGCGGCCGGCAGAGCTTGTTCGCCGGTCGCGACCATCACCCCGGCGCGTTCACGATGTGGCTGGCGGGCGGGGGCATCCGGCGGGGGCAGGAGTACGGGCGAACGGACGATTTCGGATACGAGATCGTGGAGAATCCCGTCCCGATTCAGGATTTTCACGCGACCCTTCTTCACCAACTCGGGTTGGACCACGCCCAGCTCACCTACCCCGTCCCTGGCGGGCTTCAGCAACGCCTGACCACTGTGACCAAGCCGGCAAAAGTGGTGACGGGAATCCTGAGCTGAAGGGAGGGCCGGGAATCCCGACCGGCGTCCAGAATATCCTCGCCTTCCGCGTCGGGAAACCAGCCTATTCCGGGGCATCAACCGCGCGCTGCCGGAAACGAAGCGTGCCACCTACGCGGCCCTTTCCGCCAAACGCCGCGAAGAATCCCTGACCGCCACTGAACATCAGAACCTGTTGGCCGAGTGAGGCTGGTTTCTTTTCCGACTTCATGTTGAAAATACCGCTTTGTATTTTCAACACGTCAAGTGGCCACCAAGGCCCTGAAATGGGCGAAGTCACCTGGCCCAACGCTCAGCTTCCCTGGCGGTTCTGCCGGAGACCAGGAGCTTAGAACTTGGAGCTTCCCGCAGGTGGGCGAGCCGCCCGCGCTCCCGTCTCCTGCCGGAAGAACAACTTCAAGATGCGCTTCTCCCCGTCGATTCAAATGTCGCGACTCTGGCAAAGGAAAGACGAATAGAGATCCATTAGTCGTAACAAGACGGTTGAGGCGGGTGGGACGGCGTCACCGGGGGAGGCCGGCCGGGGGAGGAACAGGGTGAGGACAAAAGGACGCGATCTGATCTCCGGAGTGTCGGTCAATCTCGACTGGGACGTCGTGGTCACCGGGGCCTTAGATGCTTCCGGCAACAGGGGGGCGAGGGCAGGCTCGACGACGTCTCTACCCAGAATGGCACTGTCGATTTCGGCGCGTAGCACGCCCTCCCGATGCTCGACGCGAAGGATGACAATACCTCGGAATTGGAACAATCCCAGCTCGCGTTCGAAAAAATAGACTTCTGGTTGGTCGCTGCCGCGCCAGAATTCGGTCTCGAGCAACCGGCCGGTCCCCGTATGAGGGGTTTGTTGACGCAATCCAGAGGGGTTGGCCAGCGGATAGACAAACAACTCGACTCCTTGGGCCAACCGGGGGTTCTCGACCAGTTCCTCCAGCAGGCGGACGACTGTTTCGATGGATTCGAGCTCGTCGCCACCAAGTGCGGCAATCAGGGCCAGTCGAACTAAGTCGCCACCGGAACGCGGTCCGGAAAAGACGATCCGAGGGAGGTCATAGGTGACTCCCCTCCACTTGAACGCCCCGATCGAACGCACCCAAACATGGGGCGAGCGTTCGGCCATGGGTTCAATACGACGCCACCACGGGCGAAACCGAACCGGGAGAGTCAGACCGAGGTCCTTCAGCGAGGAAGGATCGCATCCATTCGGCGGCACTCGGGCCCGCCGCCCCAGCGTCGCAGGCCTGATCATATTAAAGGCGGGAATCCCACGCTATTTTTTGGTCAGGCTGTTATAAACGGCGTCAAACCATCGGGGGGCGTTCTGGGCTCCGGCACTCCACTCCCGATATTTTTCCAAGGGCGCCTCGGCCTTGATCTGTTCGGCTGATTTCCCGGCCGCAATTCCCTGTTCCACGAAGGCCACGGTCTCCGCCACCGTGTCCCGGAACCGTTTCAGGTCCTCCACCGAGCTGACCTTTCCATGGCCGGGGACGACCTTGGCGTCGGCTGGGAGCCAGACCAGGATTGAATCCAAGTTGCGGACCAGCCCTTTTACATCGCCACCGTTGACCACGTCCACGTAGGGAAACCGGCCATTGACGAATTGATCGCCCAGTTGAAGGACGTTCGATTGAGTGAAATATACGGCGGTATCACCGTCAGTATGGCCCGGCCCAAACCCCAGGATGCGGACTTCTTCGCCGTTGAAAAATAGAGCCAGACTGTCGTCGTAAGTGAGGACTGGGAGTTCCTCGGGCTTGACTCCCTCTTTGATAGCCAAGCGTTTTCGCAGGTTGGCGTGCGCGACGATACGCGCGTTCTTGCCGAAGTGAGCGTTGCCACCGACATGGTCACCGTGAATGTGAGTATTGATGACATATTGCACGTTGCCGGAACCGAGCTGTCCCAACGCGGCCTCGATTTTCTCGGCAAGGGGTAGAAACTGAGTGTCCACGATCAGCAGCCCGTCCGGACCGACGGACACGCCAATATTGCCTCCAGAGCCCTCCAGCAAGTGGATGTGACCGGCGACCGGGGTCGAAGTGATCTCGACATTGGAGAAATCGCGCTGCCCTCGCTGCTGAGCGGAGGCGGGCAAGGTCGCACCTAAGGATAATGAAACCAGGAAGCGGGCAAGGAATTTGACGAGCCGTGAGAACGAAGGAGCAGACTGTGGTGTCATTTTGAGCTTGGAATGGAAATGAGGTTTGGGGATTGGGGTTTGGATTGGTTTGAGTTGTTGATGATAGGGATCATTTCTCGATGGGCTTGCCGGCGGAAACCCAGGCCTGGTAGCCACCGTCAATGGCAACGACATTTTCAAACCCATTCGCTTCGAAATATTCCAAAGCTCGGACCGTGCGGTAGTGTCCGGTCACGCTATGCACGACGTAGCGTTTGGTCTTGTCGAGCGGTTTGAGAACCTCCCGGTAGTGCTCATCATCCGTCACATCCAGGTTCCTGGCGTTTGGCAGATGACCCGCCGCATAGGCGGCCGGCGGTCGCAGGTCGAGGACGATGGCGTCACGATACTCGGCCAGATACTTCTCCGCGTCCGCCACGGAAAGTTCCCGGTATTTGGTTTCGTTGACAATTTTGTAACCCTGCGCGTTGTAGCCCGGCTTGATCTGGACAATCGGGCCCGAGACGAGCTTACCCGTGGTGTTGCGCTCGGCTTTCCAGTCGGTCGCAGTCGGCGGGTTGCCGGCGCGGCCTGGACTTTCGATTTTGCCCACGATCTCATTGCCGACGATTTCGCCCGTGTACTTAGTGACGAACGGATTCCCGCTTGGCCGGCCACCCCGCGCAATGTTGAATGACAAGTTGGCACCGTGGACCACGCCATCGGAGATCTCAATTTCCGAAAAGGTCTCGTTGGTGCGATTGGGGGTAATCAGTTTGCCGGTGAGCTTTCCGCCGTCGGCCTTCAGTTCCAGATTGAAGTGGCGTTCCGTTCCGTCGCGGCTAGGCGTGGTCCATTTCCAGAGGCCGGACGGATCGGCGTTCTGCGCCTGCGTGTGCAGGACGGCGGCCAGCGCAAGAAGCGGCGCGCTGAGGGTGAGTTTGAGGAGCAAGGGAGCGGATGTTTTCATATTATATTAGATTCCTTGAGAGATGGGTTTGTGTTTTCTGAACGGCATTACTCATGACAGCCCATTCAGCGACGGATGATCGCCGCACCGCCGCCGTGAGTCCCGACGGATCGGTGCGGCTTTGGCAGGAGACACACGTTGCTTTCAGTTAAAACAACTGCCAAAGGTGTGAGACGGCTAGGCCAAAATCTCTTTGTGAACTTCGCCAAAGACGTCCGTGAGCCGGAAGTCACGGCCGCCGTAGCGATAAGTGAGTTTCTCGTGATCAAGACCCAGGATATGCAGCAGCGTGGCATGGAGGTCGTGGTAATCCATGCGACCTTCCACGGCGTTGATGCCGAGCTCGTCGGTGGCGCCGTAGGAATACCCCGGTTTCACCCCGCCGCCAGCCATCCACATCGTCCAGCCCTTGGTGCTATGATCGCGGCCGTCCGGCCGGGAATTGCCGGCGGTGCGCCCGAACTCACCCCCCCAGAGGACGAGGGTGTCCTCCAGCAGGCCGCGTTGCTGGAGATCGGTGAGCAGCCCGGCGACGGGCTGATCTACAGCCTTGGAGCTTTTCTTGAGACCCGCGTAAAGCTGGCCGTGGTGATCCCAGTCATCATAGCAGACCTCGACGAAACGGACGCCGGCCTCGATGAACCGGCGGGCGAGGAGGCATTGCCGGCCGAAGTCATCCGTTTCGTCCTGGTTGATGCCATAGAGGTCGAAGGTGGCTTCGGATTCCTGGGAGAGATCGGTCACGTCGGGCACCTCCGCCTGCATCTTGAAGGCCAGCTCATAGGATTCGATGACGCCCTCGACTTGATAGTCGAGGCTGCCCTGCTGGCGAAGGTCCTGGTTCAATTCCTGGAGGAAGTTGAGCTGCCGGCGCTGCGCCTGGGTGGGCGTGATGCTGTTGCGGATGTTGTTGACGTTGCAGTTCTGGATCGGCGTCTTGGATTCCCCGATGCGGGTGGCCGAGAAGACCGAGGGCAGAAACGCCGATTCGTAAGCCTGTCCGCCGCCGATGCTCAGTGCGGGCTTGATGGAGATGAAGCCGGGTAGGTTCTGGTTGACCGTGCCGAGGCCGTAGAGCACCCACGAACCCATCGAGGGCCGCACGAACACCGGGCTGCCGGTATGCATCGCCGGCCAGGCCTGCGGATGCAGCGCAGGGGCGTTCGTCCAGAGGCCGCGCAGGAAGCACAGCTCGTCCACTTTCGTGGCGACATGCGGGAACAGGTCCGAAACCCACCGGCCGCTCTGACCGTATTGCTTGAATTCGAACTGCGGCCCGATGAGCAGGCGGCTCTCGTTATCTTCTTCGGGCCGGCCGTCGTATTCCTTGAGCTTCGGCTTATACTCGAAGGTGTCGAGGTGCGATGGCGCGCCCTGCATGCCCAGAAAGATCACCCGCTTGGCGCGCGGCGGGAAATGCGGCTGCTTGGGCAGCAAGAGGCTCTTTTCGATGCTGTCGGTGCCGGCGGTATCCGCCCGTGCAGCCTGCGTAGCCAAGCCCGCGAAGGCCAGGTAACCGAAGCCGGTGGTCAGCGTTTTCAACAGGTCGCGGCGAGAATAAACCTGCGGCAGGACCCCGTCGCAGCGATGGGGATGATGGTGGTCGCTCATATTAGTTTGGTGTTTCTGTTCGTAGTGATGGATGGGTGGTCAGGATCTCATTGCAGGTAACGGAACTCCGCGCTGGCAAAGATGGCCTGGGCAAACTGCGCCCACGCACCTTCTTCCGGCGTGATCGGCCTTTCGGCGACGGCTTGCCGGAAGGTCTTCGGCCGCGCGATGCCGGGGGCGAGTTTCTTGACCATGGTAGCGTCGTCTGAACCGGGCCCGATCGGCCGCCGCCGGACGGGGCCGGAGTTGGGATCCGCGTTCGCGGTGTTGCCCCCCGTATCGGCGATCACCGAAATCAGGGCGGCGAACTGCGCGGGTTCCGAATCGGGATCCGGCTCATATTCGGGAAGCTCCGGCGGCGGGATCGTGGCCAGCAGCTCGGTCTGCTCCTGGATGAAGCTCTGCGCGCGTTTCACCTCCGTCTCCGTCGGCTCGCGCAGCAGGGTGGCGCGGTAGATTTTCCGAACCCGTTCCGGGTCGGAGGCGCCTTCCTCCGCCAGCGCCCGGCGCACGAGGTGCAGGGATTCATCCTGCACCAGCGCGTTGTTCATCAGGAACAGCGCCTGGCTGGGCGACGTGGTGACCTCGCGCTTGGCGGAGACGAGGTTGGGATTCGGCAGGTCGAAGAGCGACAGCGATTCGGGTACCATGTCCCGCGGCACGGGCAGATAGACGCTGCGCTTGAAGAACTGCTGGGGCAGGTCGGATTCCCAGATGTTCACGCCGTAGTAGCCGTCGCCAAACTCGCCGGTGACGCCGAAGTGCGGCGGGGCCAGATCCAGGCGGCCGCTGGCCGTCAGGATGGAATCGCGCAACTGCTCGGCTTTGAGGCGGCGGGGCGTGGCGCGCCACACGAGCGTGTTGCCGGGATCCACCTCCAGGGCTTGGTAATCCACCGCGCTGCTCAACTGGTAGGCGCGCGTCAGGATCAGGGAGCGCACGAGTTTCTTCACCGACCATCCCTGTTCGTTGACGAACCGGAGCGCCAGGTAGTCGAGCAGTTCGGGATGCGTGGGCGGCGTGCCGAGATGGCCAAAGTTGTCCGGTGTGGCGACAATGCCCTCGCCGAACAGTTGATGCCACACGCGGTTCACTGCCACGCGCGCGGTGAGCGGGTTCTCGGGGTCGGTGATCCATTGCGCGAGTTCGAGCCGGCCGCTGCGTTCGGCGGGGATCGCCGGAGGATTCGAGAGGGACACGATGCGGAGGAAGCCGCGTTCCACGATGTCGCGCGGCTTGGCCAGGTCACCCCGGAAGTAGATCGGCGAGTCCTGCATTTCCTCGTAGTCGCGGACGCCCATCGCATAGGTGTTCGTGGCGGGAATGCGCTCGATGATGTTCGTGACCCGCGCGCCGCGGAAACCGCCCCGGCGGCCGCCAGCGAACTGATTAGTGCGGCCAGGTTCGGCGGAATTGGTGCCCCCTGCGAACTGGTTGGTGCGGGTAATGAAGTTGCGGTTCGTGTTCACGAACATATTGGGCGTCGGCTCGCCGGTGGAAAGCACCGCCAGTTCCGGCGCACCGTTGAGCGAGAGCAGCGTCGTGGGCCGCCGGTTGCCGCGTCCGCCGACCGTGCCGTAGAGGGTGTCGGTGCTGGAAAAGATTCCGGCCAGCGCGTGAAAGTCCCGCGCCGGAATGGGATCGAACTTGTGGTCGTGGCACTGGGCGCAGCTCACGGTCAGGCCGATGAAGCCGCGCGTGGTCACGTCAATCTGGTCGGTCACGACCTGCCATTTGGAATATTTGGGTCGCCCCTCGTTCAGGCCCTTGGGTCCGACGGCGAGGAAGCCGGTGGCGGTGAGCAGTTCGTCGCGCTGCCGCTGGTCCTCGGAGGGCAGTTGATCGCCCGCGAGCTGCTCGTGGATGAACCGGTCGTAGGGCTTGTCCGCGTTGAGTGCGTTGATCACGTAGTCGCGGTAACGCCACGCGTAGGGGAAGTTCAGATTACGGTCCAGGCCCGTGGATTCGCCGTAACGGGCTACATCGAGCCAGTAGCGGCCCCACTGCTCGCCGAACCGCTCGGAGGCGAGCAGCTTGTCCACGACCTTTTCCAAGGCCTCCGGCGAATCGTCCCGCGTAAACGCTTCCAGTTCCGCGGGACTGGGCGGCAGGCCGATGAGGTCGTAATAGACCCGGCGCAGCAGCGTGCGCTGGTCCGCGTCGGCCACCGGCTGGAGACCCTTCTCCTCCAGCTTCGCCAGGATGAAATGATCCACGCCGGATTTGGGCCACTGGGCATTCGCCACCGGGGGCGGTGCCACCGGCTTGGGTGCCTGGAACGCCCAGAATTCGCGCTCCTTTTCCCAGTCCACGGGCTTCTCCGGCTGCGCGGGCTCGGCGTTGACGATCCGGGCGGAGATGCGGGGATCCACGGCGCCGTCCCGGATCCACTTCTCGAAATCGGCGACGACGGATTCGGGCAACGGGCCACCGCGCGAATCCGGCGGCATCCGCAACTGGCCGAGTTGCCGGATGGCGTTGAGCAGAATGCTTTGCTCGGGCCGACCAGGCACGACGCCCGGCCCGCGCTCGCCGCCCGAGCGGATGCCGTCGCGCGTGTCGAGCACGAGGTCACTCCTGGCCCGGTCCCGTTCCTCGGAGTGGCATTCGTAGCAATGGTTGACGAGCACCGGGCGGATCTTCGACTCGAAGAATTCCAATTGTTCCGGCGTGGGGGAGGTACGGGTGGAGGAGACGGTCTGGGCCGTGCCGGCAAGCACGGGGAGCAGGGAGAACAGGGCCACCCAACGGCGGCCACGAGGGCAGGACAGGAGTGATGGATTCATGGTGGCGGAGAATACGGTTTGGAAGGTTTGCAGAACGGGTTGGAGGAAAGGAAAAAGCCCGCGCCCGTCGGCAAAGGATGCAGTGGGGAGCGGGTGGAGTTTCGATGCGTTGTGAGGACGGGTGGCAGTCAGCGGCCGGGGAGAACGCATTGGGTTCCAGCGGATGCGAGGCCAGGTTTGCGTCGCGCCAGCCCCGAGGGCCGGCGCGACGCGTCCTTGCGCATCACCACTAGGTTGGTCGTTGGGAGACTGATAACTCACGGGGCGGGACGAAGTGTCTTGGCTTAGCTTGATTGAAACCCGCTTCCTTCATCAGGGCGCGAGCTGGTAGAAGCGTTGGGTGGCGGCCTCGACAGGCTCAGTGAAAGGACTGGTGGCTCCCTCCAGTGTGGCGAACGGACCGTCGAGACGATCGGCCCGCTGCAACTGGCCGGAGCCTTCCCATGTGATGATCAGGTTGCCGTCTTCAATGCGGACCTCCGTGATCTCGGAGTCGCCCCCGCCACCCACTCCGTCGGGAGGCGGCGTCAGGGCGAATGCATAGAGCTGCGCGATGCGGGCCGGGGAGAGCGCCCGGGGAATGAGCGCAAACTCATCAATCACGCCGTCAAAGCGGGCGTTCGTGGTCCGGCCCTGGTTGACGCCGGCGTGCGTGCGGAAGGCACCCTGGCCAATCGAAGGCCAGGTGTTCGGATGCTTGTAGATCTGGCCGATGCCGCCCACGGCGTCAGCCAGCTCACTGTTCACGTAGAGCCGGAGCTGGCCGTCGAAGCTGCCGGCCGAACCGTCCAGCACCGCGGCCACATGATAAACCTCCCCCGCCCGGATGGTGGCGAGGACGTGTTTGGACGTGTCCAGGGTGTTGCCGCCCCACGGGGTGCCCGGCCCTTCGCTGGTGGTGTTGTGCGCGCGGAAGCCCAGGATCGCCTCGGTGGGGTTGTCCGACTCCTGCGTGCCGAATAAATAGATGCCGATGCGGTCGTGGGCGTAGAGCGCCGGCGCGGCGACATTCGTGCTGATGAGGATTTCACCCTCGGGGGAAGTGGTGTTGGTCACGGTGACCCGCGGCAACTTGTCGGCGCGGAACGAGAAGAGATGCGTACGCTTGGCCCACGGGCCGAGGATCGCGTTGATGTCCCGGGCGTTGGGGATCTCGATGCGGCTGTCGGGGCCGTCGCTACGGAGTTCCACGGCCGGATCGTCGGGTAGGTTGGGAACCAGGCTGGGCGCGCCGAAAATGACGCCCTCTCCATACGTGCCAACCAGGCTTTCCGGCGTGGTGTCAAACTGGGAAGCGAGCGTGTGGAAGTCTGGCCCTTCCGTTTCGCCGAAGGTCCAGTAACGCACGGCCCCCTCCGCCAGGACTTCCTCCCGGTAATTCACCGCGGAGACAAACGCGGCGGTGGTGTTGAGCACGTTGGGAGTGGAAGCCAAGTCGCGCAGACCGGTGATGGTAAGCTGCCGTTGGTCGCCGTTGGCCTGCGGCGACGTCTTCACGACCACCTGCCGGCCGTCGGCGGAAAGGAGGGCTTCCACCACGGTCAGACCGGGGATGTTGTAGGTGGCCAACGCGGTGGCGGTGGCCGGGTCCAGGGCTTCGTTGAACCTCAGCCGGACCTCGTTCAGCGAGCCGGCCAGGCCCTGCGCGCCGATCAGATGCGGTGCCGCGGTGTCCGGCACGACCGTGAGCTGCGCGGGCGGACTCGTGATCGTGCTGAACTCGTTGGCAAGGGTGACGGTGTAGTTGCCGGCCGCCGGCAGCGGGGCACTGAAGAACAGCACCGCCCCGGTTTCGCCCGGCAGCGGTGCGCCGTTGTAGTTCCACTGATAAGTGAACGGCGGCTGGCCGCTGGCGGTGACGGAGAACTGCACGTCCCGGTTTTCCGTGATCTGGCGGTGGCCGAGATCGCTGCCCGCGGCGATGCCCACCGGGCCGGCGGTGGTGAAGGTGAACGGCAACGTGACCTCCACCACCACGTTGTCAGGCACCAGGATGTCCGCCACGTCCCGCACGATCACCTCGTAAGCGGCGTCCTGGGCGAAGTTGAACGCACCGTTCAATTTCACCGACACGAGATCGTCGAGCAGCACGGCCGACTGGAGCGGGAGCACCGTCCCGCCCGCGCTCCTGAGCGTGTAGTTGGCGAGGTTCGTCGCCGTCTCCGCGCTGACGGGCTGGTTGAAGGTGATCGTGAGCTGGTTGGGGTGCCCGCGCGGGTCCACCTGCTCCACCAGCGTGGGTGGGCTCTCGGTCGAGAGGCTTTCCCCGGTGCCAGCCCGGTAATGGGCGAGGATGCGTTCCTCGCTCAACGCCGCGTTGTAGGTCGAAACCTCATCTAGGATGCCGTCGAACGCGCCATAGTTGGCGCTGATGTCCAGATGGGAGCGGGAATTGCCCCGCGCGATCTCCACATTGCCGTTGTGGTTGTAGATCTGGCCGACGCCGTTGGTGGACCGGCTGGCCAGTTCGCCGTTGATGTAGAGTCGGAGTTCGCCATCCAGGCTGTCGGTCCGGCCATCCATCACGGCAATGACGTGATAGGTGACATTGGTGGTGATGGTATGCGTGACGAATACCGGAGGATACTGTTGCAGGCCAAAGGGCGCGCCGGGACCGTCCGGAGTGCTGCAATAGGCATGAAACGTCAGCTCCGCCTCGGCTGGATTGAGCTTGGTGGGATCGCGCCACAGGTACACGGCGATGCTGCGCTGGTTACCCCCCTCCTCCCAGAGGCCGGCGGTGGTGGTGGCCTGGATGGTTGTGTTGTTGGCGCCGTCCGGGGCCGGCGTGGGCGTGCTGTGGGCGCGGAACCAGAACTCATACGACTTTTTGGCCCATGGTCCGCGATAGTCATTGATGTCGCCGCCGTTGGGCACGGACACGTAGTTGGTGTTGATGCTCTGGAAATGTGCGGCGTATTCGCCCACCGCCGAGGGCACGAGGCTCGGCACACCGAGGATGGGAAGGTTTTGATAGACGCCGTTCGTGTTGATCCGGTCGCCGGAGGTCGTCTCGGTGAAGGCAATGGTGCCGGAGGTTTCCTCGAAGCGGTAATAGCGCACCGGAGTGTCCGCGAGCACCTCATCCTTGTAGGACAGCGAGGCGACGAAGTTGACGGTCACGGTGGCCGCGTTCCCCTGGGCGGAGCGGTCTTTCAGCCCCGTGATGGTTAGCGGGTAGTCGATGCCCACGCGCTGCGGGGTGGTCCGCAGGATCAGGCTGTGGCCGTCGCTGCTCAGGTCCGCTTCGTTGACCCGGAAGAGCGGCGAGAAGTAGGTCGCCAAATCCGAAGCGGTGCCGGGATCGAGCGGTTCATCGAAGGTGAGCAGCACCTGGTTGACGCCGCCGGCCACGCCGCGGATGGAGACGAGCGCCGGCGGGGTGGTGTCCGGTTGAATGACGACGGCCTGCGGTTCGCTAGTAGTTTCGCTGAAAGCGTTGCTGACCTTCACCGAAAAATTGCCACCCTCGCCCACGACGGCGGCCAAGCGCAGGAAGCGGCTCGTTTCGCCCGCCAGCGGCAGACCGTTCTTGAACCATTGATACTGGAACGGCCCCGCGCCCGTGGGCAGCGCCGCCAGCCGGATTTCCGAGCCTTCGGAGAACGTTCCGCCCAGCACGCTGTCCGGCGAGAGCGCCACGTCGCCGATGTCGCCTTCGCCGAAGTTGACGTTGAGATCGTCGAACCAGTGCGTCTGATACCAACTGCGGGTGCGCGCCGCGAGGCCGATCTGGGCGCTGTTGACGATCTCGAAGGCGGTGGGCAGTTCGTCCAGCAGCGTGATGCCGTCATAGCGCAGGGTCAGCAGGCCGTTGCGGCGCAGGTCGATGTCCACGTCCACCCAGCGGCCGTCGAACCGCGAGATCGGGGGCACGCCGTTCAGCGGCACGCCGTTGGTGCCTACAAAGATGTTGGTGACGATCTGGTTGTTCAGCAGGACGGTGATCGAGGGCTGGTCGTCCAGGCTGTCGGGATGCGTGTCGAACGAGAAGCTTAGCCGGTTTCCCGGCACGTCCGGCGTGAAGCCGTTTTCGGGTCCGCCGAGCGTGCCGAGCGGCAAATCCGCGGCGACGTTCAAGCTGAATCCATCGCCCGGTTCGTCCCAGCCGGAAGTGGAGGCGCCATCCGCAATGCGGGTCTTGAAGCGGACGCGGATTTGGTCCACGTCGCGCCGCTCCGTGATCACGATCGCGCCGTTTTGGTTGCGGTCATCGTCCGTCAGCCGGAGGTACCCGCTGCCGTCGTGGCTGCCGCTCTCGATGACCTCGGCGCTACCGAAGAAACGGAACCCGGCGGGCCGGCCCGCATTGAACGTGTAGGTGGTACCGGTCGGCGCGCTGAAGAGGAAGGGCGTGGTCGTGGGATTGGGCGCCAGCACGTTCGGCACGACGGCCTGGTCGCGCACCTCCTGCACCGACAATTGATAGGTGATGCCGACCTGGAAGTTGAACGTGCCGGTGAACTCAACGACCTGCTCGCCCGGCAGGAGCGTCGCCGCCTGGATGGGCAGAGCGGCACCACCAGTGGGGCGGATCTGGTAGTTCGCCAAGTTCGTCGCGCTGGCCAGCTCAACCGGCTCGCTGAAGGTGATCCGCAGGAGGTTGGGATTGCCCGCGGTTTCCACCGCCAGGATCGAAGGCGGCGTCACATCCGGCGTGATGCTGACCGTCGTGACCGTGCTGGTGACGGTGCCCAAGGCGTTGCTCACGCGAGCCTGAATCTTGGCCCCGTTCAGTGAGGCCGGTACGCGCGGCACGCGGAAGAAGGAGAGGTTCTCTCCCGGAATCACCTCGCCGTCCCGCGTCCATTCGATGGTCGTGGGCTGCGCGGCGATGACATCGAGCTGCAGGAGGAGTTCGTCGCCTTCGACGGCGCTCACGGCGGCCGGTACGTCGCCCTCGTTGAAGCCCCGGTCGTTCAAGATCGGCGGCTGCTCGGTCGAGCCAGTGTTGAGGAAGGGATCCACCGGATACTGCGCCAGATGCAACGCCGGAATGATTTCCTGCACGCCGTCCGGCCGCTGCCAACCCACCTGGATGTAGCTGCCGCCGCCCGCCTGCTTGTGCAGGACCTCGAAGTAATATTTCTGCCCCCGCACTAAGTTGATGGGGGCCGACAGGCGCTGCTCCTGACGCGCCCCACCAAACAGCGGTGCGCCGCTCTCCAGTTCAAAGGCGATCAGCCGCCGGTTCTCCGCCGCGTGGTCGGTGCTGAGAAACAACGCGGAATTGTCGTCACTGGCGACGTTGAACAAATACGGGCCAGTCTCCGGCGCTTCCAGATAGCCGCGGATGAACGAGCCGTAGTCCGCGCCGGAGTTATCCTTACCTTGCAGACCCGCCCGCAAGGGCTGGCCGGCCAGCGCGGTGAAATCGTCCAGTTGCTCACGGAAACTGGGCGAATTGGGGAAGCTGGGCGCGTTGGTCAGCGTGGCGACGCTGGTGCGGACCGCCACCGAGGAGGAGGTGGTGGAGATGCCGTCATAATACAAGCGGACGACGGAGCCGGCTCGGGCGGAAACGGCCAGGAGTAACAGCGCTGCCAACCATGGCAGCGACGCGCGTGAACGGGATGAAATCTTCATTCGGGAAAAAGGGATGGATGCGATTCGTTTCGGGCTGGAGCGAGCGGTCAGGCTCAGTTCCCAAGCAGCCATTGCGGGAAGGACACGGCCGTCTTGTAATATTCTATGTCCCATTCGCGGTGCCATTTCAGCGCCCACAGGTCACGGGGGCGGACCGATCGGGCGGAGCCTTCCAGGAATACGAGCTGGGTGCGCTTGCCGTGGCGCGGAAAGGCAAAGTGCTGCATCTCATAGCTGGCATAGCTTTCGTTATTGGAATAGAAGCCGGGTTTGTCCGACGGGCTGTAAGCGATGCGGCTGGCGTAATGGGGGCCGCCGCCGCGCCACATGCTGTCGCCCATGAGTGGAATCTGCGTGACGTCGCCCAAAACACTCGTCGTGCGCCAATGCCACTCCTCAGGGCGTCCCTGGATGTCGCGCGCGGCGCTGTAGGTCCAGAGGTTGGCCCCGTAGCTGGCCCGCTCCCCGCTGGCATAGTCGGCATCGCCCATCTCAAAGCTGTACTGGATGCCGCCAAAAGCCTCGAAGGCCCGGCCGCCGTTGATCTCCGGCCGAGGCTTGACCGCCACCGGGCAGAGCAGCAGTTGCTTGCGTTCGCCGACCCGACGTTGCAGCGCGTTGAACCACGCCCCGCGCGCCCAACCGCCCTCCACGTTGCCGCTGGGGAGACGATCTTGGTTTTCGCCGGCGTACATTGCCCACTCAATGCCCCATTGCCGCAGATTGGAGATGCAGGAGATGGCATGGGCCTTGGTTTTCGCCTTACCGAGTGCCGGCAGAAGCATCCCCGCCAGGATGGCGATGATGGCGATCACCACGAGGAGCTCAATCAAGGTAAAGCCCCTCACGCGATGGTCCCGCGAGCCGCGGCCCCAGGGCCTAGTTACAGGAGAAAGGGAGAACGATCGTTGAGAATTATCTACAAATTGAATAGACATAAAAATGAAATGGATAAAGTGGAACGAGCAGGTGAATCAGCGAACGAGGATGCAGCCCAAAACAGGCGCTTCACTCACGGTCAGGACACGGGACGGACACAACAGGGCCAGTGGATGGACCTGGGACCCCGGCAGGGAGCCTCTTCGGAAGGTTGGGCGATATCGAGTTTGCTTCGAAGGATTCGAGGGACCCTAGGTCGCCTCAATCGCCCGGTTGAGCGGAATGGGAAGTTCATCATTAGGCTGACTTCAGCCGACACTTCCGGGAAACCGGTCAGAGCGGACTCGCTGGATCACGCGTCTCCCCCCAAAAGGGGTCGAACGAACGGGACCATCTAAAAACTATTCGCCTACTTGGTCAATAGAGTTTTTGAAAAAAAATAGAGATTCGATCGCTGGCCACGCTGGCCCGGCGGAATGGCGCAGTTCCGACCTGTTTCAACGGAAGCTCGGTCCGGGCTGGGAAATTTGGTGAAGAGGTCATGAAGGCCGGCGCTGCAGGTACGTGGCGATAAGCTGCACCGCCTGACCTTCCCGCTGGCGGGTCGTTTCCAGAACTTCCTCGTGACTTACCGTCTGCCGCCGTCCGCCGCGGCCGGCAGCGACATTGGTCAGACAGCTCAGGCCCGCCACCCGCAGGCCGCACTGACGAGCCACCATCACTTCCGGCACCGTGCTCATTCCCACCGCATCCGCTCCCATCCGGCGGAACGCTCGAATCTCAGCGGGCGTCTCGTAATTGGGCCCACTGACCGCCAGATAGATTCCCACATGGGCGCGAACTCCGGCGGCCACCGCGGCGGATCGGAGCCGCCGCTGCAACTGGACATCATAGGCCCGGGTCAAATCGACAAACCGCGTGGCGTCCTTGGCTACCGGGCCGCGCAGGGGATTCGCGCCCATGAAATTGAGGTGATCCGAAATCACCATGAAGTCGCCCGCACGATAGCGAGAATTGATGGCGCCGGCGGCGTTGGTGACCAGCAGCTCAGTAATGCCGAGCGCAGCCAGGACGCGCGTTGGGAAGGTCACTTCGTGCAGCTCGAACCCTTCGTAGTAATGGGCGCGGCCTTTCAGAACGGCGACGGGGACGTTCTGCCAGTGGCCGAGGACCAGGCGCGCCGAGTGACCGGGAACCGATCCTTCGGGGAAACCGGGCAACTCCCGAAACGCGAACTCCACCTCGACCTTCACTGCGTCGGCGACGGCTCCAAACCCGCTGCCCAGAATGATTCCCACGGTCGGGCGCAGTCCACAGCGTCGGGTGATCAGGCGGGCGACGGCGGCCGGTTCGGGCAATGGGGAAAGGCGCATGATGGCGCCGGAATGCTGAACCGCGAGCCGGAGACGTCGAGGCACGAACGAGTTCGTTTCATTGACTGACCGGAGGCGGGGCCGGATCCAAAGGCGGCAGGGCCGGCGGGGTATGAAACTCGATCTCACCGCCCTGCCGTTGCATCTCGGCGGAGAGCACCCGGCGGAGTTCCGCCTCGGCCATCTCCAGAAGCCCGCTTTGCCGGGCGTCCTGTTCCACCAGGCGCTGCAGTTCCCGGTGGGCGGCGGCGCGGTCCTCCGGCGTGATCCGATTCCACCAGCCATCGTTCTCCCGGGCCGGATGGATCGTGTCCAGGTGGACGGACAGGATGCGCGGGTGCGACAGTGTCACCCGGGCGCGGCGCCCGGTGCGATCCACCTCGATGTTCAGCGGCTGGGTGAGGTCGAATCCCACACTGACCGTAAATCGGGCCGAAACTTCCAGGTGTTTGGTGCTCCACAAGTGATGATGGGTCCACTCATGGCACCGTTCGAGCGATTGCTTCACCAGGACCAGCTCCCGGGTGGATCGCGGCGCCTCGATCCGGGTCTCGCCGGCCACCGTGACCCGCGGCTGGAGGTTGAACGTGTCGCGGAGCACGCGGGCCAGTCCTTCCGCCACCTGGGTGGCGGCATCTCCCGAAGCCCTGACGACGGCCACGCCGGCCCGGCCGGCCTCGCGAAGGATCCGCCACACCGCCCAAAAACCGAGGCCGAGCACCAGCGCCACGACGGCGGCAAGGGTCGGGAGAAACCAGGAATCCGAGGGTGAGACCATGCAGTGAAGCCCGGCCAGAAACGCGCAGTCATTGGCATCGGTCAAGTCAGGAGAACGGCGGGGACAGGCCCTCCGGCAGCGATCGGTCGGCTCCCACCGTCGCGAGCAAACTCTCCGAACCGTCCGACTGCCCAGCGGGGCGGCGGCTAGAAGCGTTTCGTTCAACTGGCTCCCTAGTAGCTACGACCCAAGCTCAGCGACCTTGTTTGGCCGCTTCATCTGTCTCTCTCCCATCGCCATACCAACCCGTCCTCCGGGTCCACAATCTCTCCCACTCGCCGAAAACCGCATTTGGTCAGGACCCGCGTCGAAGCATTCGACTCCGCCAGCGTGTGGGCTCGCACCACGCAAACCTCCTTATGGCCGAAGGCATAGCTCGCCAGTGCCGCGGCAGCTTCGGTCGCGTAACCCTTACCCTCATGCTCGGGGGCGACACCGTAGGCAATCTCCACTATGCCGTCTCCGTCTGGAGGCCCTTTGAAACCACACCTCCCCACGGCACTGCCGGTGTCGCGATGCACCACTATGAAGCCGTGGATCCACGGGTCGGCCGGACTCGAACCCTCGAGCAGCGCCAGCCACGCCGCCGAGACCGCTGCTCGGTCCTGCGGCGACATCTGCGCCACGTAAGCACACGCCTCCTCACGTGTCTGAAGCACCAATTTCAGATTCTTCGTTTCAATCGGCGTTGACTCCATAGGGTGCGGTCGAGCGGCCTAACGATCCAAAGCGTGAACCGCGCCGACCGGCGGCTGGCTCGCAAAACTCTGAAATCAAAATCAAATCAAAATTAGCCATAAACTCAAGGGACAGTCGGCGTTGGCTCGAGCGCGTTAGGCCATTGGTCGATGTCAGTGATGCGCCAACTCGCGCGCATGAGGAATCTCGGTGCTGGCGACGGGCCGAATCGACGGCGTGCGCCCGTCCAGGCAAACGACCGGCCCCTCGATTCGGTATTGGGTGCCATACCGGGTTTCCGACATTGAGGCGACCGGATGAGTGCGGCCGTGAGCCAGCAGTGCCTCCGCCAAGACCTCCCACGCCTCGACCGCGCAACCGAAGTGAGCAAAAAACTCTGCCTTGCCGGCTCCTTCGGGATGCTCAGGAGCTAAAAGGTAACCAATGATCTTAGGCTCCCGAAACAGGAAGAATGGTTCGCCGATCTTGGCCAAGCCCAAGAAGTAGAACATGAGCAGCAGCTCCAACCACGGTGACGCAATGCCTATGACTTGCGCCAGCATCACGAAGCTGACGCCGAACGCGATGGTAACTGTGGACAAGAGAATGAAGCTGCGCAGAGTCTGCACGGTGATGACTCGCGACGCCTAACGCCAGAGCTCACCGACCGCCGCCGGAAAAGGGTGTTGGCCACGAATCCAGCGCTCGATGAACCGGTGCGCTCGAACTCGACACGGGGAGCGGCGGTTCGTAGGGAGGCTGGACCTCCAAAATCCGGACGTGAATCGAGGCCCTGAACTCTCCCCTGTAGAGTCGTCTCTCCCGAGACGACTGTCGTCTCGGGAGAGACGACTCTACAAGGTGGGAAGGGACGGTTCATGGGGAGCGACTTGTGGTTGGCCATTCATACCTCCCGGGCATCGTCATGCCCGTCGGACGAACTCCAGGCCGTTTCTCGCCGCCGCGTCCACCATCCGCTTCACCATCTCGTCGGTGATCAGCGGCGGGGATGCGGAGCGGTCCGTCACCGGATGGAACGCTTCTTCAAAGAACTGCTGCATGCCCGTCGGTCCCGCCGGTGAAATGATGATGAGCGCCCTGGCGGGCACCGTCCCCTCGTTCTTCAGCGAATGCACCGTGCCGCGCGGGATGTGGATGAAATCCCCCGGCTTCGCGTGGATGGTCTGCCCGCCCGCCTCGAACGTGGCGCAGCCCTCCAGGATATAGAAGGACTCGTCCTCGCAGTGGTGAACGTGCGGCGGCGGGCCTCCTCCTGGCGCCGCCAGGCCCTCCACGATGAAACAGCCTCCACTCGATTCCGCACCCGTGACCAGAAAGCTGACCCAGTCGCCCGGCCCGTAATACATCGGGCCGGTTCCGGCTGGCACATACTTGACTTGATTCTGATTTGGCATGGCGCTGACTCTTTCGTTGTTGTTGTGATGATGATGATGGTCTGGCTGGCAATGACATTGTATTGCGGAGTAAGGCCAACGGTCAAGCTGAGCCACAGCCGCCGGCGGGGAGCATAGCGCGTATGACGTGCGTCCGATCCGCCGCGACCGCCGAACGGACGGGTGTGGCGGCTGTCGACTCCCGCGCCTTGTTGACCGCGTCTTCATTTGCTCTTTAGCTGATTCTGGATAAAGCGACTCCATATCTCATCTGGCTGCCAAATCGCGTATAAATCACGCTCGGCCTCAGATGCAGAAACGCGCTGATACAAGACTCGGTAAAGAAAAACAAACGCCGAAACACGCATGTTGGCAGCACAATGGACAAACACGCGCCGACCATCGAACGCCTCCATCACTCGGCAAAAGGCACGGAAATCCTGTGGAGCGGGAGCTTTGAAATCCACTGGAATATGGACGTAAGACATGCCGAGGCTAGTAACGATACTCCCCTCATGGGCAAGAGCGTTATCCGACGTTGGGAGTGCGAGGTTGATGACCGTCTCAAAGCCGGCCTCGCGAACGGCCCGAAACTGACTCTCGGTGGGTTGGCCAGCCGTGCCAAGGTCGTCTCCGACGGCACGGAAACTATAAATCTCAGACAACATGGCTGGTGAAATTTTCATGGGTGTCGAGTGGCCTGGGTCCGGGCTCAGCGACGGCGGCCATGAGACGCGCCGATTGCAACTGAGACGGCCCGCCGCCGCGCATGGTTCGGCCACCTCAATGCAGGTCTTTTCCGAGTCGCTGAAATCGGAGGGTGGCCTCCGGCGATGGGTCGAACTGAAGGGTGACGGTGGCGAGTTCAAGCTCATTGGGGCTGAGCGCGTAGGTTTTGCCAGAAATGCGCGCGGACATCGCGGGAAGTTCCGGCACGGGTTGCGGCGCCGGTGGCCGGATGGCGGCGGCAAGTTGGTCCCGCAGTCGGGCTGAGGATGCGGGACAGCACATGGCAATTGCCGCTGCAATAAGCCCAGCGCGTGCCCGGTTCGGCGACCATCGGGGGGTCGAGCATGAATTGAATCCAATCGGGTTGACGGCGCATTTCGAACAGTCGGGCCTCGTTGGGCTCGAAGCCGCAATCCCAGCCGGATTGCATGGTGAGGAGATGTTCGAGCGTCTGCTGACGCTTGCGAGCATCCAGTCCAGCGATGGTACGCCCGGGAAAAAAGTCGAGCACGGGTTGCTGCACGTCACGGATGTGACCGCGTTCAATGAGAAGACTGTCAAAAGAGCGTTCAAAGTTCCTTCATCTTCCTCACTCTTTCTTCCGACGCCAGCCCAGAATGGATCGCGCGCTCCCTCCGAACTCATTCGTAACGAACGGTTCATGATTGGATCCGAGACATCTGCCTTCTCATCTAGTCCTACAACAAGCGTGATTATTATACTTGAAGAGTAAGAAAAAGCTCGAAA
>CAYYSX010000067.1:0-24383 GCA_964474315.1 uncultured Verrucomicrobiota bacterium | reverse complement strand
TGTCGTCTGGGGACAGACGACTCTACCAGGTGGGAAGGGACGGTTCATGGGTAGTTCCAAAGACCCAAGCTCCCAACACCCGGGTTCCGCTCGAGCCGTCCCTGGAAGCGAGGACTTGGGGGCTTGGGCGTTTGGACGTTGGCCCTTGGAGCTTCTTTGGAGTTTGGACATTGGCTTTTGAAGCTGGAGGAAGGGGACGGGCTCGGCCCGCGGCAACAAGGATCAATTCAACCTGCACCTCAGGATATCTATCAAACGTTGCGAAAGCACCTTCATACTACTTGATGCTGGCACGCCGGTGGTGCGGTGAGGACACCGCACGCTACACGCGCGTACATTCGCAACGATTGATAAGTGGCTTCCTCAACCACTTGCGGACCGTCGGTCGGGTGAACGCCTCAGCCGATGCCGCTGAGTAGGGGAGCGCGCCCGCCCCGGGTGCAGTCGGTGGGACAATGGAACTAAAGTCACGACGGATCACTTCGCGATCAGCCCCGCCGCCGACCCTGGGCGCCCCCGCCCAGTGTGTCCCTCCCGCGGGGTGCAGGTTAAAAACCTGCGGAACAGCAGACAGCAATGTCTGCGGTACTGGGGAGCGCGCCCGCCTCGGGTGCGGCGCGTGTACTCCCAGGCAACACAACTGCATAGTTTCGTTTCTGTTTCGTCCAACCGCTGAAGCCAGCGTGCCGAGTGCGCTTGTCCCGCTCGATTTGCGCTGTGAGAACGCGGCCTGTCCTCCGTGAAGCGGAGAGACGCCTCGCGATCCCATCGCTCTCCGATCAGAATCCGGCCGGCCGGCTATTTCTTGAGCAGTTTGACGGCGATATGGGCCTGCAAGGGTGGGCCCGTTTCATCGCGGGCGGCCACCTGGATCACGCCATCCTCTCCCCGCTCGAACAACGAGAGGTTCACATCGTGGATTTCGATTCGCTCTCTGAAGACGCTGAAATCCACCTGGTTCCCCTTTTCATCAAACATAAGCGGGGCCAGTCGCTTCATGGCGCAGTCGTCGCGGTTGGCGGGATCGAACGCCTCGGGATGTTCCAACGCCAGCGTTCGACAAGCCATGCCGAAGGCGCGCGGCCCGGTTATCTGCTGGCCGGCGGGACGTTTCATCTGCTGGCTCAGGGCCGCTTGAACGCGTTCGGAAAACTTCGGATTGAAGTTACCGAGCAGCATCATGACTTCGTAGGCAGTCAATCGGATCTTGGGTGGGTTCATGGTCGTGCTCATCAGGGATGGTTCATTGTTCGGGCCATTGACAGTGACAGTGGCTCCATTCTGCGAGATTCTCCCTGGTCCGCTATCCCCACATTTCATGATTATCAATGCATACTTCCATCGGCGACTCCGCCCACCATTCCACTCCCCCCCGCGGGCCGGTATGAAACGAGCTGATCTGTTCTGTCGCGGACGTTGGATCGTGAGGTGGCTCATCCTGCTGCTGGCCCTGGGCAGCCCCAAGGCGTTCGCCGCCCGAGCGCCGAACATCGTTATCATCCTCGCGGACGATCTGGGTTATGGCGACCTCGGAGTCTATGGACATCCGAGCATTCGGACTCCCCACCTCGATCAACTGGCCGGCCAGGGACTTCGTTTCACCGACTTTTATTCCGGCGCGGAGGTCTGCACGCCAAGCCGGGCGGCCCTGCTGACGGGACGCTATCCGTTGCGCAGCGGCATGAGCACGCCGCGCCGAGTCCTGTTTCCGGACTCGAAGGGCGGATTGCCGCCGGCCGAAGTAACGATGGCCGAACTGCTCAAAACGCGGGGTTATGCGACCGCCCACGTGGGCAAGTGGCATCTCGGAATCCATCCAGGCTCACGGCCGCTGGACCAGGGCTTCGACTTTTCGTTCGGCCTCCCGTACTCGAACGACATGGATGTCCGCACGAATCCCCCAGCCGGGCCAAGCGGTTCACCGGACCCACCCGAGGATGGCTGGCTGGTGCCGCTGATACGTAATGGCGAAGTGATCGAGCGTCCGGCAAAACAAAGCACTCTGACGCTCCGTTACACGGACGAGGCGGTGCGCTTCATTCGGGAGCACCGTCGGCAGCCGTTCTTCCTCTATTTTGCTCATACTTTTCCCCACGTGCCGCTCTTTGCTTCACCTGCGCACCAGGGCCGCAGTCGGCGCGGACTCTACGGCGACGTGGTGGAGGAACTGGACGCCAGCGTCGGCCGAATCGTCGCCGCGTTACGCGCCGCGCGTCTGGAGAAGAACACTCTCGTTTTCTTCACCAGCGATAACGGTCCGTGGTTGGTCATGCGCGAGCAAGGGGGCAGCGCGGGTCCGTTGCGCGAAGGCAAAGGCAGCACCTGGGAAGGCGGGCAGCGGGTTCCGGCGATCGCCTGGTGGCCCGGGCGCATTCGGCCCGGAATTACCTCGGAACCGGCTTCGGTTCTCGACCTGCTTCCCACCGTGGCCGCCCTCGCACGCGCGGAAGCACCGTCGGACCGACTTCTCGATGGCCAGGATCTAACGCCGCTTCTCTGGAAGGGCCAGACGCTTCCGCCGCGGCCATTCTTCTTTTACCGGGGGGCGCAACTGACGGCGGTCCGGTTGGGCGATTGGAAGGCCCACTGGGTCACCCAGAACGGCTATGGTCAATCCCAACCCCAGTTCCATGAGCCGCCGCTGCTCTTCCATCTCGCGCGTGATCCCGCGGAACGGTTTAACGTGGCGGAGAGTCATCCGGAGGTCCTCGGCGAGTTGCGGCGGCACGCGCAAATCCACCAGGAAACGATGGTCCCCGGCGAACCGCAGCTCCAGTGAGTCCCAGTCATGGAGCTTTTGGGGGTTCGAAGGCTGCGACTCGCTGCGCCGCGCTTCATTACAACCGCAGTTTGCCGTATTCATCCCGAAATCGTGCGCTGCTCCATGGCCAATCACTGGGATCGAGCACCAACTTCGCTTTCGTCGGATTGTTCTCAATATAGCAAACGGTCTTCTGCTCGTGCTCGGCATCACGCATATAAGTATCGAAGCAATCCTCTGCCCAGCATGCGCCCCGTCTGCCGAGCAATCGATTCGCAAGCCCCCAGCAACCGAACCGACCTCGTTGCGCTAGTCCTCCGATTCAGGCCCTCCTCGACCATTGCCTTCAGCCTGATTGTCCTCGCAGTGTCGAGACAATTCGTTCGTCGGGAAAAACCTCTGCGAAACTCACCAGGCATCGGAGCGATCTCCGGCCAAACTCGAGCCCAATGGTGTCCTCAGTGCGGACACATACTCCGCGCACTGTTCCTTGCGGATGCAGGTACTGATTTCCCGAGTCTGTGACTCGCAGAGGCGCCGGCTAGAAACGTGCGGAAAATTCTCAGGCGTCTTGAAACCAGGACGTTGCTGCGGCTCACAGAGCCGCGCTCCGCAAAAGTGCCGCGACGAACTCCGACGTAAACTGGTCGTGCCCAGCCGAAGAGGTCGCTCCGCGTCGTGTGGCGACCTCGAGCTTTTGGAGGTCCAGGGGCTTCATCTTCGTGCGTGGATCCTACTGAGTTGCTCGCCTGATGCACGCCCGAACCAACTGCGCTGCTTGGTTGCGCTCAACCCTTCGGCGGCCACGACGCGCCGGCGAGCTCCTTGGGCAACTGCGTCGGGTCGGTCGGATAGATGAGCGACAGGTCGGGCTTGGCTTGGGCCGTGGGGAGAAGTTCCAGTTCCTCCGGCGCACCGACAATAAGCCAGAGCACTTCGGCGGCGGTGTCGTTGAAGACCTGGCGCAACTGTTCCGGGCCGACCAGCACGCCGCCGTAGCGCGGCACGGTCAACGTTGCGTCGCCCACGCGCAGGCGGCCCGTCCCCTCCAGCACGAAATAGAATTCCTCCTGCCGGAGGTGCTGGTGCAGCGTGCTGGCGCTCTGGGGCGGAAACCGCCAGAGCCGCGCGCTGAGATTCTCGCTGCCGGTGCGCTCCAGATAATCCGCGTTCGGGATGCGCATGAGGTTGGACGGCCGCCAGTGGAGATCTTCCGGCCGGATGAGATGGTAACCTTGAATGGGTTTCATAGATTTTCGAAAGATCGCGAGACGCTCCGCAAAAATCAAACCCGGAGCGAGCCACGGAACGCCCGAGCACTATAGTAAGACTGCGCCCCGTTGTGATACACAAAGACATGCCCGAAGCGGCGATCACAAAAGAGTGCGCCGCCAAGCTTTCTGATATCAGCAGGTGTTTTCACCCAACTCGATGTCTTCGTATCGAAATTCCCCAGCGTCTGCAGCTCTCGATATTGTTCCTCCGCCAAAAGGTCAATCCCCATGGCCGCTGCCATATCGATGGCATTATTCTCCGGTCTATTCTCTTTCCTCGATTCCAGTCCTTCCCGATCGTAACAAACACAGGTGCGGCCTTTAGGGCTTTCCGCGGAACAATCGTAAAAGGCGTATTCGCCCGTCTTTTCCTCATGACCGACCACATCCGGTTCACCGCCAGTTCGTTCCATTTCATTGAGCGACCACAGTTTCTCCGGATTGGCTTCCAGCCTTGCCTGCACTTTGGCCCATTCCAGACCTTCATGCCGGTTCCTGTTGTTCTCAAAACGGTCTTTCAACGCTCGGAGTAGTTCTTCCCGTTGTTTTGGGGACAACTCCTTTTTGCTGCTCTTCATGTTGTTCATGGTTTGGACGGCCGTCGGAGAATGTCACGCACGGCGGGCCGGGGAAATTGCGGCGAGACGACTCCGCTGCATCCACCTCAAGGTCCGTCGCAAACCGAACCTCGTCGCCCGCCTGTCCGAACCCGAGCACACATCCACCCGCCCCGGCGAGCAGGCTGATGGCGGTTGGTTTGTGGGCGTGCTTCATGGATCAATTTTCAAATGATTCGTCCGCCGTCGGCTCTGAACTACCCTTCTCCGATAACTTAGCCAACATTCCTTTGCGCTGTTCCGAGCTGAACGACTTCTTTATTTTTACAATCTCCGCATTCGTGAGTTGATCGCATCGCTCGTTAATTTGACCCACCTCCCTTCCGGAAGTGTGAGCTGGACGCCGTGATCTATTTCTCCGTGTTCGCCGCTCCTCCTTGGTTCAACAATGGGGAGGGCGGGCGCCGGGGAAGGGACACACTGGGCGAGGGCGCCCAGGACCGCCGGCGAGACGCCCCCGACTGCCCCCGGGGCGGGCGCGCTCCCCTGTACCGCAGACATTCCTGTCTGCTGTTCCGCAGGTTTTTAACCTGCACTCCCCGGAGAGGGACACACTGGACGGGGGGGCGCCCAGGGCCGTCGGCGAGGCGCCGACAGCAGCACCCGGCGCGGCCGGAGCGCGGGTCTGTGACCCGCAGCAACGCCTCGGCGGCTGGGGCTCCAGTTCCTTCTCTGTGTCCTTGGTGGGCCCCGAGGTTGCCCATTCCGCATTCCGCATGCGCCTGAGGTTCCGGTTCTTCCGCCGCCCGCCGTGTTGCCACCTGGCTGCGGGTCACAGACCCGCGCTCCGGCCGCGGCTCTGCCGCTCCGACGCCGTTGGTCGGCGTTGGGGGGCGCGTCCGCCTCGTCCGCTCCACCGCGACGCGGGTGGAGTCGTCGCTGATGCCCGCCGCCTGGTGGAACTCGGCCGGGCAGGCGGCTGGTATGCCCTTCAGGTGCCCGAATACGATCTGTTCCTGACCGAGTTCCGCCGTTCGGCCGAACGGCTCAGCCAAGCAGCGGGTGACAAGAACATTGACGGAGCCACCCTCGCCTACCACCAGCTCACGGTGAGCTGTGTGGCCTGCCACAAATACTTCCGCGGCGATCCCACCAGAAAGTAGGCCCACCGAGCCGTCAGGAACTGGGCCTGCCCCACGGCCAGCGTCGGTCTAATGATCGCAGTGACGGAGCAACTGACGTCCCTCCTCAAGCCGACGGTCACGGGCGAACCAACCGAAAATAGGCGGACGCCGGCGCGCCGTTGTCCGGAGTTGGCGTCGCAAGCAGAACCTCCGTGGAGGCCGGGTGGTCCGGTACGGCGCGGAGTTCGACCGGCTCCGCAAACCGCCAGTGGTACAGGTTGGAACTGATAAGCCAAAGCCCGTCGGCTTGTTCCGGCGGCGCATGCAGCCGTAACACGCTGTCCTGGGAGCTGGTTGCCAGTTCGATTTCCAAAGGGACATCGCCGCGGGCGCCTTGGGCGGCGGTATTGCGGGCGTCGTGTCGCGCCATCGGCCAGCCCGAGCGCGCCGGACGCGTGCCGGTCGCTATCTCGAACACCTGGTCGGAGAGGATGCCCACCAATGTTCCGCGATCATCCAGACGAATTTCGCGCGCACCGGGCTGGGGAGACAGTTGCGGCGAGGCATCGAAGGCCCAACGAACCGCTCCGGTCGCTTCATCCAGCGCATAGACCGCTGTCTCCACCACACAGAATACGGTGCCGTCAGCCGCTCCGATCGGATGGAAGGCCCCCGGAAACAGCCACCGGGTGGCTCCCGTCGCTGGATCCATTGCGTACAACGCGTCCAGGGAGTCAACGGTCCCGGGCAGGTGAGCCAGCACGGTTCCCGCTTCGCCCAGCACCGGCTCCTGAAATTCTTCGGGCCGATGCCAACGGACACTTCCGTCGGGATCGACTGCGGTCAGACCGGTCGCGTCCGTCACGCAATAAAACTCACCCCGTCGCCCAATGGCTCCTCGCGGCCATGCTTCCAGGTTGGTGGCATACGGTGTGAGTGGCCGTCGCCAGCGCTCTGCGCCGTCGGGTTCAAGCCGCACCAGTTGCCAGTCCGCGGTGAGTCCAAAGAGCGTTCCATCCGCCGCCACGGCATCGAACAGCACGGTATCGCCCGCGATCTCGATCGGGATTTCTCCGGAGCGGTCCGGGTTCATCCATTGGGCCGTGCCGTCCCCTTCGCGAACCAACATCCGGCCCGAACCGGTGACCGCCTGGACGCGGAGTCCCCCGAACGTTGGCCGATCCGTGCCACTCGGGCTGAAGCGCAAAGTGGAACTCAAGCCGGTCAGAAGAATCTGGCCATCGGGTTCCACGATGGGTGTGCCTCCGAAATCCGGTGCCAGCTCATGCTTCCAAGAGGCTCCGTCGCTGATCGTGATCGCGGTCATTTGATTTCCGTCGGAGAAGAGGACTTGTCCCGAATCATCCAGCGCCACGGGCATGGGGACGCGTGGGTTCGAAACCCGCGCGAGCGGCCGAACCGACGGTGGTCGTGGCTGAGGGGTGGCGCGGTCGGACAGGGCCGCCTCCTCACCGGCCACGCTCCGCACCCAATAGTGGAGTTGCCCGACCGGGGCGTTGGTGTCTTCGAAAGCGGCGGCGAAGGAATCCACGTGTCCGATCACCACGGCGGTTTCCGGATCACTTCCTTCACTGCGAAGAATCTCGTATTCCGCCGACTGTTGCGGATTGCGCCAGCGCAACCGGTTGCCGACCCAACTCGCAGTGGCCGTCAGGCGGTCCACGGCGAGCAACGGCGGAGTAACCACCAACGCGCTTGCCGAACAGCGCGCATCACCCCGAGCGGAGGCCCAAGATGCGCCAGGATCGAGGCCGTGCGGCATGCGGATGGCCAGCAACCCCCGGGGCGACAGCCGTGGAATCACCAGAAGCCCACCGCGGGTCAGCAACAAGGGCAGACCTGGTGTACCCAGGATGTCAGGCGTCGTCACGACGCCGAGACCAGTCAACTCTTCGACCAAGTCACCCTCGGGACCGATCACCCAGACCGACTCATTGCGATGAACGAGCACGCGACCGGCTGAATCCAGTGCCAGCGATTGTGGGTCCGCCAACTGGGCGGGCAGCGTGCCAAAGGATTCGACACGTTGCTCCGGTCGCCAACGTACCAGGTTGGTCTGGTCGGCGAACACGATGGTTCCATCGCCTGTCACCAGCGCGTGGCGACTGAAAACGGTCCGAATCAGAGGCTGAGGTCCGGGCGTGATACCTCCTGGGAGAGTCAGGCGCGAAACGATCTCGCCGAAGCGATCGACCACTTGCAGTTCCGTCGCGCTCGTCAGCAAGATTCGCTGGTCAGGAAGGGGTGTCGGTGTTGTCCGCGGGTGGTTCCACAACACAGAGCCCGCCAATGGGGTTGCTCGAGTGGAACGAGTAGAGAAGGCCAGCGCCAGACCGGCGGCGGTCACCGAGAGGCTAGGAATTCCCTCGCTCAAGAACCCAATCAGGCTCGACGAGGTCGCCGTCTCAGCCGACGGATCGAATCGATAGAGTCGGTCCGGCCGGTCTCTGCTCTGGCCCGTGAGGCCGAGGATCAGGTCGCCGGGGCCTTGCGCGAGGTTGCCCATCACCTCGCCGGTAAATCCGATCCGGGAGTCCTCGTTGCCGGCCGGATCGAGGGTGAACAAGCTGCCCCCCGCCGCGAAGACGACCCGGCCTTCGCGGTCCACCAGCGGTGGCGTAATCACGCCTCCCGTGTCACGCTGCCACCGCTGAGTACCGTCGGGAGCGATGGCCAGGATGCGGGAACTCTGGCGATCGCTGAACGCGGGATAGCCGGTCACGACCACTGTATCGTCATCCAAGGCGGCGGTTCCCACGATGACGGCCAGCGAATCGTCCGTCCACGCCACCCGCTCGGGCGGCGGACCCGACTGGCCCTGGAGGGCCTGGCCGAAAACGAGGCCTAGGCAGACGATCCAGCCGGACGCGAACATCCGTGGGATGCCTTGGGCGCAACGAAAGGGTGGTCGTAGTCCATTAATCGAAGAATAAGTCGGCGGATGCATGGCAGTTGGCGCATAAGTGGGACATCCGGATATAGCAGTTTCAGCACCAACTTTTGTAAACAGCGGCAGGGTGTGTTTCGATGCGGAAGGCTTCGATCACCCAAGGGGTGGCCTTCGTCGAACCGGCTGGGAGCTGGGACTTCGGTTTTGGAGCTTGGCGCCAGCGTGGCTCAGCTCCTCCAGAGCGCATCTCACCTATTCCTAACGCCGGCGACGCGTGGTTCCGCCAAGCAGTCCACCCAACAGGCCGCGCGCCATCGCCCGCCCAATGGTTCCCGCCACGACCGTGGTCGCAGTACGGGTGGCGGTCTTCGTCACCATTTCCGCCAGAGTCATCGGAGGACGGCCCCCGGCGCGCGGCTTTGGCGTGGCGGTCGGAAGAGGCGGTGGAGCAGCGGGCGCCGGGGCCGGTTCGTCACCGCCGAAGAGCGACGACCAGAAGCCGCGCTGGGCCGGAGCCGCCGATGAGCCCGGCGCGTTGGCCACGGCACCGGTGAGGCGTTCATAGGCGGATTCCCGGTCCACCACCTGCTCATAGACGCCGGCCACCAATGAGGAGGACATCCGTTGCCGGCGCTGCGCCGGTGTGATCGGTCCGAGCTGGGAGCGCGGCGGCACGATGAACGCCCGTTCCACCACGGCCGGCTGTCCGCGCTCATCCAACAGGCTTACCAATGCCTCTCCAACGCCCAGTTCGGTCAGGACCGCTGCGGTGTTGAGGGACGGATTGGTCCGGAACGTCTCGGCCGCGGCCCGGACGGCCTTTTGCTCCAGTGGGGTAAAGGCGCGGAGTGCGTGCTGCACGCGGTTGCCCAATTGGCCGAGCACTCGGTCGGGAACATCGCGGGGATTCTGCGTCACAAAATAAATCCCCACTCCCTTCGAGCGCACCAACCGGACCACTTGCTCGACCTTTTCCAGCAAGGCGCCCGGAAGGTCGGTGAAGAGCAGATGCGCCTCGTCGAAAAAGAACACCAGCTTGGGCTGCGGCAGGTCGCCCACCTCCGGAAGGTTCTCGAACAGCTCCGAGAGCATCCAGAGCAGCGCGGTCGCATACACCCGCGGCGACGACATCAACCGATCGGCCGCCAGAATGTTGATGAGGCCGCGTCCGTCGGTGTCGGTCTGGATCAGGTCTTCCCAGTTCAAGGCCGGTTCGCCAAAGAACTGGTCTCCGCCTTGGGATTCCAGAGTTAGTAGCGCCCGCTGGACCGCTCCGATGCTGGCGGGCGAAATGTTGCCGTATTGCGTGGTGAAGGCCCCGGCGTTCTCGCCGACGTGCTTGGCCACGGCCCGCAGATCTTTCAAATCCAGGAGCAGCAGTCCGTGGTCGTCGGCGATTTTGAAAATGAGGTGCAACACTCCCTCCTGGGTCTCGTTCAACTGCAAGAGCCGCGCGAGCAACAGCGGCCCCAGCTCAGACACCGTCGAGCGCATGGGATGCCCCAACTCACCGAAGATATCCCACAGCGTGACCGGAAACCCGGCGGGGGTATAATCCACCCAACCCAGCGTCTCGACCCGCTCGCGGACTTTGGGATTCTGTCCGCCCGGTTGGCTGAGTCCGGCCAGGTCGCCCTTCACATCGGCGAGGAACACCGGCACTCCCTGGGCGCTGAATCCTTCGGCCAGTGTCTGGAGGGTGACCGTCTTGCCGGTGCCCGTGGCTCCGGCGATCAGACCATGACGATTGGCCATCTGGGGCAGCAGATGCAGCGGAGTTGTTCCGGCCTGGGCGACGAGAAGGGGTTGGGACATGGCAGTCGGCTAACGTGTTGAACAACGATGCGACTACCGTGAACCGGAAGGCAATTCGCGAACCGGCGCGGATGTATCTGAACTATCAATCGTTGCGAAAGTATGTTCACACGGATCGAGGCGCGGCACGCGAGTGGTGCGGTGGGGACACCGCACGCTACATGCATCTACTTGCGCAACGATTGATAATCCAGCGGTGGGTGGGCGTGGAGTTCGGCGCGCCGGTTCCTGGCCCGGGCTTTGATCCCGATCGATGGGGCCGCGTGGTGGGCTCGATGGCGCCGATCCTCGCGTCCCTGTCCGTCAAAAGCCTTCCATCCCAATGACCCGCAGGACCTCCTCCAACGTCGTTTCCCCGGCCAGAACCCGACGAAGCCCCTTGTCCCAAAGCGTCAACAAACCATCCGCAACCGCGATCTCCTGCAGTCGCCGGGTCGGCATCTTCTCCAAGATCGCATCGCGGAGATTCTCTCCAACCGTGAGCATTTCGGTGACCGATACCCGCCCGCTGAAGCCGGTGTGGGCGCACGCGGCACAACCCACCCCTTTATGAAACTGGGCCGTGGCCTGCACCGGTTCCGGGACCCAGCGTAGGATCGTATCCTCAGGAACGTACGGTTCGGAACAGACCGGACAGTTCCGTCGAACCAAACGGGTCCCGAGAATTCCCGCGATCGAGGAGGCCAGCAGAAACGGCTCGATCCCCATGTTGATCATGCGGGCGAACACGCCGGGCGTGTTGGCCGCGTGAATGGTGCTCAAAACCAAGTGACCGGTCAGGCCGGCCTGCACGGCGATGTTCGCCGTCTCCGCGTCGCGAATTTCGCCGATCATGATCACCTGCGGGTCCTGCCGCATGAGCGATCGCAAGGCGATCGGATAGGTGTAATCGCGGGCCGGATTGCACTGCGACTGGGCGATCAGCGGGAGGTTGAACTCCACCGGATCCTCCACTGTGGCCACGCTGATGCTCGGTCCGGACCGCTCGATCAAGTGATGCAAGGCCGCGTAGATCGCCGTGGTCTTGCCCGATCCGGTGGGACCCGTCAGCAGAATCAATCCCGTCGGCTTGCTCAGCAGCCCCTTGAAGGTCTCCAGCGTGTCCTCCTCGATGCCCAGCCCGTCCAGGTCGAAGCTGCGCCCTCGCGGATCGAAGATGCGGATCACCACCTTTTCACCACGGATGGTGGGAAACGTCGAGATACGCAGCACCACATTGCCCGCTTCTTCAAAGGTGGGCGCTCGCCCTTCTTGCGGCAGCGTCGTTTCGTGGCCGATGAGATTGGCCATGATCTTGAGCCGGCCCACGATCTTCGGCAGCAGATCGCTGGGCAAGTGGACCAATTCATTCAGCACACCACTCAGGCGAACACGGACCGCCACGGAACTTTCCCAAGGCTCGATATGAATATCGGACGCACCGGAGCGAACCGCGTCGATAATGACACAATCCACCAGCCGCATGATATCGATCTCCTCATCGGAATGGCAGGACTGCAGGAACTGAATGGTCTGAGAGCTCATGGGTGTGTTTACAGCGGCAAACGCCACGGAGAATGGGGAATTGGTGGATGAAGGCCAGCTACTTCTTTTAGACGAAACGGAAACCCGGACGTTCCATGGGGAAACAACGGAGCGTCGGGAAATTTTCTTGGTGGAATTCGGTTCCGAGGCCGGGTGACCGGGTCCACGCCGTCACGGTAAACGCTTTCCCGCCCGACCTCCGCCGTCCAATGATGCCGGTGTCGATGGACCCGCTTCCGCCCAGGTTCGCCTCCCATAAGACCACCGACTGCCGGGTGACCGGAGCAACGCTGTGGTTCCTCCCGGTGCAGACCCGTGTGCCCCTCAAGTTCGGCACCGAGGCGCTCACGTCGGTGACCTGCGCCCGGGTCCGCTTGAATGTCGAAGGACGCGACGGCCGGCGGAGCGAGGGTTGGGGTGAAACCCCACTTAGCGTTCAGTGGGTCTGGCCCAGCACGACCGCCTACGGTCCGCGTCACGAAGCACTCATGCGGTTCTGTGAACGGCTGGGCCGGGCTTGGTCCAACTGGGGCGACTGGGGACATCCCCTGGAGCTGGGAAACGACTTCTCCGCCTTTTGCCTGCCGCGCTTGCGCAAGGATTTCAATGCCGGCCGGTTCACCGCCTCCACCTTGGAGGACCCGACGGCGAGTCCTACGGCCCTGCCCCATCTCGCCGCCCTTGTCTGTTCGTCCGCCTTCGACCTCGCCCTTCATGACGCCTACGGTCAGCTCCACCGGGTTCCGACCTACTCCACCTACACCGCAGAATTCCTGAATCGCGACCTGGCCTCCTTCCTCGAGCCGGCCGCAGGCCG
Organism: uncultured Verrucomicrobiota bacterium; assembly: GCA_964474315.1. Classification (GTDB taxonomy): domain Bacteria; phylum Verrucomicrobiota; class Verrucomicrobiia; order Limisphaerales; family UBA9464; genus UBA9464. Next base: position 11,600 of record CAYYSX010000067.1, on the reverse strand, counting down.
TCCGGTGTCGTTTTCCGGCCGCTTCCCCGCGGAATTCCTGCGGCCCCAACGCGCCGACCGCCTGCGCGCCTGGCATCTGGTTGGCGGGCTGGATCCGCTCGATGAACACGATCTGGTCGGCGACGAGCCCCAGGACGGCTATCCCATCCTGCTGGCCGACTGGATCCGCCGCGACGGACTGACCTGTCTGAAGGTCAAGCTGCGGGGCCATGATCAGGACTGGGATTACCGCCGGTTGGTCCGGGTGGGGGAGATCGCGGCCACCCACGGGGTCGAGTGGTTGACGGCGGATTTCAACTGCACCGTTCACGAGCCGGCCTACGTCTGTGAGGTCCTGGATCGGCTGAGAGATGAAGAACCCGGACTCTATGGGCGACTATTATATGTCGAACAACCCTTTCCCTATGAACTGGCGGAACATCCGATCGACGTCCATAGCGTGAGCGCCCGCAAACCGCTGTTCCTCGATGAAAGCGCCCATGACTGGCGGCAGGTCTGGCGGGGTCGCGACCTGGGCTGGACCGGGGTGGCACTCAAGACCTGCAAAACCCAATCGGGCGCCCTGCTATCCGCCTGCTGGGCGCAGGCGCACGGGATGACCTTGATGGTGCAGGACTTGACCAATCCGATGCTCGCCCAGATTCCGCACTGCCTGTTGGCGGCCCATGTCCCCACCATCATGGGCGTGGAAACCAACTCGGTGCAGTTCTATCCGGAAGCGAGCACGGCCGAGGCCCGGGTGCATCCCGGACTGTTTCGTCGGACCGCCGGGACCGTTGATCTATCCAGCGTCCGCGGACCGGGATTGGGCTATCGGCTCGACGAAATCCATCGCGAGCTGCCGCCGGCCGTCGTGGAGATCGGGCGTTAATCGGGAGGGGCATCCCCCCGGGACCGCGATCGGCCCCAGGGGGGGAAGCTCCAAAAGCCAAGGTCCAAGCTCCAAAGAAGTTCCAAACTCCAAGCGCCTGGTTTCCGCCCGAACCGTCCGGGAAGTGGGGGATTGGGAAGCTTCTTTGGGATTTGGGATTTGGCTTTTGGAGCTTCCCCCTGGGGTCGATCCCGCGACTGGCAGTTTGCCGACGGCTCAGCCACCGTCTTGCTCATGCTCGCCCAACGGCTGCGCGCAGTCCGGCAAACCCTCCACGACCTGGGACGATCCCGTGAGATCGTCTCGGTCTTCCTGAAGTACGGTTACGAGGACTTCGCCCAACGCCTTCATCTGCCCCGCCTGCTTGGCCTGCCTTCCCGCCGGCTGCGCGCCGAGGCGCGTTCGGTCCGCACGCTTTCCCAGCCGGAAAAGCTCCGGTGCGCGCTGGAGGAACTCGGCCCGACCTTCGTCAAGGCGGGCCAGATCCTCTCCAGCCGCTCCGGCCTGATGCCCCCCGAGTTCACGGTGGAACTGGAACGGCTTCAGGATGAGGTTTCGCCGCTGCCGTTCGCGGTGATCGAGTCGGTGATCGAGGCCGAGTTGAAGCGGCCCTGGCGCGAGATCTTTGCCGACATTGACCAGGAACCGATCGGGGCCGCGTCGATTGCCCAGGTTCATCGCGCCGTTCTCCTGACCGATACCCCCGTGGTGTTGAAGGTGCAGCGCCCGGACATCGGGACCACGATCTCCACCGACCTTCATATCTTGCGTCGTTTGGCCGGCCTGCTGGAGGCGCAGATTCAAGAGACGCGCGTCTGGCAGCCGCGGGCGTTGGTCGAGCAATTACGCCGGGATCTGGCGCGGGAGACGGACTTCACGGTCGAGGCCGGCAATTTGCAGCGGTTCCACCAACAGTTCTCTCACGAACCCAACCTCCATGTGCCCAGGGTCTGGCCGGAGATCACGACGGCACGACTGCTCGTGATGGAGTTCGTCCAGGGTCGGAAGATGGCGGCCTACCTGGAGGACCCGTCCACCCGCTCGCTGCGAACGCCGCTGGCCGACCGGCTCGGTGACCTGATGCTGAAGCAGATCTTTGTCCATGGCTTCTTCCACGCCGACCCCCATCCGGGCAACCTGTTCGTCCTTCCGGGACCCGAGCTCTGTTTCATCGACTTTGGCCGGATGGGCTTCCTCTCGCGGGGGCAGCGGGAGCACTTTGGCCGGTTGGTGGTGGCCATTGCCGACCGCGATGAGGTCACCGCCACCCGGGCTCTAGTGGACCTGTCCGAAGGCGGGGCGCACCAGGAGACGGCGCAGTTGGAAACCGACATGGCGGACTTCATCCACCGCAACTTCAACGTTCCCATGGCCCAGTTCTCCTTCAACCGCGTGGCCAAGGAGTTGCTCGTGCTGACCTCCCGACATCACCTGATGGTCCCCCCGGATTTTGTTTCCATGCTGAATGCCTTCGGCCAGATGGAAGAAACGGTACGCGCGCTCAATCCGGAGCACGACCTGATGACGCAGGCCAAGCCGTTCCTGCGGGATCTCCGGCTGCAGAAACTCCGCCCGCGCCGGCTGCTACGCGCCCTGCTCTCGGGAGGCGACGAGGCATCGTCGTTGCTGCAGACACTGCCGCGGGACCTGAAGGCGTTCCTGGGAAAACTGAAGGAAGGTGAGGCGCGGATCACCATGCTGCACGATGGATTGGAGCCGCTGCGGGTGTCCCTGGATCAGGTCACCAACCGGATCGCCTTCGCCATCGTCTTGGCGGCCTTGATCATGGGAAACGGTCTGATCATTCACGCCCGGATCCCTCCCTTATGGCATGGGGTTCCGATCGTGGGATTGCTGGGGTTCTTTGTGACCGCCGTGCTGGGATTGTGGCTTCTCATCTCCATTCTGCGGCACGGTCGGATGTAGGCGGATCGAGAGCCTCACCCGATGGCGGCGAAGGAGGTGGGTTCAACCCTTGATCACGAGGCGCAGGCCGACCAGGATCACGAACACCCCAAAACCGCGCTTGAGAGATTCGGGCGGAATCGACCCCACCAACCACGCCCCAATCCATCCCCCGACCACGGCGGTGACACTCAGATAGGCGGCCACTTCCCAATTCACGTGCCCTTGCTGGTGATGCTTGAAGACACCAACCAACGCCGTGGGAATAATGACCGCCAAAGAGGTGCCAATGGCGACCTTGATCGGCAGCTTGGCCAGCAGGGTCATGGCGGGCACCATGACGATGCCGCCGCCGACCCCCAACAGGCCGGAGGTGACACCGCTGATCAGTCCAATGGCGAGCAGGAGCAGGGGATTCATGAGGGGCGGGAGTGCAGGCGGGATTTAGATGTAGAACATCCGGGCGGGATCAGCGTCGGCTTCGGCCAATTGCTGGAAATTGATGCTCCCCGCTTCCTCCTCGAGCGTGCGGCGAAGTCGGTCCCAAGATTGGCGGAGCGGGGGCGGACAGGCGTCGTCCGCCAAGGCCGGCGTATCGAACAGCGATCCATGCATGCAGTTGAGGATGTCGGCGAAGGTGATCTGCGCCGGCGGACGGGCCAGGAGGTAGCCGCCGGCTTTGCCGCGCTGGCTCTGGACAATCTTGGCGGACTTCAACTCGATCAGGATCTGGACCAGGTAATTGGGGGGGAGGCCGTTTTCCCGCGCGATCTGCTCCACCCGGACGGCCTCGCCGGAGCCGTGGCGACGGGCCAGGGTCAACACCGCGCGGGTGGCGTAATCACTCTTGACGGACAGCTTCAATGGCCGGGGATGGTGGGCGGAAGTGGTCCCGACGCAAGCCGGGCCTGCCAACCCGGGGGGAGGAAGCTCCAAATTCAAAGCTCAAAGCTCAAAAGAAGCACCAAGGGGGCCTCTCCGTTTTGGGCCAGGTGGTGGAGCCGGGGAAAGAGGACAGAGGACCGAAACGGAAAGCCTGTAGTGTCGGCTGTCCTCAGCCGACCGGGCGAGTGGAGTCGCCTGAGGGCCGCGGGAACCAACGGACGTGGAGAAAAAGACGCCGGTGCGCTCGACCGGAGCGATCGGTGGGGCATGGGCCTTTGGAATTGGGGAGTCTCTTCTGAACTTTGAGCTTTCCCCTCCCTTTCAATTGGATTTCTCCCCCGACGGAACCCGCACGGGAACTCCGGGTGGAATGGGCTGACCAAAGTCCGGGGTTCCGTCCGCCCGCCACGAAAATTTTTGGGCCCGGGCGGTGCGTTGCAGCCCTTTCGTTTCCGGTTGGTCCCAGGCGTGATACACAATCCAATCCTCCGTTCCATCCGGTGATTGAAAGAATCCGTTATGGCCGGGGCCAAACACCTTGCCGTCGTCCCCAATATAAGCCTTAAACACGGGCGTGGCCGATTTGGTCCACGACTCCGGATTGAGCAGGTCTCCGTCGCTATTGGTTAACAGGCCGAGTGAATACTCCGGGGTCGTGAAGCCGCTCCCCGAATAGACCACAAACGTCCGTCCGTTGCGGTGCAATACCTCCGGACCTTCGTTCACCTGCCATCCGTGCTGCTCCCAAGCCAGGTCCGGTGACGACAACTTCACGCGGGGACCGCTAAGGGTCCACGGATCGCTCATCGGCGCGATGTAGATGTTCTGCGGCCCCTGCTCGCTTTGCTCCCGCCCCGACCAGAGAAAGTAGAGCTGGCCGCTCGGGTGAGGGAACAGGGTCCCGTCGATGGCATAGTGGTCGGCGCCAGGAACGGCGATTTTGCCCCGCTCCACGAAAGGCCCCTGCAAGTCGTCTGTGGTGGACTCCAAGGCGTAGATCCGGCGGTGGGCGTCGGTGCGCCGCTCGTCGGTAGCAGTGAAATAGACGCACCAGCGATGGTTGACCCAGTGAAACTCCGGCGCCCAGATGTCACGGCTTTGCGGACCGGTTGCCGGCGCGCGCCAGATGGTAACGGGAGCGGCGGACGGCAATCCCGCGAGCGTGGGGGACCGCCGGATATCGATGCGGTTCCCCGCCGTCGCCGTAAACCAATAGGAACCGTTGCGGAAAACGATCCATGGATCCGCGCCCGGAACCACCACGGGATTGGTGAACGTGGACGCGGACGGCGCCGTTCCTATCGGCACGGAGTCCGCCGTCGTCAGCGAACGGAAGTTCGGCCAGCGATGGAAGGTGATGAAGTTGGCATCGTGCGCGTTGTGAGCACCACCGGCTTCGTCAGCAAACGCGGTGCGCACGAGGGCCATCAGGTCTGATCCGTCGAAAACAAAGTCGGCGTATTGAAACCCGTGTCGTTCGCGATCGGGATGATGCAACAAGACGCAGCGCACTTCCCAGCGTCGCAAATCCGCGGAATGCAACAGCGCCAGCGTGTTCCGCGTGCGCTCGACGTTGCCGCCGCGCTGGGAGGGCGGAATCCAGTTCGCCAGGCTCCAATAGCTCCCATCGCGTGGATCGCGCCGAACAGTGAACTTCTTACAGCCGCCCGGAAAATCGATGAATCCGCGCTCCGGATTGAAACTCACCGTGGCGCCGTCCGAACTGACTTCGATCAGCGCCGCCTTCTCGTCCGGGTAGCGATAGTCGGCCCGCAGGATGTTGACGATCCGGCCGTCTGGGGTGACGACGACGTTTCCTTCGAGCCAACCACCGAATTGGCCGCCGAGCCATTGGGGATCGCGTCCCAGCCGATTGCTGAACGTCCAGTTTCTCGCATCGAGGAGATCGGCCTCCACGGAGACCGACATCAGGAACGAGCGAAAATTACTTCCCCAGCCGCCCGGGCCCATCACGTCTTCGAACGCGCGCCACAAACGCCCGTCGTGAAGCACGACCGGCATCGGGGCGGTGTGATAGTTCGCGTCAGCGCGCAGCAAGCCCGTAAGCGAATTTGAAGGCGAGGTCCAGGTGACGCCGCCGTCAGTCGAGCGGCGAAGGACGAGCCAGCCGTCCTGTCGTAACGTGCCCAGAAGATATAGAGCCTCGCGGTGAACGAAGAGCGACGACCAAAACCCTCGGGTCTCACTGCGCCGCGTCCAGGTGGCGCCGTGATCCTGCGACGCATAGACGTGGATGGTGTCGCTGGTGCTGCCCGGACCGAACAGATCATGCGAAGCAATCAACTCGCCATTCGGCAACCGCGCCAGACTGGGTGAGCCGAGATATTGGCGGGTCGTTGCGGGCGAATGCGCGACGACAACTCCGGGAGGCGCGCCCGACATCCGCATGGCCGAGCCCGCCAACGCGGCCATCAGCAAGAGAACCAAGCAGCGCGAGCTACGTTCGCGGCGCGCGGACAGAGCGGTGGTGGCGGGGATCACCATGCGGAGCAATGGATTCGAAGAATCTCGCCGGAAGCGATCGCTAGGCAACGACGGATTGCGGCGCATCTCAGTTTAGGAAACAGGCGGTTGCCCATCGGGAGAAGGGAAGTCCTGGGGAGTTGCTGTTCTGCCGGTCGGGCCATAGCCTTTTGCCCATGGTTGACACATTTGAAGAATCGCCCGCAGCTCCGGCGCGGATGCCTGCCCCGCCGGAGCTGGTGGAGCAGGCCACTGATTTAGTGAGCCGGTTCCCGGGGTGCTTTTGGTTTTGGCATCCGGAGGCGCGCGTCCGCTACCTGGACGATGTGCGCCTGGTGGTGGAACATTTGCGGGAGTATGGCGATTGGCGTGCCTGGCGGGCAGCTCAACGATTGCACCGATGCCTCTTACCCCTCTCCAAAAAGACCTGCTAGCCGTCCTGGCGCGAAATCGGAGTGAGGAAAGCCATTTCGCCGGTGGGATTGTGTTGAATGCCGACGACGACTCGGCGCGGTTCTCTCATGACTTCGATATTTTCCACGAGCTGGCCGAGGAAGTGACCCAGGCCAGCAACCGCGATGTGCAGAGCCTGCGAACCGCCGGCTTCCACGTCGAGACCCTCGCGCGCGACGGCGAGTGGGATAAGGAAGTCACCTTCCGCAAAGCCCGAGTCACCCGGGGCAACGCAACAGCGGAAATCGACTGGGCCGCGGATTCGGCGTTCCGTTTCTTCCCGATCGAACGGGATGCCCAACTCGGCTGGCGGTTACACCTGTTCGATGTGGCCACCAATAAGGCGCTCGCCCTCTCGGCCCGCACGGAGACACGCGATTATGTGGACATCGTCGAGCTGCATCAGACTTATCCCCTGGCGGCGATTTGTTGGGCCGCCTGCGGAAAGGACCCCGGTTTCAGCCCACTCTCGCTGCTCAAGATGATGAGACGGTTTGCCCGGGTAAGCCCAACCGAACTCGACAAGATCAAGGCTCGTGCGCTCGATCCGATCGCCTTGAAAGAGGCGTGGATCGCCATGAGCGACGAAGCGGAAGCCAAGATGGTTCAGGTCGCGGACGAACAACCGGATTTGCCCATCGGCATCGCGTTCGTGGATGCCGCCGGTCGTCCCGGCTGGATCGGGGATGATCCGACGCTACGCCTCCACGCCCCGTCGGTGCGCGGATGTTGGCCCACCGTGCGGGCCATCGAGCCATAAGGTTCAGCATCACCAGCCAAAGGGTTGGATTGATCAACGAAGGACGAACGGACTGGGCCAGCGGAGCGAACTCCTGACCGTGACCGGGAAGCCGCCGGAGGAGCGAGTCGGGGCAAAAGTGGAAACAAACCAACGGCAAGGCTAACCCCTGCGAATAAACCACGCCTCACGCCTCACGAACCGACTACACCCCGTCCCCTCGGCTACGGAGCCACCAACGGCGGAACACCTAAGGCGTTGCCCCCGCTCCCCCGTCACGTGCCTGCCCCACCATTTCTCGGACCGCCTCGATAATCAGTTCCGGTTCGGTAAAGACGACCCCATGACCGCTGTTGGTGGTAACAAGGTGTTGGGCCTGCGGAAATTGACTAAGCCACCGTGCGTGTTCCGCCTGCCAAAGCGGTAGGAGATGACGGGACAGCAGGTCATGGGTTTGCGCCCCCGTGATCAACGTGATCGGCACCTCGGGCAGGCGGGCTTGGCGAGCCTGGTTCATGGACGGCCATTGCCGGCCCCATTCGCTTTGTTCGCGGTACTGTTCTTCGGTAACGACATTCATTTCCGGGAACCGATTGGTGAGCAGAGCCATGAACGACTCCTGCGTTGGATCGACGAACACCAGACCGGCCACTTCGGCGGGATGCCGCCCGGCAAACACCCGGATGTAAGGTCCACCAAACGAATAGCCGACCAGGAGATAGGGCGGCGGGAGGTCCGCCGTGCGCAAGGCCACGCGGAGCTCCTGGGCAATCTGTGTGGCGTCGCGGGGCTTGGGACCCGGCTCCGAAGCCCAGTAACCGGCATGGTCGTACGAAACGACTCGCGTGAAACGAGCAATCGCCGGCTGAATGCGGTTCCATGTTTCCAGTCCGGCCGGACCGAAGGATTCCAGGATCACGGTCGGCGAGCCGGTCCCTTGAATGGACAGGCGCAACTGGTGTTCACCCGCCTTCACGCGGATCGGCATCGCCCGCGCCGCGGCCACTCCCAGGCCCAGAGCCGCCGTGGAGATCATCAGAGCCAGGGCGACGAGGACATGAAGGGGCGTGAATCGTTTCATGCGCGGCTTCGATTGGCGGCGAGCGCACGCATCGCGAGCGCCGGTCCGGCCAGGGGAACCAGCAACACGGCCATCAGCATCAGCAGGTGTCGCAGCCAAAGCGTGTTCCGACTCAGGATGAAAAAGAAGGTCGCCACGATCCCGACCAGAAGGAGCCAGCCAGCGAAGTAGCGAATCGCCATCCATCGCGAAACCATCCCTCGTCGCCACGCATCGCTCCAACCGAACACCGCGACCGCCATCTTGACCATCACCGCACTGGTCAGAATCACCGGCAACCAGGCGATCACCGGCCAGAGATGATAAAGTCTAAGTTGATCCGAAGCGCCGTCGGAGCTTCGGATGGTTATGATAAAGAGCGTAACCATACCGGCTCCGACCCACAGGTTGAGTGTGTGATACCAGAGCCTTGATCCGGAGCAGCCCACCGCCAGCCCAGCGACCAAACATCGCCAAGTAACGATGACCATCGCCGGCAACACCAGAATCGATAACAGCCCGCGTTCCAGTGGGGAGTAGTAGAAGCGAATTCGCCTGAGCCAGACTTCCGGACCGTGAAGATCGCCGGCGAACGCGGTCCAGATGAACCCGAGATAGAGAACCAGCCCCCAGGTCAGCGCCGCGCTCGCCCACGCCACGTTCAATTTGGCGAACACCCATTGGCCCGGTGTCACCGGGCGGATGGCCGGGAACGGAGCGATCTTGAGACTGGGGCTCCAAAAATCCGGCTTGCCCCAGCCTCGTCCGACCAGGATGGCCAAGAGAAACGGCGCCATAATCAGCCAGTTCAGGATACCCACTGTGGCGCGGCCGCTCAGGCCGCCGGATAGCCAGGCTGGCACACACGTCAGCGCGACGACGACGACGGCCATGACCGGCAAGATCAACCCCACGCGGCGCCATTCCTGCCAGACGAGAGCGTGATCGGCAGAGCGAAACGGCGTCCGACGGCACCACCACCGGCCGATCAATCGCCCCCACCCTGGGGAGCACACGGCGAAGGGCGTGCTCAGCCCATGCCGCTGTTGGCGCAACCGGAACAGGCTGACGCCATAGGCCGCGGGTCCGGTCAAGGCGAGGGCTCCCAGCAACCCGCGCAGAAACACGGCCGGATCACCCGCATAACCCCATTCGCTCAAGGCCCCGGCGACGATGGTGGGGATAAAAAACATCCACCCAAACGTTATGATCGACGCGGCCACGCTTAAGCACAGTAATTTAAGGTACCGGCTCCCGGGCAGCGACCAGACAATCATCTGAAACTGGGTGAGACCGAAGACCAGATAGAGGCAAGGCCACAGCAACGGCAGATCAGCCCCGGCGTGCCGAAGGAGCAAACCGGCGCAAAGCAAATAAACCAGTACCAGAGCCGCCGCGCCGTATAACATGGGCAAGGCCACCAGCACCCAGGTGTTCACCGGCAGATGGAAGAGACGCAAGGGGTAGCTGCCGAACCCGCCCTTCCGCGATCCTTCCGTGAAATGAAAGCAAGCCAAGGTCCCCACCAAGGCCACGGCCGTCAGCGCATAGGCGACCGAATGGGTGTAACTGGCCCAGCGGACGGAATGCCGCAGCGCCGGAAGCAGAACTCCACCGATGACCAGCAAAGCGGCCACCGAGAACAAGCCGGCCCGACGGCGTGACCAGATTTCCCACGCAACCGCGGCGCTGGGCGAGCGTAAGGTCATGCGGCGGACGGGAGTGGACGTGACTCCGGACGTGGTGCCGCCTGCCCCACGAAGATTTCGTCGAGAGAGGGAATTTGTTCCGACAGAACCGAGGCTCCAATGGCGCTCAATTCCGCCCTAACACGACCTCGCTCACCGGTGCAGAGCAAGGTCCATTCACGGCCCGTTCCCCGAACGATCAGGGCAGAATCCAATTGCGGCGCCGACGTGAGGGAGGTCCTGAAGCGAACGACCAGCCGCCGGTGCGTCTGCTTGATGTCGTCCAGACGCCCGCACAGGACGATCCGACCGTGACAAATCATCGCCAGTTGATCGGAAACGCGTTCCACCTCGTCCAGTAAGTGCGAGGAGAAAAATACGGTCCGTCCTTCCTCGGCGACGGTGCGGATGATGGCTTCCAGGATGTCACGACGCACCATCGGGTCGAGGCCGGAGCTGGGCTCGTCGAGCAGCAACAATTCCGGCCGGAAAGCAAGGGCGAGCAAGAGCCCCGTCTTAGCCTGTTGGCCTTGCGACAGGCTTCTCACCCGTTGCGCCGGATCGAGTCCGAATTGTTCGCGCAGTTCCTCGGCATAGCGCGAATCCCAATTCGAATAAAAGGCCCGCGTATAGTTGAGCAGTTCATCCACCCGCATCCAGGCCGGCAGATCGCGATATTCGGAAAGGTAGCCGACCCGACTCAGCACGGCCACCGGATCAGCGACCGGATCCCGACCCAACACGCGGACCCGTCCGGTCTCGGCCTTGAGCAGCCCCAGCAGGTGTTTGATCAACGTCGTCTTACCCGCGCCGTTTTCACCGACGAGGCCAAAAACGCACCCGCGCGGCACATGAAGCGTCACGTCGTCGAGCGCCTGTTTGGACCCGAATCTTCGCGACAATTCCGTGACGCTAATGACGGCCTCCGCCGAGGAGGGAGAGGGAAGTTTCATACCGGAGCGCGGTCCATTTTTTCCTGTCGGGTCTGCAGGAGTTCGATCACTTCCTCGAAGCTGACCCCGAGCTGACGGGCCTCGCTGAGCAGGACATCGGCCCGCTCGCCCAGCACTTTCTGGCGCTGGCTTTTGCTGACCGACGGCGGGTGGTCGGCGACAAACGTGCCCGCGCCGTGCCGCTTGACCACCACCCCAGCCCGTTGCAGCTCCAGGTAGGCGCGGGCGACCGTATTGGGATTGATCAGGAGTTGCTCGGCCAACGTGCGGATCGGCGGAAGTTCCTCACCGGGAGCCAGCCGACCGGCCGCGACGACGTATTTCACCTGGTTGACGATCTGCAGGTAGATCGGCGTGCCGGAAGAAGAATCAATCGCGAGTTGCACGATAGGTCAGTGTATTAATACATTGATACACATTGTCAAGGCCCACGAGAGGAAAAGTGGAGGGCGAGCGCATCTTGATTTCGTCCTCAAACGGGGACCACGCCCAAGCTCCAAAGACCAAATCCCAATGACCCGGCCAAGAGGCCCCGGCCCTCACACCGTGGCCCGGAGGACGC